>JBJTUC010000021.1:0-8520 GCA_046080505.1 Planctomycetota bacterium
TCCGCCACGCCCGCAGCGGACCGAAAGTCTAGCAGGGAGACGCATGGGGTGCATCGTTGCCGCCATGGTTCAGCTTGGTGCGCATCATGGTGCAGCTTGGTGTGCACCCGGTGGACCACTCGGCGGCCGGCCCTTTCCGCCGAGTGATCCCCGTCCTGCTGTTTCCTGCCATGTCCCGCGAACTGCTCCACCGACCTACGCCTCGGCCGCACCTCACGAAGATCATGTGGGATGCGCGAACCACAGCACTTGAAGGTCAAGGCGACCCTCCTGCAAGCAACTTGGCCTTCGTTTACTCGTCGTTGGAGCCCGCTCCACGCTTCGCAGCCGCTAGCGGGTGCGGATCCCTGGCCAGCTTCGCGATCACTGCGGATCGAATCTCTGCAGCAAGATCCGCGTTCTCACGGATGAAGGCCTTTGATGCCTCGCGCCCCTGACCCAAGCGAACCTGCCCGAAACTGAACCATGCTCCTGACTTCTCGCACACGCCGTGAAGCACCGCGACATCAAGCAGATCGCCTGAGGTGCTGATGCCTTCAGTGAACATGATGTCAAACTCCGCTTCGCGGAATGGAGGGGCAATCTTGTTCTTGACGATCTTCGCGCGAACCCGATTACCCACGTTCTGCTCACCATCCTTGATCGCACCAATGCGGCGGATATCCACACGCACAGACGAATAGAACTTGAGCGCACGACCGCCCGTGGTTGTCTCTGGGCTGCCAAACATGACGCCAATCTTCTCACGCAACTGATTGATGAAGATCACGATCACATCACTCTTGGCGATGGCTCCTGTCAGCTTGCGCATCGCCTGGCTCATCAGGCGCGCCTGCAAGCCCACATGACTATCGCCCATTTCGCCCTCGATTTCAGCGCGAGGAATCAGCGCCGCAACCGAGTCGACCACGATCACATCCACTGCATTTGATCGGACAAGCAGTTCGCAGATTTCAAGCGCCTGCTCGCCCGTGTCAGGCTGGGAAATGAGCATGTCCTCGAGTTTGACCCCAAGCCGCTTCGCCCACGACGGATCAAGCGCGTGCTCTGCGTCAATGAATGCCGCATTTCCTCCCCCCTTCTGAGCATTCGCGATGACTGTCAGTGCGAGCGTGGTCTTGCCAGAGGACTCTGGGCCAAAGATCTCCACGATGCGGCCTTTGGGCAAACCCTTTCCGCCAAGTGCAATGTCGAGGCTCAGTGCACCAGTGCTGATCCCTTGGATATCGGGGAGGTTGTCACCGACAAACCGCATGATCGACCCTTTGCCAAAGGTCTTCTCGATATGACCAACCGCAGTTTCGAGCGCACGAACCTTTGCAGCATTTGCCGGTGCGGCTGCAGCGGCTGGCTCCTTCGCGCTCGACTTTCCAGTTGGCGAACCAGCGGATGACTGCGACGATGGGGTGGACTGTGTTGTTGCGGGCATCGCTGCAGTTGTATCCACACTGCCTCGCGCCGGCGCGCCAAGACCTGCGCGCGGTGTTGGCGACTTCGTTGCCGCCCCGGCCCCTCCCGCCCCGGCTGCGGCGATTGGCGCGCTTCCCGACTGCGACTTGTTTCCCTGAACTCCATTTGGTGCTGCTGCGATCATGTTGTCCACTGACTCCTTCATTTCCGCCCAAGGTCTCGAATCCACGCGATTCTTCGACCAGGAGCATCCTTGCTTCGTTTGGTATCTGTACGGTATAGGTCCTATCGGCATCCGTCAACGATTTGTTCGTATTTTTTTCGGGTCTATTTCTTGCGGGCCTTTTCCTCGAAGCACGCTAACAGCCTGCAACCGGCCGCCCCCCAAAGTGCCCCGTTTTTCTCCCGTCAACACCGACTCCCACGGCGCCATCCTTACTCTATGGCATCGATGACCCCCCTGCCAATCATCCCGCGCATCTGCCCAAGCTGCGGCAGCACTGACCGTTACATCACCAAGGTGAGTTCAGGCGGCGGTTACGCGCCGAACTACCTCCCTCAACTCTCCACCAAGTGGTGGACGACCCCAAAGCTTGATGTTGTTTGCTGTGCAAAGTGCGGCCTTCTGCAGTTCTTCGCGCCAGAAGCAAGCCGAGCCAAGTTGCCCACTTCAAGCGCTTGGACCAGGATCTAAAGGAACAGGCCACTACCTGTGCCACGGATGGTCAACCGCACCAAAGCACAGACCGCTCAATAGTTCGGCGTGGGCGCGCGGAACTGCGTCATATCAACGCTCTTGAACCACTCCACTGTCCGCGGCAGCCCCTCGGCGAGCTTCACGCGCGGCTCCCACCCGAGCACCCGCCTTGCCAGAGTGATGTCTGGGCAGCGCTGCGCCGGATCATCCTGTGGAAGCGGACGAGCCTGTTCAATCCGCGCCGAGCCCCCGACAGCTTTCACAACCCGCTCCGCCAATTCGCGGATGGTGAACTCCTCCGGATTGCCGAGATTCACGGGTCCAGTGAAATCATCCTCGGTTGCCATCGCCCGCATGAGACCGTCCACCAAATCGTCGACGTAACAAAATGACCGCGTCTGCATGCCATCGCCATACAGCGTGAGCGGTTCACCACGAATCGCCTGACGAATGAAATTGCTGACCACCCGACCATCGAAGGGATGCATGCGCGGCCCGTATGTGTTGAAGATGCGAACAACCTTGATACGGACTTTGTTGACGCGCCAATAGTCGAACATCAATGTCTCGGCAGCGCGCTTTCCCTCGTCGTAACACGAGCGCGGTCCAATGGGATTCACGTTCCCTCGGTAGTCCTCGGGCTGCGGATGCACATCAGGATCGCCATACACCTCGCTTGTCGATGCCTGCAGCACCTTCGCGCGAAGTCGCTTCGCCAACCCAAGCGCGTGCATGGTGCCCATCACACTCGTCTTCAGCGTCTTGATCGGGTTGTGCTGGTAATGCCCCGGCGCGGCGGGGCAAGCGAGGTTGTAAATCTCGTCGACTTCGAACTTGAAACTCTCGGTGACATCGTGGCGCACAAACTCAAAGTGCGGCTGCCCGATCATGTGCTCGATGTTCAGCTTCTGACTGGTGAACAGGTTGTCGAGGCAGACCACATCGTGCCCCTCCGCGAGCAGTCGTTCACACAGGTGGGAACCGAGAAAACCCGCCCCACCCGTCACCAAGATTCTCTTGCTCATTGGCATCCGAGTCTAGCAACTGCGATACTGCACGGATGCCGCCGCGCAGACCGCGACTCATCTTCGGTGCGATGACAGGCACGAGCATCGATGCTGTCGATGCCGCGGCAGTGCACATCGTTGGACGCGGGCTCCGCGCACGCGTCGCGCTGCTCGGCACGGCCGCGGCGCCGCTTGGCGCGCTGCGCGACCGCCTACGCGCCGTCCAGCGACAGGAGCCGACGACCGCCGCCGACTTGGCGCGCCTCGCACGCGAACTCGCGCTCGCCCACCTCCCCGCCTTTCGCGAACTCGAGGCGCAACATGGTTCACCGACCCTGGTCGTCGTGCACGGACAGACACTCTTTCACGCGCCACCCACGAGTCTGCAGTGGATCAATCCGACTCCGCTGATGACCGAGCTCGGCTGCCCTGTGCTCTTCGACTTGCGCGCACGCGATCTTGCGCTCGGCGGTCAAGGCGCGCCCATTACGCCGCTCGCGGACTGGATGCTCTTCCGATCGCCACGCCGTGCGCGCGTGGTTGTGAACCTTGGCGGCTTCGCCAACGCCACACGACTTCCGCGTGCGCCGCTCGGACGCGGGAGCGCGCGCGATACCGAGTGGGTGGACGGCGTGCGCGGCTTCGATGTCTGCCTGTGCAACCAACTGCTCGATCATCTCGCGCGAACGCGAATCGGTGAGGCTTTCGACCGTGATGGCCAACGCGCCTCGCGTGGCACCGCCTCGCTCGATGTGCAGCGCGAACTCGAGGCGATGCTCATCGCGCAGGCGCAGTCGGGTCGTTCGCTTGGAACCGCGGACGAAGTCGTTGCGAAGGCGGCGATCGCCCTTCGCGATCTTCCAAGCGAAGATGCCCTTGCCACCGCGGCGGCAGCTGTGGGTTCTGCCATCGGTCGGACGATCGGCGGTCCCTCGAGCCAACGCGATGCAAGGACGCCCGAGGTCTTTGCCGCCGGGGGGGGCGTTCACCACCAGCCGCTGATGGCGGCCATCGAACAAGCAAGCGGGTCGCATATCCAAACCACGCAGGCTCTTGGGATTGGACCAGAAGCGCGAGAGCCGACCGCCATGGCGGTTCTCGGTGCACTCGCCATGGATGGCGTTCCAATCACGCTGCCAGCCGTAACCGGCAGGACCTTTGGGGCGGGCCAAGATGGCATCCTGCTGCGCTGCAGCGCGTCGACCTTCACCCAATCTTCACATGGCACTACCGCGAAGTGTGATCAAGGGGCGCGATAATACGGGCGTTGCCATGAGTGCCAAGAACACAGCATTGATCGTCGAGGATGAGCAGGAGATCGCCGAACTGGTGCGCTTTCACCTGCAGCGCGAAGGGTTCGAATGCGCCGTCACGCGCTCGGGTCGTCGCGCGCTCGAGTTGGCGCGCCAAGCGCCGCCGAAACTCATGGTTCTCGACCTGATGCTTCCAGATCTTGACGGACTCGAGGTCTGCAAGCGCATGAAGGAGAGCGACGACACGTGCGGCGTCCCGATCGTGATGCTTTCCGCGCGCGGAAGTGAAAACGACATCGTCAACGGCATCGAACTTGGTGCGGACGACTATGTCACGAAGCCGTTCAGCCCTCGCGTGCTGATGGCTCGTATCCACAATGCCTTGCGTCGCACGTCAGCACCGCTGCGCGAGCAATCCACGGATTCGATGATCGTGCGGTGCGGTGGCAAACTGGTGATCGACAAGGAGCGCCACCAAGTCTCGGTGAACGGCAAGCAGATTTCCCTGACCATCACTGAGTTCGAGATGCTCAACATGCTTGCACGCAAACCTGGCTTTGTGCGCACTCGTGACCAGATCATCGCGGCGGTCCACGGACCGCTGACGGTTCTCTCGCAGCGCACGATCGATGTGCACATCACCGCTATCCGCCGCAAGATCGGCGAAGTGGGCGAGGCGATCGAAACAGTGCGTGGCGTCGGCTACCGATTCGCGGACGGCGAAGCGGTCACGGCCGAGTGAGCCTCCAAGCAGTGCGGGTAAAGTTGGGGGATGCCTCGCATTTCCGATGGAACGCACTGGCGCTCCTCCCGAATCGCTGCAGCTTCGGCGTTCGTGGCATTGACCATCTGCGTTCTGGCGGGAGTCGGTCCTGCTCCGCTTGTGGGCGCAGGCATGGCGGCAACGGCGGCAGTCGTCGCTTGGATCACACGGCGCATGGAGCGCGAGCGCGTCATGACGCTCTATGGGCTGCTCGCTCGCATCGGTGATGGAGAACTCGGTGCCTCGCTGCCCGACTCACGCCACGAGGGGACACTGCGACTCCAGCGCGGCATCGGGCGTGCGCAGCGCGGCTATGCGGAGGCACTCGCCCGTGCCGAAATGGAGCGTGACGATCTCCAGACGCTGCTGAGCGCGATTCAGACCGGGCTTGTTGCACTCGACGGCCAACTTCGTGTCCGTAGCGCCAACGAGATTGCCGAGCGGATGCTCGGACTGCAGACCACCGACTACCGCGGGCGCCTGCTTGCTGAAGTGATCCGCCAGCCGGAACTGCTCGCATTCGCCGAACGCGCTGCCGTTTCAGTCGAGCCCATCACGGCGGAAGTTCGGCTCACAGGTGCAGGTGCCGAGTCGCTGATGGTGGCAGGCGAACCGCTCAGTGGATCGCCCAGTGGCGGCGTGCTGCTGGCCCTCGATGATGTCACGCGTCTTCGCCGACTGGAGAATGTCCGCGCGGACTTTGCGGCGAATGTGTCTCATGAACTGCGAACTCCCATCACCAACATCAAGGGATATGTGGAAACGCTGCTCGATATTGGCACTGATGACCCTGAGCAGGTGCGCCACTTCCTCGGTGTGATCCACCGCAGCACCATCCGCCTTTCGACACTCATCGAGGACATTCTGCTGCTTGCATTCCTCGATCAGCCGCGCGTCGCCACACATCTAGACTTTGCGCAGACCCCTCTGCGCAGCGTGGTGGAAGACGCATGCTCGCAGGTAGCACTCATGGCGCAGGCGCGCGGCATGACCGTTCGCAACAGCGTTCCCGAGGACCTGCACGCCACCATCAACGCGAGTCTGCTGTCACAAGCCGTGATGAACTTGCTGTCCAACGCGCTGAAGTATTCACCCGAGGGAACCACCGTTGAGATCGCTGGCGATCTCGCCAATGGGTTCGCGGAAGTCGATGTGCGCGACGAGGGTCCTGGCGTTGCCGAGGAACACCTCCCCCGCCTCTTTGAGCGCTTCTACCGAGTGGATGCCGCGCGGAGCCGCGAGGCGGGCGGTACCGGGCTTGGCCTCGCCATCGTGAAGCACATCGCCATGGTGCACGGCGGGTCCGCATCGGTCGACTGTCCAAGGGGTGGTGGAACCGTGTTTACGCTGCGAATACCGCGCGGCTTCCGCCAAATGAACGGAACCTGAACAATTCTTTCACGCCAATCGAAGAGCATTCTCCCATGAAGGTTTTTGCGCCATTGCCACTGGCCGCCATTGCCACAGCGGCCGCAGCTCTGTTCACGGCCGCGAACGGGTTTTCACAGTCGCCGCCCGATCTGAAGTCCCTGCGCGGCTCAGTACGGATCGATGGATCTTCCACCGTGTTTCCGCTCACGGAGGCTGTCACAGAGGAGTTCGCGAAGGTCGCACCGAAGGTGAATGTCACCGTGGGCGTCTCGGGTACAGGTGGCGGGTTCAAACGCTTCTGTCATGGCGAGACCGCAATCTCCGATGCATCGCGCCCCATCGCACCGAGCGAACTCAGCCTCGCAACGGCAGCCAAGATCGACTTCATTGAAGTCCCGATTGCGATCGACACGCTTTGCTTCGTCGTACATCCCAAGAACGATTGGATGAAGTCCATCTCGATCGAGCAGGCGCGCAGCATCTTCTCCGAGGGCGGACCGCGTACTTGGAAGGAGGTCGATCCGTCGTGGCCAGACCGCACGATCAAGCGGTACTCGCCCGGTACGGATTCGGGGACGTTCGACTACTTCAAGGAAACAGTGATGGGGAAGGAAGGAAAGATTCGCACGGACATCAGTGTCAGCGAGGACGACAATGTGTTGGTGCTCGGCGTCGCGGGCGATGTGGATGCCATCGGCTTCTTTGGCATTGCCTTCTACGAGGAGAATCGGAGCCGCCTGCGATCCGTGCCGGTCATCGGCTCTGCAGGAACTCCAGTCACCCCCACCGCCGCCACCGTGCTCGACGAGACCTACCCGCTTGCGCGACCGCTCTTTCTCTACGTGAACGCCAAGGACGCTGCGCGCCCGGAAGTCGCCGCGTACCTCGACTTCTACCTTTCCAATGTCTCGGACCTGGCCACGGAAGTTGGCTATCTGCCGCTGACAAAGGATCAACTTGCCAAGGCATCGGCGAACTGGGCCGCGCGCCGCACGGGCACACAATTCGTGAAGGATGGACAGAGGGTCGAGGGCACCTTCGCGAAGATCTACAAGTGATGGCTGCATCGTCGAGACCACACAGCACGACGAGGTGCGGACTCCGCACTATCCATTCTCCGCTGCTCCCATGACTTCGCTCCCAGCATCCACGCCGTTCATCAGTCCACGCGCGCGCCCCGCTCGCGTGCGGCTGCGCGCGATTCTGGAGCGGCTCATCGAGAGCACCCTCGTCCTCCTCACGCTGCTAAGCGTTGTCACCACACTCGCCATTGTCGTGATTCTGGTCCGCGAGACGTGGGGCTTCTTCACCATGCGGGGTACCGATGGGCAGCTTCTCGTGCCTGTCGCGGACTTCCTCGGCGACTCGGTATGGAGTCCTCTGCTGAGCAACCCTCCGCGATTCGGCGTGGCATCCTTGGTGTCTGGAACGCTGCTCGTGACTGCCATCGCCGCCTTGATCGCGTTGCCGCTTGGGCTCCTGACCGCGGTCTATCTCAGCGAGTACGCGCCACAGCGCGTCCGAAGCGTGCTCAAGTCATTGCTCGAGATTCTTGCTGGCATCCCCACCGTGGTGTACGGCTTTTTCGCGCTCACATTCATCACGCCGAGTCTGCTGCAGCCGATCTCAGGCTCATTCGGAACGCACAGTGCGATGAGTGCAGGCATCGCGGTCGGGATCATGATCCTGCCGATCGTCAGTTCACTCGCTGAGGATGCGCTGCGCGCCGTTCCTCAATCCCTGCGCGATGGTTCGCTCGCACTTGGATCGACGAAGGCAGAAACGATTCTTCGCGTCGTGATCCCCGCGGCGCTTTCCGGCATCGTTGCCTCGTTCCTCCTAGCGATCACGCGCGCGATCGGCGAAACAATGATCGTCGCGCTCGCGGCAGGCGGCGGTGTCGCACAACTCACGGTCGATCCCGCGGCGCAGGTGCAGACGATGACCGCCTACATGGTGCAGGTGTTCCTCGGCGACGCGCCCGCGGGGGGCGTCGAGTACCAGTCGAGCTACGCGGTG
>JBJTUC010000022.1:0-22687 GCA_046080505.1 Planctomycetota bacterium
CTTCGCAGTTGTCGGGTGGGATGCGCATGCGCGTGGCGCTCGCGCGCGCACTCGTGACGAAGCCCCAGGTGCTGCTGCTCGACGAGCCGTGCAGCGCGGTCGATGAGTTCACACGCATGCAGCTTGATGCGGAGATTCTTCGCACATGGCGTGTGTGTGGCGCCACGACGATGCTGGTGACTCATTCGGTCAGCGAAGCGGTGTGGCTCGCCGACCGTGTCGTCGTGATGGCACGCGGTCGCGTGCATGCGGATCATGTCGTTCGAGTGGATCGCGCCGCGCGTGAGCGTGGCGGTGTGGCGTTCATCGGCGAGGTGGAACATTGCATGCGTCTGCTGGCCACCGCGTCCGGTGCCGCATCGGGTGAGGAGGCGGCATGAACGCGCCAGCCGCTGGCGTCCGTGCGATCGCGTGGCCGCTGCTGGGTGTGGCGATCGTGCTTGGCACCTGGCAGATCGGGGTGATGATGTCCGGAGTCGCGCCGTATCTGCTTCCGGCTCCCACAGCGATTGCGCGCGCGATGTGGGAGAGCCGTGACATGCTTGCGGCGGCTATGGGGCGAACGGCGCTCGGTGCGGCAGTCGGCTTCACCTGTGCAGCGGTGGCGGGAATCCTGCTCGGCAGCGTTATCGCGCTGATTCCGCTGCTGCGGCGCTCCCTCTATCCGCTTGCAACTGTTCTGCAAATGGTGCCTGTTGTCGCTGTGGCGCCGCTCCTGCAACTGTGGGTCGACAACGGCTTGCCGATGGCAATCCTGTCCGCCGCGATTGTGGCTCTCTTTCCTGTGCTTGCGGCAACGATCGATGGGCAGGCATCGGTTGACCCAGGTCTTCGGGAACTCCTCAAGTTGTACGGAGCGTCTGCGCTGCGCCGTTGGTGGAAGTTGGACTTCCCGTGGTCGGTGCCTGCAACTGTGACTGGACTTCGCATCGCCGCAGGGCTCGCGGTGATCGGTGCGGTGGTCGGCGAGTTCGTTTCTGGCTACGGCGGCACACGGGCGCCGCTCGGTATCGTGATTCAAGCCGCGATGCGGGATGCGAGAACGGACCTCGTGTTCGCCGCGGTCGCGCTCACCACGGTGGTGGGATTCGCGTTGTTCGGTGCGGTCAGTCTCGTGGGCTGGCTCCTCGTGCGCCGCTGGCATGCGTCGGCAGTCAACGAATCGGAGGATCGACGGTGATGTGGCGAAGTGCGATGGTGGTGGCGGTGACGTTTCTCTGCCTGCATGCAGGCTGCGATGGATCCAAGGATGGCGCCTCGGCCCCCGCGCGAACGATGGTGCGCGTTCAGTTGAATTGGGTGCCCGAGCCTGAGTTTGGTGGCATATTCGCAGCGCAGCAGGATGGTCTGTACACCGCAGCGGGACTCGATGTGGACATTCGCAAGGGCGGCTCGCAGGTGCCCGTCGCGCAACTCGTGGCGAGCGGGCAGGCGGACTTCGGCGTGATGACCGCGGAGGATGTTCTCACGCTGCGCGACCGAGGTGGCGATCTTGTCGCAGTCTTTGCGATCTTTCAGGACAACCCCACGGGGTTCCTGCTGCACGAGTCGAATCCCATCACAACCATCGAACAGCTGTGGATGAGCGCATCCACGGTGGCTGTCGATGCGAATCCTCCCTATGTCAGGCTGCTCAACGCGAAGTACGGCGGCAAGGATCTGAAATTGGTGCCGTACACCGGAGCGCTCGCGGGATTCCTCGCGTCGAAGGATGCGGTGCAACAGTGCTTCATCACCGCGGAGCCCGTCGAGTGTCGGCTTCGTGGCGTGCCCACGCGCGTGTTGTCAGTGGCGACCGTGTTCAATCCCTATGCGGCAGTGCTTGCCACAAGCGCCGCGTCAGCTGCGAAGCGTCCAGAGATGGTGGAGGCGTTCGTACGCGCGACGAGTGAGGGATGGCGGCGTTACTTCGCGGATGCGTCGAAGTACAACCCGGGCATCGCCGCGCTGAATCCGTCGATGTCGCTTGAGGCGATGAACATCGCGGCGGAGATGGAGCGTCCGCTGATCGTTCCTGCGGATGGTGCGCCGATCGGTTCGATGCGGCTTGAACGCTGGCAGCAACTCGAGCGCGAGCTGGTGCAGGTCGGGACGATCGAGTCGGGGCGCACGCCTTCGGCGGGAGTGCTCTGGAGCGCACCAGTCGGGACGCCCAGTGGCGCGACGGCAGCGATGCCGACACCATGAATCGCCCTCCGCTTCGGATTGCGCCGACGACGCTCTGGGAGTATCCGAGCCAGCACTACACAACGGCGGATGGATCGCGCATGCAGGGCGACAAGGCGTATGTCGGTGCGACGCCATCCTGGGTGATCTGGCAGTTGTTGCAGCGGTACACGCGCGAGGGTGATCTGGTGCTCGATCCGATGTGCGGCAGCGGCACCACGCTTGATGTCTGCGCCGATCTTGGGCGAACGGGGGTCGGATTCGATTTGGTGCCTTCGCGCTCCGACATTCGCGCTGCCGACGCGCGCGAGATTCCGCAAGGGGATGCGACGGTCGATTTCGTGTTCGTGGATCCGCCTTACTCGACGCATGTCGATTACTCCGACGATCCGCGCTGCATCGGCAAGCTTGATGCGTCGGGCGAGGATGGAGGGACGGCGTACTACCGCGCGATGGAGCGCGTGATCGAGCAGATCGACCGCGTCCTGAAGCCGCGGCGTTACATGGCGCTGTATGTGAGCGACTCGTGGCGCAAGCGGCGCGGCGCTGCGGGCGGCGGGGGCGGGGTCTTCATGCCGATCGGCTTCGAGCTCTTTGATCGCCTTCGCAAGCGGTTTCA
This sequence comes from Planctomycetota bacterium, assembly GCA_046080505.1. Taxonomy (GTDB): domain Bacteria; phylum Planctomycetota; class Phycisphaerae; order Phycisphaerales; family SM1A02; genus F1-60-MAGs104. Next base: position 2,786 of record JBJTUC010000022.1, read on the forward strand.
GCCCGTGGACATCATCTGCGTTGTGCGGCACAACGCCTCGCTCGGCAAGGGCAACTGGCGGCGCGCTGCAGAGGAGGGAAACTTCTTCCTGCGCGGGTTCAACTATCTCTTCATCATGAAGAAGGTGCCGGCGGATGCGAAGCGCGCGGACACGATGCGCTGACTCAAGGCGCAGCTGACGACGGGATCTCGAGTCCTGCATCGCGTGCGGCTCGCACGGCGGCGTTCACACGGCGCATCGAGAGTGAACGCAACTCAGGATGCTCCGTCACGAGTGCCCCAATCGTCTTGTCGTCGGGAGCGCTCGTGGGAAGTGCGGTCAGCGCTGCACGCACGGCAGCCACCACTTCGCCGTCGAGTGCATCGAGCTTCGGGCTGATCGCATCGAAGGCGGCATCGGGCAGTCGGTCGGCAAGCGCTCGTGCGTTCTCGAAGTCCCTCCCAATCGGGGTGCAACTCGCAACAAACATCTCAGGGAAACGCCGGCTCGCTCGCACAGCGCGGAGCGCGCGCGAATCGGCATCATCGGAGAGCGAACTGCAGACCTCGTCCATGATGCGGTCCTCGACCCGCTCCCACACAGCTTCCGTGCTGCGGTAGCGGCCCAGTATGCCGGGAAGTGCCGCGCGCACCTCGGGGCTCCTGTCACTTCTTTCGATGAGCATGAGCAGCATCATGTCTCGCAGTGCCTGCTCGCGCGCCGCGGATGTCTCGCGCATGGCTGGAAGCAGCTGATCCCAGTGCAGCGCCACCATCCCCGCGAGCAGCTCCCGCGTGTGTTGTGGCAATTCATCGTCGATGACCAGTAGCGCAGCGCACCCCGAGGGCAATGTGTCGAAGAGCACGTGGAAACGGAACCATCCTCCCCCGGTTCGGCGGCGTATCGACTGTTGACTCGGCGCGCACGAGCTGCGAAGCGCCTCGAGCAGCATGGTCGCGGGTCGGGCGGGGAGTCCCTGCAGTGCACAACGAAGACGGATGTCCTCGAGCAGTGCAGTGTCCGCATCCGCTACGAGACTTCGCGCTGCCTGCAGATGGCTGAAGTATGTCTGAACGGCTTCACGCGCCTTCCGAGGCAGGTCCTCATCGTCGTCGCCGCGACCGCCCTTCATCGCTTGCGATTCGCCTGCTTCCACTTGCGCAGACATCTCCTTTTCCAAAGCGCGATAGCGCGCATCGGCAGTCGCAGCGATTGCGAGGCACGTTTCCATGTCGAGCCCTGCGGCACGACCGATGGCACACACTCGATTCGTATCGACCCGGTGCGGCAGAGCGCCGAGATCGCGCCAGACGCTCAGTCGAGATTCTTCCTCTGCTTCATCGGACTGCGTCTGCGCAGTCTCCGGTGGATCCGGCGCTCTGCCATGCTGAAGCGCGAACGCAACGGCTTTTGCAACCTCCTCGTTGCCCTTGACTGCGGCGGTGAGTGACAGCGAGGCGCGCTCGAGCGTGCCGCGCAGCGAGCCGACGCGCTCGGCACCACGTTGCGCGGTGTGGACGCGCGCACGAATCTCTCGGAGTGCCGTGCGCATGGATGCGCTGCACATGGGATGTTCGCTACCCACTCGGATCGCGATCAGCACATTTGGCTGAACGACCTTCAACGCATCGTCGATCAGAGCCTCTGTGGTGGTGATCCTCGCGGAGGAGGGGAGCCTGTTCGATTGCGAGTCGAGGGCGTCGGCGGCACTGCGCTGAAGGTCGAGAAACCTGTCGATGGCGCGTTCCGTTGCCTGCTCGGTCGTATCCGCGAGCGGGGGCAGATCGGCATCCACCGCGCCGGGTTGCTGGGTCTGTCCATCTTCGTCGACGCTCTGTGCCTGCTGCTGACGGTCGGAGAGGGCGCTTTGACGCTCGTACTCCAATGCTGCTGCCATGCCGAATGCGCTGACGGCCTGCCACCAGCGTTCAGCCGACGGCTGTAGACGCATCGCAATCTCCGTGAACGCAGTGCAGAGGTCCATCGTCGATGGACGCGCACTGCCATCAGCAGCGGCGCGGCGAAGTTCGTGCGCGAGCCGCGTCAGGGGATCCTCGCTTGCAGCCGGGTAGAGAACGCCAACGGTGTGACTGGCACGTGCAAGTTGGTGGATTCGCTCGATTCCACGGCGAGCGACGAGCATCGCGGGTACCGGCGAGTCCACTCCCTGCACCGAGCGCAGCGAGAACAGAAACTCCTCTTCCAGTGCCCGACTCTCTGCGATCAGACGTGCCTGCACAGACGCGGCAGCGCGGCACTGCTCTGGCATGAGCCGAGGCCACTCCACATCATTGAATTGGTATGTGCACGGCGCTATATCGCGCAGCGCCCGGGCTGCTGTCGTTCGCACGCGAAGGATTTGTGCAAGATGCACATCGTGGAGGCGATCAATCTCCGCCCAGTCCACGCTCGTCCGCGGAACATCCGCATCGTCGAACCAGCGCACAAGATCCGATGCGTGGATCTCCTGCGGCAGCGCCATCTGTGGGGGGCGTTCTGCCCCACTGCAACTGATCTGCACGGCGGCGCAGAGCAGAGTTGCAACAGCTGAGAGAAGGCAGCGCGTGCCCATAATCGCAGGGTAGCCGCTGCAGAACGCACGCCGTAGTGACCGAGCTGCGGCAATCCCTCTCAAAGTCGCAGAAAATCACATGTTCGGCAGAAGTGGTGGCCCCAACCCGCCGACGCCAGCGGCATGTTTCATGATTCCGTCTTCTCTGAGTTGCATCTGAGCGCAGGGAAAACGACTGTTGGGAAGGCTGTTCGAGGGCAACGCAGGTCAGGAGGATCCACCACATGGAACGCAGCATGAAGGCAAGGGGCGGACAGGGAGGAAGGCGTTCGATGAAGGTGGCCCTCCTGGCTTGCGGCGGATTTGCCGCGGCGTCGTTTGCGCACGGCGTCTGGACAAAGCGCACTTCCGCGAACCCCGATCTCTCGGCGGACTTGACAGCGGTGGTCACGCCCGCATCCGTCCATGGAACGCTGCGCGTTCCAACGGATTTCAGTGATCTGCAGTCCGCAATCGATGCGGCGGCGACCGGATCCACCGTGCTCGTTGCGCCAGGGACTTACAAGGGAAACTGGAAGATCCGCGACAAGTGGATCACGCTTCGCGGTGAGGGCGATGCAGCCGCACCAACGGTGTGGCTGCAGGGCGAGCGGGCGGACACGCCCGTCCTCACGATCGAGGGTCTTGCCGCATGTGGAACGGAGATCGACAACCTCTTGCTGTTTGGTGCAGCAGGCACGAACGGCGTCGGACTTCTCGTGGACCGCGCGGACATCACTGCGCGGCGATGCGCGTTCAACGGGAATGAAGGGGGCGGTGTGGTGCACCAGAGCGGCAAAAGCGAGTTTTTCTCCTGCCTCTTTGAGCGCAACGGCGCCGACTTTGCGGGCGGCGGACTGCGCAACGAAACGGGGAATCTGACCCTCGTCGGCTGCGTGGTGCGCGGCAACACCGCGCGCACCTTCGGCGGCGGGATTTACACATCGAATGGCACCATGACGCTCGTGGAGGTGACCGTCAGCGGCAACACCACACGCAGCGGTGCGTGGGGAGGCGGAATCTACGCGGCGGAGAGTTCGCTGCTTGCGCTCGATGCATCGATCGAACGCAATGCATCGGCTGGATCGGGCGGCGGCGTGTTCGTCGCGGGTGGCGATGCATCGCTTCACGCCTGCCGTTTCACCGCGAACCGAAGCGCCGAGGCGTGGAGCGTGGATGGGCGCGATGCCAAGGTGCAACTCGACACATCGCTCGTGTGTGGCGACAACCTCTCGCCCAACCTGGGTGCGTCGATCAGTCGCGCTGGCGTGACATTCCTCGGCGAGTGCTTCCCTGACCGCAACCGAAATGCGATCGACGATGCGCAGGAGATCGCTGATGGCAGCGTGTCGGACTGTGACGGCAACGGGGTTCCCGACTCAGCCGATCCCGACTGCAACGAGAATGGTTTGGTGGATGCATGCGAAATCGCCGCTGGCTGGGTGCGCGACTGCAATGGCAATGGCATCCCCGATCGCTGCGAAATCCGTCTTGAGCTTGCCAAAGACCGCAATGGAAACGGCATGCTCGACGAGTGCGAGTCCGTGGCCGAGTGAAGTGCATCGGGGTTTCGGCCGCCGATGTATCCTCCGTCGTGACCCGCATGCGTAGCTCAGTTGGATAGAGCATCGGTCTTCGAAACCGAGGGTCGTTGGTTCGAGTCCAACCGCGTGCGTTCGAGTGAGTGCGAGGGCCGTGGGGCTGTGCGCCCTCGTGCCGACGCGACACGCCGAACGGCATGATGTCTGCGCAGCGCAGCACGCTTTCCCGTACTCTCCAAAGGCATGGGTTCCATGCAGGGAAAACGCGGCCTCGTGATTGGCGTGGCCAATGAGCACTCGATCGCAACGGCCATCACGCAGGCGCTGAAGCGCGAGGGCGCGCACTGCCTCTTTACGCATCTGCCGGGCGAGAAGAGCGAGCGGCGAACGCGCCGCGCGCTGGAAGAGAGCGGCGTGACCGACCCGTGGCTGATGCCACTTGATGCGGGCAGCGACGAACAACTCGACGCGGTCTTTACGCGGGTCGCGTCGGAGTTCGGCACGATCGATTTCCTGGTGCACTGCATCGCCTACTGCGACAAAGAGTGGCTGAAGGAAGGCAAGTTCACTGGAACGCCGCGCGGCGTCTTTACGCAGGCGTGCGATCTGTCGGCGTACACCTATGTGGCGATGGCACAGCGTGCGGCGCCACTGATGACTGCGGGCGGCGCGATGGTGTCGCTCAGTTACCTCGGCGCCGAGCGTGCTGTTGCGGCGTACAACGTGATGGGTGTCGCGAAGGCGGCGCTTGAGGCGAGCACGCGCTACCTCGCGGCGGACCTCGGTCCGAAGAACATTCGTGTGAACTCCGTCTCCGCTGGTCCAGTACGCACGATGAGCGCGATGGCGGTGGGTGGGTTCAATGACATTCTCGGCTGGATCGAGCGCACCGCACCGCTGCGGCGGAACATCAGCGCCGAAGAGGTGGGCGAGGCGTGCCTCTTCCTTCTGTCGCCGCTCTCGTCTGGCATCACGGGCCAGGTGGTGTATGTCGATGGCGGCTATTCGTGCGTGGGCGTTCCGAGCGGGTTCGGTGGTGGCGCTGCTGGCTGAAACACCCAAGGATCGTTGCAACGGAGATCCCCATCGGGGATGAGCGCTCGACGCACGGCGACGGCAAGCGCATCGAGTCCGATTCGCTCCGTACAACTGACGCACACATCGGCGGCCCGCGACTCAGGTGATTCGCGCGCGACATCGCAGTCTGCGTGCGTGCAGACGCGCAGTCGTGGCGTGGCGCGTTCGCTGGTGCCGAGGGGCGGGCATGGTCTGCCTGGCGCGGATACTTCAATCAGCAGATGCGCGCGCGCGCGCAGTGGCAGGAGCAACGCGTGCGCAGCGCGTTCCACCGCATCGGCATCGTCGCGGATGCCAGGCGTGTCGAACCAGTCCGCGACAAGCCCGTCGAGCGTGAGTTGTGCGGCTACCGCATCGCGCGTGGTGCCTGCCGCGTCGAATGCGATTGCCACGCAGCGACCCGCGAGAGCGTTCAGCAGCGATGACTTGCCGACATTCGCTTGACCAACCGCGACGATGCAGGGCGGATCAATCAAATGCATCAGACGCTGCGAACGCGCCTGATCTGCAGTCGACGGTCGCCACGCGCGGCCGACCCGTCGGCGGCGCGTTGACTGCGCAAGCAGCAGCGGTACGGCCCGCTCGCTCGCGGCGCGCGCGAGCAGACGGAGTGCCGCGGCCTCCGTGTCGTCCGCCGCTTCTGGAAACATGTCGCGCGGCTTTGGGTTCTCATCGATCGACGCGCCGCGCGCCAGCATCCACGCTCGCAGGCACGCGCATGAATAGGGGCCCCCATGCGGCATGACCCAGGCACTGCAAGGGCTCACGCGTGCGATGATGCCGTCATCGATCTCCGCAAGCGTGCGGTGAACAACAGCGCCGATCGAGATGGCAGCGTGAGCACAACCACTGGAACTCAGGCCAGTGAGCGCACCAAGCGCGCGATCAAGGGCAGCGGCATCAGACGCGTGCAGTCGTGCAATCGCAATCGCTCCGACAGCGTGCGCAGTTTCCCAGTGCAGGCGAACGCCGTGCATGGGTGGCAACCCCGTTGCGGCCACTGCGCCATCAATCATCCGTGGCTGGTTCATCCACACCTGCTGCAGCAACAGAAGAGGCGATGCCAAGCAGCAGCAGGTCGGGCACGATGCGGTCCACGAAGTCCTCGTGCTCGAAGATGGTCTGCGCATCGCCGCCGGTGACCACCACCATGGGGAACGCACCTTGAGCGTCGGCGTACCGTTCAATGAGCCGCTGTGCGAGCCCACGGATGCCGTGGAAAACGCCCTGAAGCATCGCGTCGCGTGTGTTGCGACCGAATGGCTCGTCGGGGGGCGGCTCGAAGCCGATCTCTGGAAGCGCGTCGGTGTGTTCATGCAGCGCGCGAAGCTGCATCGCGGCGCCAGGCGCGATGGCACCGCCGTGAAATGTGCCCTCGCCATCGACGAAGTCGACCGTGACGGCAGTCCCCGCATCGATGACAACACAGGCCTGCTTGAGTCGTGCGTATGCAGCGGCCGCACAGAGCAGTCGGTCGACGCCAGTGGTGGCATCTGGATCAACACGGGTCGCCACGGCAGGCATGATGTCCTCGCCGATCACTCCAATCTCGATGTCCAACTTTCCCTCGGCTCGCGCGCGAAGTGGATCGGAGAACGAGCGATTCACGCTGGCCATGGCCACCACTGCATCGCTGCCCTCCACCTCTTGCAGGTGGTGGGCGATGCGTTCAAGCAGCGTGTCGACCTTGTCGTTGGGGATGCTCTCGCTCGCGTCGAGCTCCCCCCGCAGATCGTTGAAGCGACCAATCTGCGTGCGGGTATTGCCAACTGAAATCGCAACGAGCGCGTTCACCGCGCGAGTATAGGAGCCGTTGCTCCGACCGCGCCGATCGCGCCGACCGCGACTTCCTCCCGCAGGTGTTTCAGCAGTGCAGCATGCGCGCGGCGTGCGAGCGGACCGATCGATCCATCGCCCACGGCGCGGTCGCCAAGCCGAGTGACCGCGGAGTACATCCGCTTGCTCGCAGTGACGAGGATCTCGCGCGACGCGTGCAGCTGCGCCTCGGTGATGGATTGCACCGCGCACGGCACTCCGTCGCGGATGCATGCCTCGAGCAGTCTCGTCCGCATCACACCATGCAGGATCGAAGGTTCGCCTTCCACGGGTGGCGTGGCGAGGACTCCATTCACCTCCACGAACACGTTGGTGGATGTGCCCTCGCTCACCATCCCATTTCGGATCAGGATGACTTCCTCCGCGCCGGAAGCCGAGTGCTCCACCATCGGAAGCACGCTGCCAAGCAGGGAAGTGGACTTGATGGCGCACCGAAGCCATCGTTCATCGCGCGCGGCAGCACAGTGCACTGTTGTTATGCGTTCAAGTTCATCCAAACCGCCGCATGGCGTCGCCGCGGCAAAGATCGTGGGTTTCATGTGCGCAGGTGGAATGTGGCTTCGAACCTGCGCCGTGCCACGGCTGATTTGCAGATAGATCGCCGCATCCGTCAGATCGTTCGCCGTGAGCAGTGCGCGCGAAATCGTGCGGAGACATGTGGGATCGACGGAAGGGATGCGAAGTTGAGCGAGGCTCGCGCCGAGTCGCGCCACATGCAGATCGAGCCCGATCCCAACACCGCCGAAGAACCGCACCACTTCATACACGCCGTCGCCAAAGAGGAAGCCGCGGTCGAAGGGACTGATGCGCGCCTGCGATGCGGGCAAGAGCGCGCCATCAAGCCACACGAGGGCTTCGCGGTCATTGCATCCTTGCTTGCTACTGGACATGGGGTGAACGCACCTCGATCTACGGACGGATCTTGTCGCGGGCGCGTACGAGCGCGGCGATTCGCTCCGAATCAAGTTCGCTGCTCCAAATGCCGCCGCGCTTGAGGGTGCTGCCCACGATGGCTGCATCGGCAAGCGAGAGGATGTCCGCCACATTTTCGGGGGTCGTTCCACTGCCCACGAGCAGCGGTCCGCGCGCCGCAGCACGGGCACGGCGCAGTTCATCCATGTTGGGGGCCATCGCAGTTTCCTCGCCCGTGACGATCACGCCATCGGCGGCGAAGAACTCGGCGGCGCGGATCCAGGCGGCGATATCCAAGTCTGCTGTCAGCGCATGTGAGGCGTGCTTCTTGCGGCAGTCGGCAAGAACACGGATGCCCTCGGCGCACAGACGGCGGCGTTCCCGCAGCAGCGGGCCAGCACAGCCCGTCGCCACAAGACCCTCATCCGCCACGGCTGCGAAGACGAATCCCTCCGCGCGGATGAATGCCGCACCGGCTGCGTGCGCGATGGCGAGTGCGGCGGCGTTCGCGTTCGAGAGCACCTGCAGCCCGACGGGAATCTTCACCGCATCCACGACTGCCGCCGCCGCCACCGCGAACGGCGCCACCGTGTCGGCGCCCGACGCGTCCGGCAGATAAGGCACATCGTGCATGTTCTCCACGAGCAAAGCATCGAAACCAGCGGATGCGAGTTGTCGCGCCTCGGCGACCGCCGTCTCAACAATCTCGCGTACTGCGAGTCGGCTCTGCGGTGTGCCTGGGAGTGCGCGCAGATGGACCATGCCGACAAGCGCGTGTGGGCGGGTGAAGAGGGGGGGTGCGCTCATTGGAAACGCCGATCGTGACGGAGCAAAGATAGCCCAGTCCGACCGATGCGAGTTAGGCTCATCTCATGAACGCGCCCATCGTGATCGAACATGCCCAGTATGCGCAGCGCCTCGTGGTGCATCCGACGGCTGGTTGTGTCGCGGTTTCGTGGGTTGTTTCGGGGCGTGAGTGCCTGACGCTGCCCGATGCGTTGCCAGCGTTCTTGGCGTCCACGCGCACGGGCGGCATTCCGCTGCTCTACCCCTACGCCAATCGGCTGTCGACTGACCGTTTCGAGGCGGCGGGTCGGTCGGTCGATCTCACGCGTGTTCCGGATTTGAAGCGCGACGGCAATGGACTGCCCATCCATGGACTGCTGCTGCGCTGGTCGCGTTGGGAACTGGAGCAGCCATCGCCGAGCGAACTTCGTGCGCGCATTCGGTGGGGCGAGCATCCTGAACTGATCGCGGCGTTCCCATTTCCACACTCACTTCTGGTGTCGTGGCGGCTCGGCGCGCAGGACATGAACGCCGTACTCGATGTGGAGGTGCAGGTGCATGCGGACGGAGGGTGCGATGTGCCGATCGCCTTTGGCTGGCATCCATACTTTGCTGCGAACGCTTGCGAGGCGGCGGGGATCAGCTCGGACGAGGATGCGAACAGGATGCCTTTCATCGATCTGCCTACCGCGCGGCGGTGGGCGCTCGGTCCGGCAGGAGTGCCGAGTGGCGGTTCGGCGGCGGATTTCTCGCCACCGCACAGCGAACGGGTTGGCGCGGGGCAGGATGCGCTGCTTGAGTTGTCGCAGCCGAGTGCGGATGCGGTCGCTGCCGTGCGCTGCGCAGGAAGCACGACGGAACTTCATCTGCGAAGCGGCTGGCGATTCCTGCAGGTCTATTCGCCGCACGGAGTCGCCTTTGCTGCGATTGAACCCATGACTGCCGCAACGAACGCGCTTGTCACTGGCGCCCCCATTGCGCGTGCGGGATCGATCTTCTCGGCTGCGTTCACCCTGAAGCATCGATGCATCGGCGCACGACTACGCTGATGGCGATGGGCAGGATCCTGACTGGACAGGTGGCGATCGTGACGGGTGCGTCGAGCGGAATCGGCGCCGCGACTGCCGTTGCGATGGCGCGCGCTGGAATGGACGTACTTCTTGCGGCGCGCAGAGAGGATCGGTTGGCGGCGGTGGCGCGCGCGGTCGAGTCCGTGGGTCGGCGCGCCCGCGTGGTGGCTCTGGATGTTGCGCAGGCGGGTTCAGAGTGCCTGCTGCTCGATGCCGCGGAGCGCCACTTTGGGCGCTTTGATGTCGTGCTTGCCAACGCTGGGTATGGGCTCGAGCGCGATGCGCATCTCACGCAAGAAGGGGATTTGCGAGCACTGTTCGAGGTCAACTTCTTCGCGTCCGTCGCGCTGCTGCGTGAGTCGGCGCGGCGACTCCTCGCGGCGGGGCGGGGCGGGCATCTGCTGATGTGTTCCAGTTGCCTTTCGAAGTTCTCACTGCCAGGGCACGGCGCGTACGCCGCCTCGAAGGCTGCGCAGGAGTCCATTTGCCGTGCCATGCGATTCGAGTTGCTGCCCCACGGAATCGAAGTAGCGAGCGTGCACCCGATCACGACCACCACCGAGTTCTTCACCGAGAGCGCTGCACGCAGTGGCTTGCGCGGCGGTACGGTTCCCGAGCATGCGCCGCGCTGGGCCGTGCAGCCGCCCGAGCGCGTAGCGCAAGCCATCGTGGATTGCCTGCGTAACCCGCGGTCGGAAGTGTGGACGAGCGAGATCGTGCGCCTCTCCGCAGCCCTCTTCAATGCCTGCCCGTGGATTTTTGATCTGGTTCTCCGCCGCGAGGCAAAGCGCAGGGCGCGCCAACTGGCGCGCGAAGCGGCGGATGCGGCGGGCGCGCCGCGCCACTAATCTTCCCCGCTCGCGGTGCACGCGCGCCGCCGTGTGCAGTCACCTGCTTCGGCATCCGCTTCGGCAGCTTTTGGAGGAAACATGCCTATCCGCATCGCCATCAATGGATTCGGTCGCATCGGTCGTCTTGTTTACCGCATCATCGCAAGCCGCAGCGATATGCAGGTGGTAGCGATCAACGATCTCGTGCCCGCGGACAACCTTGCATACCTGCTGCGCCATGACACGATGCACGGGCGCTTTGGACCAGGCGTTCGCGCCGATGGATCTGCGATCGTGGATGGTTCCAAACGCACCGAGTGCAGCGCTGTGAAAGACCCCGCGCAACTTCCTTGGAAGGCGCATCAGGTGGACTATGTGATCGAGTCGACGGGTTTGTTCACCACGATCGAAGATGCGACGAAGCACCTTGATGCGGGCTGCCGCCGAGTGCTGATTTCCGCACCCACCAAGAGCGAGAAAGAAGTTCCGACGCTTGTGTACCGAGTGAATCACGAGCAGTTCGATCCCGCTGCGCACCGAGTGGTTTCGAACGCGTCCTGCACCACCAACTGCCTCGCCCCCGTGGTGAAGGTGCTGCTCGACTCGGTCGGGCTTGAGGAGGGGTTGATGACGACCGTGCATGCGGTCACCGCCACGCAGCCGACCCAAGATGGCCCGAGCAAGAAAGACTGGCGTGGCGGGCGCAATGGGTACATGAACATCATTCCAGCCTCGACCGGAGCAGCCAAGGCTGTGGCTCTCTGCCTGCCAGCGACCAAGGGGAAACTGACGGGGATGTCCTTCCGAGTGCCGACTGCCACAGTCTCGTGCGTCGATCTCACATTCAAGCCATCGCGTGCCACGTCTCTAGAAGAGATCACGGTGTTCATGCGGGCAGCCGCCGACGGTCCCATGCGCGGCGTGCTTGGCGTGACCGATGAGGAGGTTGTATCGAGCGACTTTGTCGGGGATCCGCGTTCATCCATCTTCGATGTCGGGGCATGCGTGCAACTGAATGAGCGCTTCTTCAAACTCGTCGCTTGGTACGACAACGAGGCTGGCTACGCGAATCGGTGCGTGGACATGCTGGCCTTCATGGCCTCGAAGGATGGCGTGCGCTGAAAATGTGCGGGAGGGCGTAGGACGCGGGCCGCGTTCAGCACCAACACCAATGAAAAAAAGGGATGCTCCCTGCTGGGAGCATCCCCTTGAAGACTGAATCGGGATTCGTCCACGATCCGTGAACGACCCTCAATGTATCCGCGGCCCGAAGTGGAGTCTGCTACGCCTCTGCGTCAGGCTCCGCCTCAAACCGTGCCGTGCCTTAGCGGCGACGGCGACCCGCGAGACCTGCCAGTCCAAGCAGTGCGAGCGCGCCTGGGGCTGGAACTTGGTTGACACCGATCAGCGTGACAGAGCCAGTCCAAGTGCCCGAAGTGCTAGGGGCACCGTAACCGTTACCAACCCACACCGTCAGGTCAGATGCGGTGCCACTGAAGTTGACCGCTGAGGTGAAAGAAACGGTTCCGACCGAAGTCGTGCCGGGCGCAGAAGAGCCGCCGTTGGGCCAGGAGTAACGCTGCGCTGCGTTCAAATTGCTAAAGCCACCCACTTGGAGCGCACCACCCGTTGCGATTGGGTTGGGCCCCACATAGATGGTCAGATCATCCCCGTAGGTGAAGGAGGTGGACGCATTCAGCGTCACATTGATGGACGCTCCTGTCAGCGAGCCCGTCAGCGTGCCAGCTGCGAAAGCACTGGCGAAATTGAAGCCACTCCAGGTTTGGTTTGTGAAGGAATAGGTGACATCCGCGGATGCGGCTGCACCAACGAGGGCGGCGAGGGAAACGCCAGCGAGAACAGTCTTCATTTTTCTGTCTCCAGAGGTAGGGAACTCTCGACGAGTGGAAATACGGCTTCCGACTCGACCCCTCTGACCCCCCTCCGGACCCAATCACCATGCACCCAAATCACGGACTGTCAAAGAAATCTGTAAATAATTAGTGAGCAATCTTTGGATGGAGTGCTCAAAACAGTCCTATAACTTTACGTCCTGCCGGATGGGCGCCGCACCAAAGATGCCACAACACCGCCTGCAAGCATGGTGGCAACAACCGCGAGCAACACAAGGTTGAAGTATTGGCCGATTGTTTCCTTCAGCCAGTCGGCAAAGAACATCTTGCAGCCAATGAGCAGAAGGATGGCTGCAAGTGAGTAGCGGAGGGCGTGAAACCGATCGAGCAGACCCGCGAGCAAAAAGAAAAGCGACCGAAGCCCCAGGATGGCAAATATGTTGCTGCTGAACACGAGAAAGGGGTCTGCCGTGATCGTGAAAATCGCGGGGATCGAATCCACGGCAAAAACGACATCAGTCGCCTCGACAGTCACGAGGGCAACTGCGAGCGGCGTGAGATGCCACGCGCCAGACTCCTTTGGCACCCGAACGAGGAACTGACTGCCATGGTACTCCTCGGTGACGGGAAAGAAGTGCTTGGTCAGGCGCACACTCCAACCGTGCGTGGGATTCGAGTGAGATTCCTTGCTGAAGAGCAGTTTGAGAGCTGTCAGGACAAGAATCCCGCCAAACACAAACAGCAGCCAATGGAACATTTGGATCAGCTGGATGCCAACCCCGATCATTACGCCGCGCAGCACAATCGCGCCGAGAATTCCCCAAAAGAGCAGTCGGTGCTGATAGGCGGCTGGTACTGCGAAGGAGCCGAAGATCACCGCAATCACAAAGAGGTTGTCGACGCTCAGTGACTGCTCGATCAGCCACCCGGTGAGGTACTTGCTTGCGGCCCCCGTGCCTGTCAGGGGAGCGCCGTCGACGGGGTCGGGAAGTGATCCAAGTCCAAACCACTGGTTTTCATAGGCAAACCAGATGAAGACGCTGAAGGATGCTCCAAGCCCGAGCCAGAACGCTGACCAGCGCGCAGCCTCGCGAAAGCCCACGACATGAGCGCCACGGTGGAAGACACCAAGGTCGAGGGCGAGCAGCAGCAAGATGAATGCGATGAAACCAGACCAGAGAAGAATCACTTGAGTTGGACCAAGCCTTTCATCCGTGAAGCGGCGGTTGCGGGGGCGGGGCAGCGTACTTCCTGCCAAGTCCGCTGCGTAGGCTTGTCACCAAAGTGAGTATTGCAAAGAACCATCAACCCCTTCCAAACGACGCTCGCCTCTTTCGCATTGTTGCCATCGCCGAGGCGTGGTCTTGGGTCGGACTACTCGCAGGGATGTACTTCAAGTACTCCGCCACGGGAAATCCGATTGGTGTTCGCATCATGGGACCTATCCACGGACTGCTGTTCGTGGCGTACCTCGTTGTAGCGTGGCGTGTCGCCGGCGCGCGAGCCTGGCCGATGGGTCGCCTGTTCTGGGCGCTCGCGGCAGCCATCCCACCCCTGGCAACTTGGGCCTTTGAACGCATTGCGCTCCGGCGGGGATGGCTCACGGCGCCGCACGCAGCACCACCTCAGCGGTGAGCGCAGCGGCGGGGTCGGATCGTTCGCCAAGCATCGTGGCGATGGTGCGGATCGTGCGCGGCACAGAGGCGTTCGAGACCTCATGGCCGTTTCGAGTGATTCGCACGGGGCGGTCGAGGTCGACAAGCCTGTCGTCGAGGCGAACAAAGAGATGGCTGTCGTTTGGAGCCTCTTCGATACGAATCTCCTGTCCCTCGCACACGGCAACAATGCGACTGCGCTCACGCGGGGCTGCGACCGCGAGCCAGTAGAAGCGTTTGTGCAGCACATCATCTTGGAGCCACACGATGCGTTTGGGCAGTACGGTGCGGTTGAACTGCGACATCCATGCGAGTGCCGAACTGTCCTCACGGTCCATCCAGTGCCCCTTGCCTTCGTGGATCTTGACAAGGTGTGGATAGCCGCCCGAATCCGCCGCAGCGAGCGCGCCAAGCATGCGTTCCCAATCGGCTGCGACGGCGTTCCTCTTGAACGCCGCATCCTGCGCGCCCATGTGGAGCGTGAAGGGGAGATTCCTCAGACCATCGGGGCGAGTCTCGTTCGGATGACCTGCCATCATCGCGGCCGCTGCGAAGCGATCTGCCATTCGTGGCGCGACTTGAAAGACACCGTCGCCGCCCGCGCTGTAGCCCATCAGATAGACGCGGTCTGCGTTCACGCCCTGAGCGATCACCATGTCCTCGATCAGCCGCGCAAACAGCGGATCGATCTGCGCTTGGTGCCAGAGGTCCCATGTGTCACCGGGTGCGCGCGGCGCGACATAGATTCCTTCGGCTGGCTGATAGAGCCGCTGCTGGTTCTTCCACTGTTGGTCGTTCACATTGCTCGGAGCGCCGCCGCCGCCGTGCATCGAAATGAAGAGGCTGTGTCCGCCTTTGGGCGGCGTACCGAATGATTTGAACCAGATCGGCATTCGTGCGCCGTCCACTTCGATGACGCCCCCCGTGAGTTCTTTCTGCCGTTCTGCGCGTGACCGAGTCGCGATGGCGTCCCACAGGATGTCGCGTGCGGTGGACGCATCAGCCTTGCTCAGCGCAACCGAGGCGAAGGATTGCTCGCCAACGCTTGCCGTGAGGGGGCGATCTGCGGGGGCTCGGGCGATGAATCGGCGCAAGTCCGCGACCGCACCCCGCGAGGCGCTTGTTTCGACGCGCGCCGAGATGAGTTGCCCATCCGTTGTTGCGGTGAACGCCATCGTCGCGAAGGCATCCGAATGAAGTTCGCACGCCATTCCCACCGGGACGGTGGCGGTCAGGTGGTCGTTGGCGTCGCTGCCTTCATCGCGGGTCATTCCCTCGAAGACCTTCGTGCCATCTGCGCCGCGCAGCACGATTTGCACGGGAACGCGCGCCTCGCCCTCAAGAACTCGGATGCGAATGCGCACCTGTCCATGCGCCGTAGGCTGCGCAGGTCGCAAGTAGCGAGCAGTGACGTTGAACGCGCGGATGCTTTCGGTCGCTCCAGCGCGCCAACCAACGGGAAAGTGCACGGGCGAATCGTTCCAAGTCACCGCGTACACCGCGTGAAGGGGTTCGTCGCCTCGGCAGTCTGCCACGCGTTCGGTGAACCAAGCTTCGTCGAGGCGATCGCCCGTCGGTTCCGCCGCACCTGTGTAGTGCCAGCCGCCATCCCACACCTCGACCCACGAGTGGTTGCCGCTGCCGTCAGGCCACATGGGAGTGCCTGCGAATCGAGCGGGGATACCCACGGATCGGCACGCATCGATGAGCAGGATCGCGAGCCCGGTGCAGGATGCCATGCCTGACTCGATCGACTCGCTTGGCGACTGGTCGGCGCGGTTGCGTTTGGTCGAGTACTGAACGCCGATGGCGGGGAAGAGCCGCTGATTGATGAGCACGGCTGCCATGCCGGGCGTTGTCGCGCCATCGATCATGGGCTGGCAGCGCATGCGCATCGCTGCAAACCACGATTCACGAGGCTCCGTGATCGATGCGTAGGGCAGTATGCAGTCGAGGAAGAGTTCCTCGCTGATGGCGTCCGCCCATGGCGCGGATTGCCAAGCGTTCCATGCCGCATCGCAGTGCTGCAGCAGAAAATCGCCGCGGAGTTCGCGCAGATCTCTTTCGGGCATGTGAGCGACCAGCCATTCGAGTGCGCGCCGCTGTGTGATCGGCACGGACCGAAGTGCCGATTCGATCTCGCTGCGGTTGTCGCCGGCGGCGGCAAGCGCCCATTCGACCGCGCTCTGGCTGTTGGTCTGCGAAGGAGATTCGGCCGCATCGGTCGCGGTTGGCGTTTCTTGGAGTGCACTCGTCGCGCCCGCCTCACCGAGCGGGAGACTGCCGCGTGAGAGCCATGCGATGATGCCGCCAAAGAGCACTGCCGCGCCACAGATGCGGATGAGACGGATGCGTTTCATGTCGCGGAGGAAGGGCGCTGGGAGGCCTGCATCTGCCATGCTCCGCGCGAGCACGATGGAGCCAAGGATGGTCTGCGCGAGCAGCAGTCCGAGGGCGGTCACCGTGGCCGCGATGATTCGATCGGGGCGACTGAAGACGACCACGGTGTAGACAAGCGCGAGCAGGAGCGGCACGGCGAGCATCGCGATGCGCCGCGAAGCGGTGACGGACGAGAGGCGGCGCTTGTCCTCGTCGCTGAGCCGGTGCAGGGCGGCGCGCAGGATTGTGGACGCCGCCACCGTGCAGATCAAGAAGATCCCGATGAGGATGCCGACGGTGTGATCCATCGCGAGGTTTTAGGGTCCAGCGGTGGGGGGCGCAGGGATTGGCGCAGTCAGTTGCGTCAATCGGCGTTCCGCCGCATCGATTCGATCGGCAAGATGCGGCGTGTGCGTCTGCAGGATCTGGATGTGCTCGCGCGCGATGGCGAGGGCGGTGGAATCATCACCTCCCAGTTGCGCGAGGATCGACAGCAGTGCAAGCGAGTCGCACAACTTCAGATAGGACTTGTCATCGATGCGGCGACCTTCGATTGCGGCGCGCACGGATGCCGAAGCTTCTTCAAGCGCGACGCGGTCGATCACTTTGGCGTCACCGCGGACATCGCCTCCTTCCACTGCCAGCTTTCCAAGCAGTTCCGCGAGGCGCTGGTAGCCGTTTGTCGTTGTCGCGTGGGTCGGACCGTAGCGACCTATCAGCAGCGCAGGAACGCGCCGCTGGTGCTTGACGGCAAGGTCAAGCCGTCCCTCGACCAACTCAAGATCCGCAAGCGTCGAGAAGACCCGACCGAGCCGCCAATCCGTTGGCCCAGACCGCTTGATGATCGTGTCTGCGCATTCGTTCAGAAACGCACGGCATTCGGCATATTGCTTCCCCCGCCAGAGGTTGTCTGCACGGTTGAAGAGTGCGCTGATGAGGCGGTCTTCCTTGTCCTCGAGCAAGGTGCGGAGAACGCGGAGCGCTTCATCGCTCAGTTGCGCCCCGCGTACTGCATCGCCTTGACGGTAGAGCACGGAACTCAAGTGGGTCTTGGTGGTCGCGAGCAGTGGATCGTTCGCGGGCAGAATGCTTGCCCGCAGCGCAAGCGCTTCCTCGTATGCCGTCCGCGCATCGGCGAGTCTTTGAAGGAAGAACTGCGTGCGCGCAAACTCGTACTTTGCGTTGGCAAGGGCAAGCCGGTCCGCGTCCGATCCAGAACGCGCCGCCTCCTTGCGATACTCGACAGCCGCGGCGAGTTGTTGCGCTGCCACCTCAAACTCCGTCAACGAGGTGAGCGTTTCTGCGATCTGTTCCCGCAGTTCAGTGTGGATGTCAGGATCGCTCTTGAGGTCCGCTTCTGCGTAGTCGAGCGCCACCTTGAGGAGATCAGCGACGCGCACGGAGGCGCCTGCTTGGCTGCCAGTCACATTGGACGACTTGATGGATTGAAGGAACACCTCGAGCGTCTTTTGCGCTCGTCGCTGCTGCACGACCGCGTCGCGCCAGAGGAAACCCATCTGCACGGTGAGCGCGACGAGGCCAACAAGTGCAAGCGCCGCGGATGCGACGGCAACGCGGTGCCTGCGCACGAACTTCTTGATTCGATAGGAACGGCTCGGGGGACCCGCGAGGACTGCTTCGCCATCGAGATAGCGGCGAAGGTCATCTGCCAGACTGCTTGCACTCTCGTAGCGTCGCGTGCGATCCTTTTCCAAGCAGCGCATCACGATCCAATCGAGATCGGTACGCAGTTGCTTCAGAAATGGCGCCGGTTCCGTGCGGCGCATGCGCGAAGTTTCAGACTGCTTAGTCAGATCGGACTGCTTAAAGCGCACGCTCGGCCGAGGACACTCGGTATCCACGATGGTGCGGTGAAGGCGCGCGAT
Organism: Planctomycetota bacterium; assembly: GCA_046080505.1. Classification (GTDB taxonomy): domain Bacteria; phylum Planctomycetota; class Phycisphaerae; order Phycisphaerales; family SM1A02; genus F1-60-MAGs104. Next base: position 21,142 of record JBJTUC010000022.1, read on the forward strand.
CCCAGAGGCGCGAAGTGTTTCCGCCTCGATCGGGGTCGTGCCGACGAGCAGTTCGTAGGCGATCACTCCGATGGAATAGATGTCGCTGCGCGTATCGATGTCGACGGAACCGCCCTCTGCCTGCTCGGGGCTCATGTAAACCGGGGTCCCCACGAACTGCCCGAACTGGGTCTCGTGCACCTGATCGGTTGCGCTTGCAGAGAGTGTCTTGGCGATGCCGAAGTCGATCACCTTCGGGCGTAGTCCATCATCTGTCTCGCTGACGAGGATGTTGCTTGGCTTGAGATCACGGTGGACAACACCCTTCATGTGGGCGTGGTGGATCGCGTCGCAGACCTGCGCGAGCAGCTCTATCCGTTCGCGGATCCCAAGCTTGCGGCGGTCACACAGCGAGGCGAATGGTTCGCCTGGCGCGAACTCCATCGCGAAGTAGGGCTGTCCCTCGGGGGTCGTTCCTGCATCGAAGACCTTGGCAAGACCAGGGTGATCCATCATCGCGAGTGCCTGCTGCTCTGCTTCGAAGCGAGCGATGATCGATGGTGAGGTCAGTCCAATCTTCAGGAGTTTGAGCGCCACTTTGCGCCGAATCGGCTCGGTCTGCTCCGCGAGGTACACGATGCCAAAGCCGCCTTCGCCAAGCTTGGAAAGAACTCGGTAGCGCGATCCTGCAGGCGATGGCTGCTGTCCTCCGGTGTGGATCGATGCCCCTGCCCAGGAGCGCGAGTCGCCCGCGAACACGCCGCTCTCAGGAGACGATCGTGGTTGCTCAGTTTGGCGGTTGTCCGCGCTCGGCACCGAATCCACTTCAAGCGTGTGGTCCGCGTCTTGGGAGCCGCTCCTCGGCGGGGGTATGGTGCGGTCATCGTTCCCAGACATCGCCATCCATCCTAAGTTGGAGAACGCTTCGGAAACCACCTTTGCGCTCACCGGTGCAATAACCGCAGAGATTTTTTTCGCAGAATCTTGCATTCAGGTTTGAAATGGCAGGAATGCCTGCTATTCCTTTGAGGTCCACGGTTGCCGCGGTGCGCATTGCGTGGGTACTTCTCGCCTCGTGGCAGGCGAGAGTGGATTGATTTGGTTGCGCTGCCAAGAAGGTGGTCAAGCATGGTGCAGAGCACTTCGATTTTCTCCACAGTGCAGTGGTCATTGTCGGCCGTGTTGATCTCGGCCGTATGCGCGCAGGCAGCGCTGGCTGGTCCTGATTTTGACGAGGGAACCGACGCGGGTGGGTTGCCGCCAACATCAAAGACAGTCGGGAGTTCAAGTTCACGACCGGTGGGCCGAATCAGCGGCTCCACTTCAATCTCCGCGCTGACAGGTGACGGCGACCGAGTTGATATGTTCCTCGCGCGAACGGGGACCGACCTCGCACAGTTCAAGTTCATCGGCCCGTCGTGGGGCGCGCGTCTGACTCTTTTCAAGAAGGACACGGTGACCTGTGCAACTTCTGGCCTCCCGGTGACCGTCGGTCGGCCGATTTGCACCGTGGCAAAGGCCGCGGTCGGGCAGGAGTTTCCGGTGCTGAATGGTGCTGCAACAGTGA
>JBJTUC010000023.1:0-3318 GCA_046080505.1 Planctomycetota bacterium
CCTCTTGCGTCAGATCCGTCAACGACGCACCTTTGCTGTCACGCACAGCGTCCGAGCCCGGCAACTTCGAGAGCGGTACCAGCGTGAGTGACAGGGCGTCACTGAAATCCTTCAGTCTCTCGAAATGCCTGACTATCGCACCCGCACCGATGCCATGGTCTTCTTGCGAAGATAACTGCTCTTCACTTGCGCGAAGTTACGCCGCTGACGGTATCGGATAGTCGTAGTTGCGCGCTCCGATCGCGTCCGACCATGTGGCCCAAGCTTTCGGGAGCACGCCGAGGAACTGCGTTATCTGCTCATCAGAAAGTCTGTTTTGGGAATCACTCAGAGTCAGTAGCACACTCCCGTTGTTCAGCGCATCGAGCTCCGCACGCCACTCCTTTTCGATTTTATCTCGCTCTATAAAGGTGAGCTTGGTGTTGGATAGTTTGCTCTGATAGAGTTCGGTCAGGGCGCGCGCCTCGTGACCTTTACGGGTGACGGTCAGAGATCGAAGCAGGTCATCGATCGAAATGTCCTTGTCGAGCGCTTGTGAACGCCAAACTGGTTCTACAACGGCCGCCGAGGACATCTCAATCAAGTTAAAAGTCGTACCGTTCGGTAGTTTGCCTTCTGCAGCACCAGGGAAGATCAAGGTGACTTCGGTCGTGCCGTAGCGATCCTGAGCGGGCATCACGCGAGCGATTGCAACTCCAACGACTACGAGGAGTCCCACTGCCACCGACGAAAGGAGGAACTAGTGCCAATGCCGAGCCAATGCGCCAAACATGTCGACTCCATAATCACCATGAGTAAGAGCCTGATCGGAGGACATTGATGAGTCGGCGGAATGGGTCGTCATAGGGATCAGTGTATAGCGTTGGGTTCGCAACTTCCATGCTGTGAGATGGTTTTAGCGTTCGCCCTACCGCGCCACAACCGCGCGCGCGGCAGCGAATGACAGTGCGCTGAGGATCGTGGTGATCGCAATCGCCGCCGCCATCTTCACCAGTGCCGGCGCTTCCCAACCCCGCATCGGTATCACGACCGCGAGACACAGCGGCAGGTGCACGAGGTAAATCCAGTACGACGCCTCGCACCACCAGCGAATCCACCTGCGCGGCGCGCGGAAGACGCGTTCCGCGACGCCGATGCCGCCGAGTGCGATCAGCCACATCGCTGCAGCACACGCGATCTGCGCCACAATGAACCACTTGCCACGGGCATCGCCTTCGTTGGTAAACCAACCGATGCTTCCGACGAGCGCCGCGAGCAGCGCAACCGCACCCGCCGCCAGCCGCAGCCACGCCCATCTCCGTAGCGCTTCGAGCGCACCAGGCACAACGAACAGCGACCATCCCGCCGCGAAGCACACGCCGTAGATCGCCAGCACATGCAACGGCGGCAGTAGCGAGGGCGATGTGTCGATTCCAGGCGATGCCGACTTCATCAGCAGCCACCATGAGACACCGATGAGCAGCGGCACTCGCACCCAGCGCGCGCGACCGATGACAAGCCCCGCGACCGCCGCCGAACATGCACCGCGCACGCGCTCCGGCAGCAGTGCGTTCAACGCACACAACACAACCGCAGCGCCACAGAGCAACAGCAACTGATAGAGAAACCACAGATGCGCAAGGTTTGGATCGCTCCAGGGGTTCATGACCATCAGCAGCGACCAGCCCGCCATCTTTGGAAGATCCTGCGCGGGCTGCATCGCCGTGATCCCCCACACGACCGTCCACTTGATGAGCGGAAAGAGCACAAGCCACCCGATGATCAGCGGCAGTGCGATGCGGCGCAATCGGTTCACAGCAAGACCCCACGCACCCGAGCGCCGCCAGATCAGCGCCGCAAACACGCCCGCCATCACGAAGAACACGGGCATACGAAACACATGCACCACAACGCATATCAAGCCAGCCCACGGGCTCCGATGCGGGTCGCGATACATCCATTCGGCGGAGGGCGCTCCCTCCACGAAGCTCAGCGCAACATGCAGCACAATGCCGAGCAGCATCATTGCTGCACGGAGGAAGTCGACGCCGTGGAGCCGTGAACCCGCGGGCTGCATCGCAGCGGCAGCGTACGCTTGCGCCGCATGCGACCGCGGGTAGCCGTGTTGATGGAACGATTCGGCGGACTCGGTGGAGGCGAGCGCTTCAGTCACGAAGTCACTCGCCGCCTCGCGGAGAGCGGTCGCTACGAGATCCATGTGTTCTGTTGGCGCCGCGGTGCGGACACGCACGCTGACGGAACGAACATCACCTTTCATCATGTACCGCGACTGAAGTTCCCGCGCTTCATGCGCCCACTATTGTTCAATTGGATCGCGCAGCGGCGCATTCAGCGCGGGGGATTCGATGTCATTCACTCGCACCAACCCACATGGCGAGCGGATGTCTTCAGCACTCACAGTGCACCGCACATTCACTGGATGGAACGGATCCTGCAGCGCCGACCGAAGCTGATCGACCGTGTGATGATGCGCATCGATCGGCGCATGATCGTGGGTGGCGCCAACAGCATCTTCATGCCCGTGAGTTCCTTCCTGCAGGAGAAGTACCGCGAGCGGTTTGATCCGCTGTTTGGTCAGTGGCGTGTAGTGCCGCCTGGCGTTGACTCTGCGCACTTTGCGCACAATCCGCGGGCGCGCGCCGACCTGCGCGCCCAGCATTCGATCCCTGCGAACGCGTGCGCGCTGCTCTTTGTGGGAATGAACTTCAAGACGAAGGGACTGCGACTGTTGATTGATGCGCTCGCGCTTATGCCGAAGCGCACCGATGGTGAACGAATGCGGCTGATCGTGGTCGGTCGAGGCGATGCCGCGCCCTTTCGTTCGCAGGCAGACCGGCTGGGAATCGGCGAGTGCGTTCACTTTGTCGGCGCGGTCGCCGATGTGGCGCCGTGGTACAGCGCGGCAGATGCGTTCGCACTGCTGTCAGACTTCGAGACGTTCGGCATGGTCGTCGCCGAAGCGATGGCGGCTGGCCTGCCCGTTCTTGTGACGGATCAGATGGGCGCGCGCGATCTTGTTTCGGCAAGCGGCGCTGGCGCGGTGCTTTCGTCGCCAACCGCCGCGGCCGTTGCACGACAGTTGGAGGCGCTCTCAGATCCCGCGGCGCGCGCATCGATGGGCGCGGCCGCGCGCGCGCGCGCCGAGTCGCTGACATGGGAACGCACCGCTGCCGCCATCGGGCAGGCCTACGACGAAGTCCTCGCGCGCCGCTAATTTTTCCAGGGAACGTCGGAGAGTTCGACGCCTGCGTTCCGCTGCAAGAACTGCTTCATCGCCCAGTCATCGGTGAACAGCACGACGGGATTGCCGTCGCGGTC
>JBJTUC010000024.1:0-12964 GCA_046080505.1 Planctomycetota bacterium
GTGATGCCTCTTCCGTCGGCGGAGGTCCGCGCGGCAGGCGATGGATTGCGTGAGCGGATGGCAGCACTCGGTGATCGCATGACGATTTCGCCGAGCGAACTGCAGGCGGCACTCGACGCGGGTACTGCGCCTGATCTTGCGCCTGCCCAAGCGGCGGGTGCTGCGGCGGGACCGCGGCGGCAGGCGCTCGAACAATTGCAGGCTGCGGCAGTCAAGGCGCGCGAGGCACGGGGCGCTTATCAGGATGCGCTTGCCCGCGGCGCAGACGCCGCAGAACTCGGCCGTCTCGAAGCGGAGATCGCGCAGGCGGAAGTGAACGACCGAGGCGCACGCGCAGTTATCGATGCGGGCAATATCGATCAGGCGCGGTTGCGCCGTGCGTTTTCCCTCTCGACTGAGGGTCCGCGACTGCGCGACGAGAAGGGCAAGGCAAAGTTCGCCGAGGACGGCACCCCAGCGACAGGTCCCAGTCCGCGTGACCTCGAGGTGCAGGCACTGCAGGCGCAGTTGCCCGACTTCACGGGCGATATCGCGGCGCTTGCGCAGTCGGCGAGCGAGTACGCGGGGCAAGTCAGCGGCTACGACGATCCCGAGGACTTGAAGCGGCTATTGCGGGGTGCCGGTGTTCTTGAGTTCCGCATTGCTGTCAGCGCAGCGGGGCCCGAAGGCGTCAACCCAGACGAACTTCGCAAGCAGTTGGCGGAACGCGGTCCCGCGGGCACGGATTCACCAGTCGCACGGTGGTTCCCGATCAACGACCCAAAGCAGTGGGGGGATTCGCCCGAGCAAATCGAGTCGTTTCTCGCCGACCCTGTTTCTTACCTACGCAGCCGCGACATGGTGGGCGCGAAGTACGACGGGCAGCCCTACGCGCTCCTTTACACCACGGAGGCGATGAGTCTCGATCACCTCGGTGGTCGGCAGTGGTCAATGAAGGCGGTCTTCCCGAGCCAAGATCAACTTGGGCGGACGTGTGTGGCGTTCCAGCTTGATCCGAGCGGCGGCATCCTGATGGGCAAACTCACGGGCGCCAACATTGGTCGTCCGATGGGAATCGTTCTCGATGGGCAGCTGTTCTCTGCCCCAACCTTGCAGTCGCAGATTCCTGGCAACGGGCAGATCACTGGCTCGTTCACGCAGGAGGAGATTGACTACTTGATCCGCGTCTTGCAGGGTGGTGAACTTGAGGCGAAACTCCGTCCCGAACCGATCTCCGTCAGCATTCTTGGTCCTGCGCTTGGTCGTGACAATCTGCTGCGCGGCTTGACTGCAGTAGTGCTCGCCGCCCTCGCTACCGCGGTCCTCATGGCGGTCTATTACCTCGGTGCGGGGATCATTGCTGATGTTGCCGTTGTACTGAATGTGGGCATGATCTTCGGGATCATGGCGATGATCGACGGATCATTCACGCTGCCGGGCCTTGCTGGTATCGCGCTCGTGGTCGGCATGGCGGTCGATGCGAATGTGCTTGTGCTTGAGCGAACGCGCGAGGAACTCGTCGACAACAAGGAGCCGCTGAAGACCGCCCTCGATCTCGGCTTCGCTCGTGCGTTCAACGCCATCATTGACGGCAATGTCACGAACTTGATCGTGTGCGTGGTGCTCTACAAGTTGGCTGCAACCGAAGTGAAGGGCTTTGCGCTCACCATGATGATCGGTGTGCTGACCACGCTCTTCACAGCACTGTTCTGCACGCGAATCATGATGGCAATGCTGGTGAACTGGTTTGGGGTCAAGCGACTCCCGATGCTGCCGATCCTGTTGCCCGGCATGATGAAGTTCCTGCGACCAAATGTGGACTGGCTTCGGCTGCGCGCAGTGCTTTGGACTCTTTGCGGCCTTGTTGCGGCCGCGTGCCTGGTGCTTGTCATCGGTGCCGGGCGTGAACTTCTGGAGACGGAGTTCCGCGGTGGCGTGACAATGACGATGGTCACCCGCAAGGCAGTCGCGGGTGAGCCCACATCGCCGAGCGGACGGATCCTGCTGAAGCGTGAGGATGTGGAACGGCGCGTTCATGAGATTGGTGCGAGGTCGTCGCTTCCGGTGTTGGCGGAACTCCGAAGCGCCAATGTGCTGACGGTTGGAGAGTCGACTGCGGACGGGGCATCCACGGGCTTTCAAGTGCGCGTGGCGAACCCGGCCGAACTTGGAGACTCGGAGACAGCGACCGAGCCCCTGGTGGAGGCGCTGACCTTGGAGTTCGGGCAGGCGCTTGATGTCACCGTGCCTGTGCGCTTTGCCGGGATGGACAACGTTGGCGGTGCCACATCGACCCTTGCTCTGAATGGTGAAACGCTCGGGTCATCGATTGGCGTTCCAACCGACAAGACCCCAACCCGCGACTTTGCGGGTGGCGTTGCCGTGGTCTTGAGGGATCTGCAGCCAGCCGTGACGCTGGAGGATGCCACCACTCGAATCGCAAGAATGCGAAAGCAGCCAGATTTCTCAGCTCTCAGCGCTCGCCGTTTCGAGGTGGTGGGACTTGAACTTGCTGATCCATCGAGTCCGGCCAAGGGATGGAAGTCCTTGGCAGTCATGGTGGTAGAGCCATCCGCGCTCCTTTCCAAGGTGGATGCGGCAACTTGGGAGCGGGTCGTTGCGCAGCCAGAGTGGCGCCTCGTCCAAGCGGCGTTCACGGCAACGCAGAGCCTGGAGCAGGTGAGCAGTTTCTCGCCCGTGGTGGCCGCCAATCTTGCCGCGTCTGCGATCGTGGCGATCATTGTCAGCCTTGTCGGGATGTTGGTCTACATCTGGCTGCGATTCTCGAGCTTTCGTTACTCCGCGGCCACGGTGATCGCGGTCCTTTTCAATGTCATGGTCTGTCTCGGCGCCCTCGCCCTCTCGCTTCGCCTGACAGGGACGGATATCGCCAAGATGACGCTGCTCGAAGCTTTTCGAATAGATCTCAATGTGATTGCGGCCCTTTTGACGATCATTGGATATTCGCTCAATGACACGATCGTGATCCTTGATCGAATCCGAGAAAACAAGGGCAAACTGCGGTACGCATCATGGTCGACAGTGAACGACTCCATCAACCAGACCTTCAGCAGAACGCTGATGACAGGTGGAACCACGATGCTTGCGGCGGGCATTCTCTACGTTTACGGCGGCCCCGCCATTCAGCCATTCGCGTTCACTTTCATCATCGGGCTGATCGCAGGAACGATCAGCTCGGTCGTCATCGCAGGACCGTTGACCTACTCCAAGGAGCAGGACCGCAGCGTGCCAGCCGAAGGCCATTCCACTTCGGGTGGACTCGCAACAGCGACATCCGCTTGACACAGACTTCACCGTCGGAACGTACTCCGACTTTTGTGCCTGACTACCCAAACTGCATGGTCGCAGTCTGGGCGTACATCACCACCACCTTTTCTGGACATGGAGGTCCTCACTATGACTCGCGGTTCCAAGATCGTCATTAGCGCCATCTTTGGGCTCCTGCTATTGGCAGGGGTCTACTTCGCGTTCTTTGCGCCAAATCCAGCTCAGCAGCAAATCGATGGCGTCACTGAGCCATCGCCGCTCGCAGGGACTGACTCGCTGACCCTCGGGCCTGGTCCGGGCCTTCCATCGACCTCGACAACGGACTCGGGATCGGCTCTTGGCACCGTACCTGGGCTGGCGCCGAGTAGCCCAGCAACCGATCCCTCAACTGGTTTGGGGACGAACGGCTTCGGTGAACTCACCGCGCTACCACCGTCCTCTGCACCGAGCAATCCGACCATTGTGCCTGTCCAGCCGCAGCCGCTGGGCGGAGCCGGGGCTCCAACAGTTGTTGGAACGCCCACGCCGACCCAGCCCACGGTCGTTCTGCCAACCAACTCGCCCGATCCACAGCCAAAGCCCGCCGTGACAACAACGGCAAAGGCAAAGCCAACCAACTACGCCAGCTACACCGTGAAGTCGGGTGACACGCTCTCAAGCATCGCCGGCGAGTGGTTCCGCGATGTGACACGGTGGAAGGACATCGTTGCCGTGAATCCTGGCCTATCGCCCCAGTCGCTGCGCGTTGGCCAGAAGATCAACCTTCCGTCCAAGGCCGGCTCGCCGGCAGAGAAGTTGGCGAGTGGAAAAACTGGGGCAAAGGCAGCCCAGTCCTCCGCTTCGACTGGATCAGGCAAGACTGCGGCAGGATCGCAGCATGTGGTAGCTGCAGGCGAAACACTCGCATCGATCGCGGTCAAGGCCTACGGGAGCGGCTCGTCCGCCAACTGGAAGCGCATCTATGACGCCAACAAGGGCGTGATCGGGGCGAATCCAAGTGCACTCAAGGTTGGCATGAAGTTGGTCATCCCGGCGCGGCAGGGCTAAGCGCCGTTCAAGCGTTTGGTGATGTTCGTGAAGGACCCCCGCCCCTCCAAGGGCGGGGGTTTTCGTTCGGCAATCTCTGACACTCGGCTGCTATCGTGCGCACCCCCCTATGACCTACAAGGCAGTTCTCATTCCTGGTGACGGCATCGGTCCCGAAGTAGCGGATGCGGTCGTGTCGATCCTTGCAGCGGCCTCCGCGCCGATCGAGTGGATTCCGCGGCTCGCAGGAGTCGCGGCGCTCGAAGGAGGCGCCAAAGAACTGCTACCCCCTGAGACTGTGGCGGCGGTGAAGGAGCACAAGTACGCCCTCAAGGGCCCCTGCACAACCCCAGTAGGCGGTGGGTTCTCGTCGGTGAATGTGGCGCTGCGAAAGACACTCGACTTGTACGGTGCCGTGCGACCGGTTCGTTCGCTGCCGGGCGTGAAGACGCGATTTGACGGTGTCGACCTTGTCGTTGTCCGCGAGAACACCGAAGGTCTGTATGCCGGAATCGAGAACGAGATCACACGCGGCGTGGTCACAAGCGTGAAGGTCGCCACGCGCGACGCCTGCACGCGCATCGCCGAGTTCGCGTTCCGCTATGCGGTTCACCGCAAGCGCCGCAAGGTGTCGGTGTTCCACAAAGCGAACATCATGAAACTATCGGATGGAATGTTCATTCGCTGTGCACGCGAGGTGCGTGAGGCAAAGTTTCCGCAGCTCGAGTACGAGGAGCTCATTATCGACGCCGCATGCATGAAGTTGGTGCAAGACCCGACGCGCTTCGATGTGCTCCTGATGGAGAACCTGTACGGCGATGTCATCAGCGATCTTTGCGCGGGGCTTGTGGGCGGTCTTGGTGCCGTGCCGGGCGCCAACTACGGCGAGGCGGGCGCGGTGTTCGAGGCTGTCCACGGCAGCGCGCCGGACATTGCGGGGAAGGGCATCGCCAATCCACTCGCCCTGACCATGAGTGCGGTGATGATGATGAATCACATTTCCGAGTCGCACAACGACGCGGGGCTCGCCGCTACCGCGAAACGCATCCGCGAGGCGTACGACCGAGCACTGCTCGATGGGTGCAAGACCGGGGACCTTGGGGGAACGCTGAACACCAAGCAGTTCACGCAGGCGGTCATCGATCGTCTCTGACAAGCACGCCCGTTGTCCTCGCGCGACCGAATCAAGCGCGCTCTCACCGATCGAGGAAGCCCACAAGCGCGTGCTGAGTGGCGGCGGGCGCATCGTGGAAGATCACATGCCCCGCGCTGGGCAGGATCAACCCCTCGGCACCGCGAATGCCACTCACATAGGGCTGCAGCAGTGATGGATCAGTGATCTTGTCCTCGGCACCGAAGAGAATCAGGGTCGGTGCGGTGATCGCCGCAAGTCTCGATGCGTTTCCGTCGAGCAGAAAAGGTCGAATCGACTCGACCATGGCGGCGAGCATCGGGCGTCGTTCCACCGCACGCCCGACAAGAAACCGCCGAAACGGCGTTGGCACCGGCGGTGGGTTTGAGAAGCAGAGTCCCAAGACTCGTTCAAAGTCAGCGTCGCTTGAAATGTCGAGCGGATTGCCACCATCCGCAACCTCCCGCATGAATGGATTGATCCTCGGAGGCATCAGTCCAGCGGGCGATTCAAGCACCAGTCGGCGAACGGCACTGGGATACGCAGCCGCGTATGCAGCAGCGAGCGCGCCGCCCATCGATTCGCCGATGACATCGACTCTGCCGAGATTCGTTGCAACACGGAAAGCCTCGATCCATCGGATGTACCCATCCGCATCGAGTGGCGTGGCTCCTTGCTGAAACGGGTTGTCTCCAAACCCAGGTAAGTCCGGCGCCACCACGCGGCGCGATGGGGCGAGCCAGCGCATCTGCCCCATCATGGCCTCCTTGCTCGTTCCCCAGCCGTGCAGCAGCAGAACGGGGGTCCGTTCCATTTCCAGTGGATCGTTCTGACCGCCGCCTGCGATGAACGGCACGGTCTGCCCCTCGACTTCCGTGTGTTCGAGTCGCAGCCCAGACACGCTGCGCCCAATGGCAGAGATCACCGCGTGAAAGCCGCTTGGCCAGTTCCACAACACCACCACGCCGAGGCAAATCCAAGCGAACAGCACCAGCATGGTGATCAGGGTGCGACGCACGAGCAGCAAGAGCGTTCCGCTCATGAGCGCTTCTTCTGCGGCGCGGATCTGCCCGCGGGTGTCGCGGCAGGCTTGGTCCACCAATCACCGCGAAGCGGAGCGAGCAACTCTTCCACGCGCGCACGGGCTGCCGCATCGCTGCCAACTTCCGCACAGCGCGCCGCAGCGGCAAGGATCGTGGGTGGCAGCAGCGATTCAACATCCACTCGCCGACGCTGCAGCGGGTGGAGAAAACCAATGCGCCATGCATGCAGAAGAAGCGGGGGTGCGCTCGGAACTCCGCGCGCCACGCTCGTGTTCGGCGGCAGGAGCGCGCGGTACACGCGGTCGCCTTCGACTGGCGCGCCAAGCCACGCAAGGTGCGCACGGATCTGGTGAAGCCTGCCCGTTTCGATCGCGCACGCGACAAGCGCGGTGCTACCCGCCGCAGCGATCACACGCCAATGCGTCACCGCCGCAAGCCCGCCGCGCCGTGGAACGCTGATCTTCAAATCGCCGCGGCGAACCTCCTCGAGTGGTTCCTGACATGTGCCATGCGTTCGAGGGAGCCGCCCCCTCACGATGGCGAGATAGGTCTTTGCGACAGAACGAGCCTCGAATTGAGCGCGCAGCGAGTCATAGGCCGCCGCGGTTCGTGCCAGAAGCACGACTCCCGATGTCTCGCGGTCAAGTCGGTGGAGCAGCCCCCAGCCGCGCTGGGCGCCGAGGGTCGAGAGCGCCGTCCCATCCACGGCAAACGCACCGTTCAAAAGCGAGTCCCTCGCATGTCCGAGCCCCGGCAGGGTGACGGTCCCCGCCGCTTTCTCGACCGCGAGCAGCGCATCGTCCCGCAGAAGCACCGTGCATGGGATGTCGGGGTTGGCGACTGGCGCATGCTCCACGCTTAGCATCCTAGGCTTCACCGGAAAGGCGTTGCCTCCATGTCAGCCACACAGCACAGCATGCACGGTCCAAGCGCACGACTTGCGCCTTTCGGCGAGTCGATCTTCACAACGATGAGTCGCCTCGCCACCGAGCACAAGGCGGTGAACCTCGGTCAGGGGTTTCCCGACTTCGACGGTCCCGATTTTGTGAAGGAAGCGGCGCAGCGTGCTATCGCCGAGGGTCATGGTCAGTACGCGCGTGCGTTTGGACTTCCAGAGACCAATCGTGCGATCGCAGCCGCGGCGCGGCGAACATGCGGATTCGACGCGGATCCAGAGCGTGAAGTCACTGTGACGGCTGGCTGCACGGAAGCGATTGCAGCGTGCTTGCTCGGGCTGCTCTCGCCGGGGGATGAAGTGGTTCTTCTCGATCCTTCGTACGACTCCTATGCGGCATGTGTGGCGATGGCGGGGGGTGTCGCGCGGCGCGTTCGACTCGAAGGTCCCGACTTCCGCATCCGGCGCGCGGACCTTGCAGCTGCGTTCTCGAGCCGAACCAAGGCGATTCTTCTGAACTCGCCGCATAATCCGACAGGGCGAATGTTCGGCGACGACGAGTATGCGATCGTCGCAGAACTTGCCGAGCAGCACGATGCGATCATCCTCTCAGATGAGGTGTACGACGCGATCACCTACGCGCGGCCACACCAGTCCATCACGCGGATCCCAGGCGTGCGGGAACGAGCAGTCATTCTTGGCAGTTTGGGTAAGACATTTTCACTGACGGGATGGAAGATCGGTTGGACGATCGCACCTCCCTCGCTGACCGCTGCGATCCGCTGCGCGCATCAGTTTCTTACCTTCTGCGCTGCCACACCGCTCCAGCGCGCCGCGGCCGATGCGCTCAGCACCGTGTGTCGCGACGACACCTACCTCAGGCAACTGCACGCGGAGTACGCCGCGCGCCGCACGATGATGCTCGAAGTCCTTGGCGAGGCAGGCTTCCGCTGCGTCGAGCCAGAGGGTTCCTACTTCATTCTTGTTGATGCCGTGGAGGCCGGATTCCCAGACGATGTGACTGCCGCCCGACGGTTGGTGGTGGAGGCGGGAGTCGCCGCAATCCCATCGAGCAGCTTTTATGAGCCAGCGAATGCCGACCGTCGATGGCTCCGTTTCGCGTTTTGCAAGCGGGAATCAACGATGTTGGAGGCGCGCCGCCGTCTTCTTGCGAACCCGCCGCGCCGCTTGGCGGAACGCGCAGTCTGATGTAGGCTTTTCGACCCTATGTACGCGATCATCGAAGACAGTGGAACGCAGATCATGGTGCACAAAGACGATGTCATTGACATCGACCTTCGGAAGATTCCCGAGGGATCCACGACCGTGACTTTCGACAAGGTGCTCGCAGTCGGTACGCAGGACGGCACGGCCGCCCGAATCGGCGCGCCTTATCTCGCGAAGGCGACGGTCACTGCCGAAGTTGTGGGCGGCACGTCCGAAAAGACAACGCTGAACAAGTATTCGCGTCGCAAGGGTTACCGCCGCCACAAGGGACACACGCAGAAGCGGGTCCAGGTGCGCGTCACCGACATCGCAGCGTAAAGCCACCCGCGGGCTCATGCCTGCGAAAGCAATTCAAGCATCGCGTGCGGCGACTCTGGCTCGCCGGTCAGTGCGCTGAGGCAGGCAGCCTCCATCACGGCTCGAACGCGCTGCAGCATGAGCGATGGGAGTTCAGCGACAAGCGGGGGATTCAACGCGGCGCTCAACAGCAGAGATGGCGCCGAATCATCGCCATCGGCACAACTCGGTGCAGGCGTCTCAAGCACCTCGTTGGTTGGGCTGCGCCACTCCATGTGCTGATCGTCCACAAAGATCGCACCGACGGGCCCGCTGACAAGCGCACATCGCCGCCAGTGCCAATGTCGATTTGACGCAGTGAGCGACGCGGTTCTTCCGTCCGTGAAGGCGCATGTCACGCTGATCGAGCCCTCCCATAAACGAAAGAGACGCGAACTCGCATCAGGCTGCGACTCATGCGAGCGGTGCAAGCGTTCCGCCGTGCTTGCTGCGCTGACTCGGTCGGGCATGCCGAGCCACTGCACCAGGAGAATGGAAACATCCTGCAGCCGCGCCAAGAGCGATCCGCAGTCGCTGGGCGCAACGGACGCGGCATGCAACAATTCGGGCGCCATGCCCTGCGAGATGAATGCACTTGCTTGGGCGATCGATCCCTCGTGCGGGAATCCAGGTAGTGGTATCTCCACTGTGCGCTGCAGTCCACGGCCCCTCTGTCGCATCCAAGGCTCGGTTGTGAAGAGCACGCTTGAGTGACTTTCGAGCGTGTTCTCCTCGTCGGGGTTCCCAAAGCCAACATGCAGGATCGGTCGCTCCGAATGCTCCGCGCAGAAACTGCGTAGATCGCTCGCGGATGCACTCCCCGCACCTAGCGCATCTCGTACGGCACGAAGTGGCGATCCGATGCGAACCGATCCAGTCGGGCGCCTCTGAAGGCCGCGGACAACCCAATCGGGGAGAGCGTCCCGCGACCACACGCCAAGCAAAGGAGCGTGTGGGTGATCCGCGGATCCGATTGGAAGCTTTGAACGCGTCTCGCCCATCATGAAATGCAAACCAGCCACCACGATAGAGGCGGCTCGATGCTCTCGCACTGCGCTCGTTGCCGAGTTACGATGCCCGCGTGGTCAGGCAATCGCCCTCGGGATCTCCCCGAGCGAGGAAAGTCCGAACACGACAGGACACGGTGGTGGCTAACGGCCACCAGCTTCAGCGCAAGCTCGGGACAGTGCCACAGAAAACAAACCGCCGAGGCTTCTGCTTCGGTAAGGGTGAAAAGGTGCGGTAAGAGCGCACCGCCTTCTCGGTGACGGGAAGGGCACGGCAAACCCCACCGCGTGCAAGCGCAAGCAGTCCTCCGGCGGATTCTTCCGCCAGCCGCTGTCCGCGGCATGAGGACGGGTCGCGTGCTTTGAGTCCAGTGGTAACGCTGGTCCAGAGAGAAATGATTGCCGCCCGCAAGGGAACAGAATTCGGCTTACGACCACACGCGCGGGGCGGATCTCCGAAAGGGGATCCGCCTCACCTTTTTCAATCGCCAAATGGAGTGCGCTGATTTTTCCATTTGAAGCCGCACTCGCAACTCGCTGCAAATGCGAAAGTTAGGTGTCGTGAATGAGTGCATACTGAAGAAAACCCTTGAAGCGGGGGCGTGCATCGGTAAACTCGGAACGATCATGAATTCGCCTACGAAATCCACCAGTTTGCAGGCTTACACGCTGTTGCTGTACCGAAAGGCTGTGCACCCTGAATTCTTTGCCATCGACTCTCGCCGCCGCATTGAGAACGGCGAGATTGAGGCGGAGGCTTGGATTTTCCGTGGAGGACAGGTGGTGCGTTTTCAGAGGGACAAGATGTGCGTCTGTGAAATCGTGACGGACAACCCAAGCGCACTGCCAGAGCGCGGGCTGACCAAGAACATGTTGTGCGCCGGCGAGCATGAACATGAAGAGACCTTGTCCGACAATTTGACCTTCATGACAGCGGTGCAGACCGAGACGCTCGCCGATCATCTCTATGTCGGCACCTACCGCGAGATGATGGCCCATGCGAAGGACAACGGGTCGCTCTCGGTTCAGTGGAACGACGCCACAACCGGCAAGCCAAATCTCTCATTGATCGACTTGCAACGCTTCCGTGCCGAGATTCATGTTCAGGGCTGGCATCTGCGAAGCGACTGCGGCCTGGTGCTGCGGACACAGTCCATGTTCCAGCTGAACGATCCGGCCGCCAAGGGCGCGCAGCGCGAAACGCGGTGAGCCAACCCACGCGCGGTGGTTCCCAGAACACACCTGCACAGCCCAGTAATCCGTCTGTTGCTGCCCACCGCGCGTGCGTAGAGTCCGACCGCCTGATGGGGGCGGTTGATGTCCCCCTTGGAAACTGGTACCCACCGAATCACTCGGTCTCACCATCGGAGCCCGCCGCGATCCCACAGGACCGACGCTCAAAGTGCGCCGCAATGCTTGCGGAACTGCGCGAGCGGCATGACCGCGAATGTCCGCATTGCACCGCTGTATCGTCTCATCAGCGCACTGTCTTCGGTGAGGGGGATCCCTGCGCGCGACTGATGTTCGTGGGAGAAGCCCCTGGCGAGACCGAAGACACACTCGGCCGTCCCTTTGTCGGCAAGGCAGGGCGGAAGCTCGATGAGATGATTCAGGCGATTGGGCTGCGGCGTGAGGACTGCTACATCGCCAATGTGCTCAAGAGCCGCCCGCCCGACAATCGGGCGCCGCTGCCGCTCGAAATTGAACGGTGCAGTCCATACCTCGTGGAACAGCTGCTGATCATTCGCCCAAGCGTCATCATGACGCTCGGCGGTCCTGCCACCAAGATGCTGATGAATACAGATGTCGGAATCATGAAACTGCGAGGCGAGTGGTCGCAGTGGGTCGCGCCGCTCGGCAGCCCAATCGTGTCGATTCCTCTGATGCCAACCTTCCATCCTGCCTACCTGATCCGCAACTACACAATTGAGACCCGCACGCAAGTCTGGTCCGACCTCAAGGCCGTCATGCATCGGCTTGCGGAGTCCGCCTGAACAATCCACAAAAATCGGGGGAGCTACTGCAGGTTTTTTCGCGCTTCGATCGAACCCGTGCGTGATCGCTGCGTATCACTGTCGGTAGGACTGAGACCTTTAGAAAAGTAGCCCCCACACAGCAACCCCCACAAAGCAACCCCCACGAGGAGCCCTGCCGCGATGACTCTGCGGCGGGCTCTTTTTTCATCTGCGCCCGTCGCACACACTCCCGGGGAGCAATCCTGTGGGCGTGTGCGAATGATCTACAACGATGGTTCAGCGCTGTGCGCGTCTGTGGCACGGGAGTCGAGCAAGATGGTCACAGGACCGTCGTTCACAAGCGCCACCTGCATCGATTCGCCGAATCGACCACGCGCGACGGGCAGTCCGCCCGCCTCCAACAGCCCGCACACGCGCTCGTACAGGACTCGCGCAGCGGTGGGGTCTTCGGCCCGAGAAAAGCCCGGTCGATTACCTCTCGATGCATCGCCAAGGAGCGTGAACTGACTGATCAGCAGGATGCCACCCGAAACATCGGTGACGCTGAGATTCATTCTTCCATCGGCATCGGAAAAGATGCGTAGTGCCGCGATCTTTCGGGCGATCCACTCCGTGTCGCGCTCCGAGTCCCCGCGTGCGACGCCAAGCAGCACAAGCAACCCAGGACCGATCGCTCCGACCACTTCACCGTTCACCCGCACGCTCGCCTCGGCGGCGCGTTGCACCACCGCAATCATCTGGTTCAGACCTTCAGCAGCGCCATCGCAGCACAGGTGACAAGGGCGGCGCCTTGCGGGTCAAGATCAGCGGGTGACTGGCTGTATTCCACAAGTTCGGGCAGGCCGCCCGTCGCCAACTTTGCAGCGGTCATGTTCCCAATGCTGCACCAACGCTGGTGATTTTGGTCGTGCCCCACCTTGCCGAGAAATGCCTCCATGTTTCCTTCGAGGTAGGTGGAAAGCAGCGAGCGGTCGTACGCCTCGACTTGGCGGCGAATCTCCGTGCCCACAGGAGTCTGGTCGCCAAACTGCGGTCCGACATGGCTGAGATCCGCG
>JBJTUC010000025.1:0-13452 GCA_046080505.1 Planctomycetota bacterium
CGTGACATCAAACGCGGCCTACTTCGTTGAGAGTGTGTCGGGAACCACCTTTTCGAATGCCGGGAATGTGAACGCACTCGGCTTCGTGGTGCAGCCATCGGTGTACTTGGCGCCGAAGTGGGAGGCGTTCACACGCTACGAGTACATGCACACGACGGCGTCTCAGTCCGGCAATGCACCCATCATTGACAGCACCACCAGCCTGCTTGGCAACTACCTCTTCCAGCAGCGGCACATGTCACTGATGACCACAGGGTTCAACTACTACATCGATGGCCAAGACTTGAAGTTCACAACCGACTTCGGTGTGGCGTTCAATCCCGTGTACCCCTCTTATGCGGCACCGGAGACGGGTTGGCGAGTGTCGGGGGGCGATGAGTTCGTGCTTCGAGCACAACTTCAGTTGATGTTCTGACGGGCGCGGTTCGTTAGTATTCAGTGATGCACGCAGGCGGCGGAGAGATGGTGCGCTTTGAGGTGTGGTCTGCGCCGGGCGCGGATGATCCGCGTGCCGCATCGCTCGCTCGCGCAGCGGAACTCGGCGGTGGGGTGGAGGTTGAGCGCGTCCTCGTCTATCTCGTCTGCGGTCCGCTGACGGACGGTGCATGCGACCGACTGGCCGAGCAACTTCTGAGCCACCCAATCACGCAGCAGTGGTGTTGGACCCGCTTTGGCGGCACGCCACGCGGGCCCGCGGCGCACCGGACGGAGGGACTGAAGGGATCGGTCACTGTGGAGGTTCATCCGCTGCCAGGCGTCATGGATCCTGCAGCGGCAAGCGTCCAAGCCGCTGCGCGTGTGCTTGTGGGTGAGACGGTGGATGTGCAGACGGGTTTGCGCTTTGACTTCCGTGGTGTCGGCAAGGATCTGGCGCGCGCCGCCATCGAGCGGACGGCCGCGAACCCCGTCGTGCATGCGGTGGTGCAAGGTCGCCATCATCCGCGTGCGTTTCCGCGCGGGAGAGCCCAGCCCATTCAGATGCGAGATGTTCCCGTGCGGCACCTCGATGATCCTGCGCTGGAGAAACTCTCGCGGGATGCGCACTTGTTCCTCTCGCTCGATGAGATGCGTGCGATTCAGGAGGAGTTCCGTAGACAAGGGCGCGATCCTCGGGAGATCGAGTTGGAAACCATCGCGCAGACCTGGAGCGAGCACTGCGTGCACAAGACGCTAAAGTCGACGATTCGCTACCGCGGTGCGCGGTGCGGGATACATGAGCGACCTGGGCATGAAGAGTTCGCAGGTGGTGCGAATGGCGAAGAGCGCGGCGATACGGTGCTCATCCGCAATCTGCTGAAGACCACGGTCGCGGCGGCAACCCACGAACTGATCGGTCGGCAGCCGCTCCTTCCTGGTCCGGGCGTGCGCGAGGATGTGGCACCAATCGACTGGTGTCTGTCCGTGTTCGTGGACAACTCTGGCGTGATCGCGTTCGATGATCTGCACGCCGTGTGCTTCAAGGTGGAGACGCACAACCATCCCAGTGCGATCGAGCCTTACGGTGGGGCAGCCACGGGCATCGGCGGATGCATCCGTGATGTGATCGGAACGGGGCAAGGCGCAAAGCCGATCGCGGCGACGGATGTGTTCTGTGTGGCGCATCCTGATCTCGGCGCGGTTCCACGCGGTTGCATTCCACCGCGGCGAGTGTTGACGCAGGTCGTCGCTGGCATTCGTGACTACGGCAATCGCATGGGCATTCCCACGCTCAATGGCGCTGTCTGGTTCGATGATCGCCATGTCGGCAATCCGCTGGTCTTTGCAGGATGCGTCGGCCTGATGCCGCGCAGTCGAACGCATGGCGGCGCACAGGAGGGTGATGCGATCGTGGTCATCGGTGGGCGTACGGGGCGCGATGGCATCCATGGTGCGACATTCTCAAGCGCGGAACTCACGGACACCCATGCGGACGAGTTCAGTCACGCGGTGCAGATCGGCAATGCGATCACGGAGAAGTGCGCGCTCGATGCAATTCTTGCCGCGCGCGATCATGCGGGCGGCCCGCTCTTCCACGGGCTGACCGACTGTGGGGCCGGGGGGTTCTCGAGTGCTGTTGGCGAGATGGGTGGAACGATCGGTGCGGAAGTTCATCTCGATCGGGCACCACTGAAGTACGAGGGTCTGTCGCCAACCGAAGTGTGGATCAGTGAAGCGCAGGAGCGGATGGTGCTCGCAGTCCCCGAGGCGAATCTTCCCGCACTTGAGGCGATCTGCATCGTGCACGATGCGGAGATGTGCCGGTTGGGCACATTTGGAACGGCGGACCGCTCCATTCGTCTCCTCTGGAACGGGGTGGAGGTGGGGCGGCTCGATACTGCGTTCCTGCACGGCGGCATTCCGATGCCCGAAAGGGATGCGGTGTGGGACGCGGAGTGGTGCGCAGCGGAGTCTGGCTTGAGTTCATCGTGTGCTGTGCGGAGTACGCCGGTTCGCTCGATGCACGAAGGGCTTGAGGCGCTGCTGCAGCATCCGAACATTGCGAGCAAGGCGTGGATCATCCGCCAGTACGACCATGAGGTGCAGGGCATGTCCGTGGTGAAGCCGCTGCAGGGAATCGGTGGCGGCGGTCCTGGCGATGGTGCGGTGATAGCACCTGTCTCTGGGTCGATGCGCGGCCTTGCGATGGGAAATGGACTCGCCACGGGGCTTGCGCGCGATCCATATGTGATGGGTCTCGCTGCGATCGATGAGTGTGTGCGCAATCTGGTGTGTGTCGGTGCGGATCCGCAGCGGATCGCGATCCTTGACAACTTCTGCTGGCCATCCTGCAAGGACGCGCGCAATCTCGGCGCGCTCGTGCGTGCCGCGTGGGCGTGCTACGACGGTGCGAAGGCATTCCGAACGCCGTTCATCTCGGGGAAGGACAGCCTGAACAATCAGTTCGTCACGGATGATGGACGGACCATTCAGATTCCGCCCACGCTGCTGATTAGCGGCTTCGGCATCGTGCCCGATGTTCGGCGTTGCTGCACAATGGATCTCAAGCGTGCGGGCAGGGTGATCGTGCTAGTCGGGTCCACCAGCGGGCTGCTTGGCGGATCGCATTGGTCTTTGGTGGCAGGTCTTGATGCGAAGGATCGCTTGCCGATGCCGCAGGTTGATCTCGCGCGTGCACCGGTGGTAGCGGCGACGGTGGCGCGCGCTATCGCCGGTGGAGCGGTGCACAGTGCACATGATTGCAGTGAAGGCGGGCTTCTTGTGGCCGCCGCCGAGATGGCGTTTGCAGGTGGACTGGGTTTGGATCTCGACCTTGGCGCGGTCCCCGTGGTAGCGGCTATGCAGACAGTGGACACGAAGGTGGCAGATACGGCGCTTGCGTTCGGCGAGGATCCATCTCGGTATCTGCTGGAGATGGATGAACGCGACGCGCAAGCGTTGTGTGCGGAGTGCGCATCGATTGGCATTGCCGCCGCCGTGGTTGGGTGCGTGACGGCCGCTGCGCGCATGGTTGTGCGGCGTGGTGCCGAGCATGTGATGGAAGCGGATCTGGATGCGCTTCGTGCCGCATGGGAACGCGGCGCGCTGGAGACACCTCAGTTGCGTGGCGATGCGGCCGCGCGAGGAGGTGCTGCGTGAGACATACCGCTCCGAAAGCCCTGGTGATCACGGCGCCTGGGATCAACTGCGATTTGGAGTTGTCTGAGGCGTTTCGCGCGGCCGGCGCGGAACCCGTTGGCTACACGCTGTCCACGCTGATGCGTGAGCCGTCGCTGATTGCGCAGTGTGACTTGATTGGTCTGCCTGGTGGGTTCAGCTTCGGTGACGATGTGGCCGCTGGGCGGATCATGGGGGCGCTGATGGCGCGATCGATTTATCCGGCTCTTCGCGATGCGGTGCAGGATGGCGTTCCAATCATCTGCCCATGCAATGGATTTCAGATTGCGGTTCAGGCTGGTTTGTTGCCTGGGCCTGAGGTGGGGGATCAGCAGTGGCCGGACGAAGCAGCGGCGGCAACGGTGGCGCTCGCGGACAATCTGAGTGCTCGCTTCACGGATGTGTGGACGCGCGTGGATGTTCCGCGCGACACGGTCTGCATTTGGACGCGTGGACTGCGTAGCGAGGGTGACACTGGGGTGCTTCCAAGTGCGCATGGCGAGGGTCGCTTCGTGGCCCCGCAGTCGCTGCTTCAGCGGCTTGAGGCTGCGGGGCAAGTTGCGGTCCGCTACGGAGTGGGCGAGAACTTCAATGGATCTGTCGGTGGAGTTGCCGGCATCTGCGATCCGTCGGGGCTGGTACTTGGACTGATGCCGCACCCAGAGCGTTTCACGCGTTGGACGCAGCATCCGCGTTGGACGCGGCTCGATGCGCAGGAACTGAAGGGCGAGCCGCTCGGTCTACAGATGTTTCGCCGCGCGGTGGCGTTCGTGCGTGAGGGCGCGCGCGACGGTTCGTTTGAACTTGGCAGTTCGCTGGCGTAGGGGTGGGGTGCGCGCGTGCGGAGGCTTCGCGCGTGTGGAGGCTTCGCGTGTGCGGAGGCTTCGCGCGTGCAAGCGGGACGCGGTTGTCCGATCACGCGTTGGGCGTTGGATAGATGGCAGCGAGCGCGAGCAGTTGTTGTGGGGTCAGCTGTTCGGGCCGCATCGAGGGATCGATGCCGGTTGGCCATCTGCCGTCGCGACCGAGCACGCTGCCCAACTGCTTGCGCCGCTTGCTGAAGACCCGCTGAAGAAAGCGTCCGAGTTCGATCGGATCGTGGGTCGGCGGGGGATCGATTCGCTCGATTGCCACGAACGCGCTGTGCACCTCGGGCGCTGGCCAGAAGCATGATGGCGGAAGGACCGCGAATGAATCGACGCGCGCGAGAAGTTGCGCCTGCACCGAGAGAGGTCCGTACTCCTTGCTGCCGGGCGCGGCGGAGAGACGATCCGCCACTTCGCGCTGGATCGTCACGAAGAGTCCGATGCAGTGCGGGACGGATGTCAGCAGGTTCAGCATGAGCGGTGTGGCCGCCTGATAGGGCAGATTCGCCACGAGCAGGAATGGCGCATCGCCGAAACGCGATTCGATCGCAGCAACCAGCGCAGCGGAGATGAGATGCTTGCCATCGAGGCAGTCGCCTTCCACGATATGAAGTCTGCCGTCCGCGATCGGCAGTACGCGGTCGCGCACGATCGCGGTCATCACGGGATCGATCTCGCAGGCGATGACGGTGGCGCCCGCCTCGAGCAGAGTTTCGGTGAGCGTGCCCGTGCCTGGTCCCACTTCGAGAACGCGCGTGCCTTGCGTGACACCCGCACGTGTGACAAGGCGGCGAAGCTGGTTGTGATCGTGGAGGAAGTTCTGCCCGAAGCGGTGGCGTGGCGTAGCGCCGCGTGCTTGAAGCAGTGCGCGAATCTCGGTCAGGGTTTGCACGCGTGGGCGCAGCCGAGGTTCAGAACCACGACCGCCGCTGCAGGATGTAGGTTCGCATGAACTCCTCGTCGGTCTTGGTGAGGTAGAGAATGCCCTCGATCAGACCGATGATTCCCATCACGCTCGGTGCGATGGCAGGAACGCACAGGCACCAGCCGAGCACGAGTCCGGCGAGCGAGGCGATCAGCATGATGAGTGCTGCCGCGGTGTAGCCGAGGATGAACTTGTGGATGCCAAACGTGCCCAGCAAAATGCCGAGCACACCGGCTGCGACGCGTTTGGACTTCGCTTGTTCAAGCTGCTGCTGTGAAAATGCAGCGCCGAATCCTGAAGGCGGTGTCGTGCCAGACGGGAAGGTCTGATCATCCATGATGCGATGCTAACGGGCGACGGCATCTGCGCGTACCTCGCGCAGCACAGACACCTTGATTTCGCCGGGGAATGTCATCTCCTTTTCGACGCGCTGCGCGATGGCTGATGCAATGCGATGCGTTGCTGCGTCATCGGCTGCCCGCGCATCCACGATGACGCGCACCTCGCGACCAGCCTGAACTGCATAAGCCTCCGTGACACCAGGCTGCTCGCGCGCGATCACCTCGAGTTGGGTGAGCCGTTTGATGTAGAGCTCCATTGACTCGCGGCGCGCGCCGGGTCGGGCACCCGACAGTGCATCCGCCGCCATCACGATTGGCGTGTACGGCGTCGTGGACGGGATGTCGCTGTGATGTCCGCCGATGGCGTTCAACACGGCTTCGTTTCGTTCGCCGTGCCGCATGGCGAACTCCATGCCGATGGCAGGGTGACCGCCCTCGACCTCATGATCAAGCGCTTTGCCGATGTCGTGCAGGAACCCCGCGCGCCTCGCGATGGCGCCATGGAGTCCGAGTTGATCGGCGATCATCTGCGAGAGGAATGCAACTTCGAGCGAGTGCCGCAGCACATTCTGCCCGTAGCTGCTGCGGAAGTGCAGTTTGCCCATGGCTTCGATCAGTTTCGGGTGGAGCCCTTGGATGTCCGCTTCGAGCGCTGCTTCCGTGCCATGCTGGAGAACGCGCTGCTGGACATCGCGGCGGACCTGTTCGACGACCTCCTCGATGCGCGTCGGATGGACACGGCCGTCGGCGATCAACTTCTGGAGGACTTCAGCGGCGATGGCTTGGCGAACCTTGTCAAAGCACGAGACCGCGATCACGCCTGGGGTGTCGTCGATCAGTATGTCCACGCCCGTCATCTTCTCGATCGTTCGGATGTTGCGACCCTCGCGGCCGATGATGCGGCCCTTGATGTCGTCGCTGGGGATCTTCACCGTGCGGACCGTGGCATCAGCGACTGTTTCTGCGGCATAGCGCTGGATCGCCATCAGGGTGATCTCCCGCGCACGTTCGGCAGCCTTCAGATTTGCCTCATCGAGAATGCGGTGCTCAAGCTGCAACGCTTCACGCTCGCTTGCACAGCGAATCTCGTCTAGGAAGATTGCACGCGCCTGCTCCTCCGTGAGGCGTGCGATCTCGCTCAGGCGCGTGCGAATGGTGGCATGCTGTTCATCGAGTGCAGTAGCCGTGCGCGCGAGTTCCTGCTCGCGGAGTGCCGAGGCACGGTCGCGCGCATCCACCTGCTCTTCGCGCTGCTGCATGTGGGCCAGTTTGCGTTCAAGTGTTTCTTGAATCCGCTCGCTGCGCGCCTGTGTTTCCTGGATGCCCTGCAGCGCCGCCTTCACTTCGCGGTCCACTTCGCCGCGACGATCCGCCGCTGTGCGCTCCGCAGCGAGCTGGATGTCCGCCGCGCGCGCCATCGCGGTCGCCTCGGCCGCCTTCGTCAGTTGCACGGCCTGCTCGCGCACCTGCTTCAGGCTTCGCGCACTCAGGCGCGACTGAAGCCACCATGCGCCGAGCACGCCTACGGCGATGGAGCCGAGCGAGAGCAGGAGCGTTGCGGTCGTGAATTCGAGCGAGGCAAGAGTCGCAGCCATCGGTCAGCCCTTTCCAAGTGAGGATCGGCGGCTTGACCGGTCGGCGAGGCAGGTATGGATCAGGCGCGTTGCGTTCGTGCAGTCATGCGTGGAGTGCAGTTGGTGAATCGTGGGCTGTCGGTCGTAGGTGAAGCAATGATGAAAGTCGCGTCAGATCTATGGCAGCCCGTCCTGGGCTGTCGGGCATGGAGCCCGAGTTACTGCCTCGTCGGCCGAGTCGCCGCAGAGGTGGTGTCAAGAGATCCGCTTGAAAGCGGTTGCGCGCAGGGTAGGTGGCGCAGGTTGGGTGCGTCAACGGATTTCTATGATGGTGGCATGGGCGGCGCAGTCGCAAAAATCCTGCGAATATTGCCAATGAATCCGATTGTGGTTCGGCTCGTGCAGAGCGGGTCGGTACGAACGCGCCACCTGCTGATTCGTGCCGGGTATCTCGGCATTCTGATCGTGGTTCTTCTGGCTGCGATGCTCGGTTCGGTGGGCACTCTGCGCGAACTCGCGCAGCAAGGGGCGACCGCCTTCGCGCTCGTCAGCTATGGGCAGGTGCTGCTGATCTGCCTGCTTGCGCCCGTCTTTATGGCGGGAGCGATCGCGCAGGAGTCGAATCCACAGACCTGGGATGTGCTGTTGACTTCGCCCCTCACATCACTGCAGATCGTGCTTGGCAATCTCTTCGGTCGCCTCTTCTTTGTGCTCGCGCTGCTACTCGGGTCGCTGCCGCTCTTTGCGGTCACGCGGCTCTTCGGTGGCGTCCCAGGGTCTGCCATCGTGCAGAGCTATGCGATCGCTGCAGCCACCGCGCTTCTCGTGGGCACGATCGCGATCACGCTGAGTGTGACGAGATCGGCGGGCCGTCGCGCGGTATTCATTTTTTACTCGTGCGTGGTGCTGTTTCTCTTTGCCACGTTCGCGGCGGACCTTGCATTCGTGCAGCCCGTCGCACCGGGAAGCGACACGGTCTTCACGACCGTGATGACGCCGCTGAATCCGCTGCTGACGCTGCGTGTTCTGCTCGACTCGGCCTCGTATGTGCCACGGGACTTCGCGGGTACGGGGCATTTGTGGCTCATGCGGGTTTGGCTCGGATCGCCTGTGGCCACGCAGCTGTGGTTGTTCACGCTGATCTCTGGCGTGCTGGTGGTGTATTCGACGCTTCGTGTGCGGCTGCTCGGCCGCGCGCTCGTGGGTGCTGCGGGTTCGGCGCGCGCTCTGTCGGGACGGGAGCCGCGGCGTGTCTGGGCGAATCCGGTCGCGTGGCGCGAGATGCACCTGCGCGGAAGTTCGATCGGTGTGCAGGCGCTTCGCTGGGGATTCGTGGCAGCTGCGCTGGCAGTGGGGGTGGTGATCCTGCTACTGACCCGTTCGGGAACGCTCACCTTGGAAGAGTCGCGTCTCTCGCTCGCGGCGGTACTCGGCGCCGAAGTGCTGATCGTGGTGCTGACCGCACTGAATCTGAGCGCGACGGCGGTCAGCCGCGAGCGCGAGGACCGTTCACTGGACATTCTGCTGACCACACCGATCCAACCCGGGCAGTACATCTCTGGCAAGTTGCGCGGACTGATCCAGTACTTGCTGCCACTGATGCTCGTGCCGTGCATCACACTCGGCCTGGCCGCGCTCTTTGTGACCACGCGCGGCTTCGGCAAGGCGATGACGGTCACCGTGCAGGAGTCCGTCGGCACATCGATGGTCGATGTACCAATGGTGCTGCCCGAGAGCGCGATCGCGCTGCCGCTGGTTCTCGTGTCGTTCACAGCGCTGAGCGTGATGGTCGGGCTGCAGTGGTCCGTGCGCAGCAAGGGAACGATCGGTTCGGTAGTCGCAGCGGCAGCCATCATGATTGCCATTGGCGGCACGGTGGGGTTGTGCGGTCTGGGGCTCGGTCGTTCGGTGCCGTTTCTTGGCGCTGGATTGAACGCTGCCAGTCCGATGAACCTTGTGCTTGCGGCAGTGCATCCAGCTCCGCTGATCGAAGGATCGCTCGACAATCCTGTCTCGCGCATCGTGTCGCTGCTCGGTGGCGCTGGACTTGCCACGATCGTCTACTTCGCGGTGGTGTATGGACTGCACTCGTCCATCAAAGCGAACTTCATGGCGACTGTTCGGCGGCTTGCAGGGACGGCATGAGCATGTGGCTTGCGCAGGTTGTGTGGAGTGATTCGAGTCAGTGGAGCGCATGTGGCGTGGCGTTCGTGATTGCGTTTCCCATGCTGTTGCTGGCGCTTCGCAGCTTTCGACGGCGTGCCGCGCTCCGAGCAATGCCGACGACGCCGATTGCAGGCGTTTTTGTGGGCGAAGTGGAACTGAAGGGGCGCGCCAAGACGCCTCAGCCATTGACGGCGCGACTCAGTGGCGCATCCGTGGTTCTCTACAGTTGGACCGCGGAGGAACACTGGACGCGCACGCGTACGGAGACTTACACCGACAGCAAGGGTAGGACGCAGACGCGCGTCGTGACTTACTCGGGAACCGAGACTGTGGCGCAAGGCGGTGAGTCTTCGCTGCTGCTGCTCGACGATGCGACGGGGGTCGTTCAGGTGTTGCCCGAGGGGGCGAAGTTGGAGGCGAAGCGCATGTTCTGCAAGACAGTCGGTCGCGGTGACCGTATCTACTACGAGCATGGTCCGCGGCAAGCGGTGTCTGGTTCGGATGGGCTTCGTACTTTCACGGAGCATGCGATCGAGGTGGATGCGCCACTGTTCGTGGTCGGCTATGCGCGCGAACGCGAGGATGTCGTGGATGTCGAGATCGCCGCAGGTGGGCGCAAGGGAACGGCCACCGCGGATGCGCGTCCGCGAATGTTCCTGATTTCGACGAAGGATGAAGATGCAGTGACCCTGCGGTTCGGCATTGTGGCGTGGATGTGGCTGGTGGTGGCCGCGCTCGCGCCGATCGTTCTGATGCTGATCGATGTGCACAGGTACCGCGAGGAGCGCTTGGCGCCGTGGACCGCTGCGGTCGTCGCACTCGCGCTCGGATTGGTGTGGGCCGTGTCGTGGTCGATCTGGACATACAACGATCTTGTCGACCTACGCAACCGAGTGCTTCGCGGGCGGTCGAATGTCGATGTGCAGCTTCGTCGTCGCCATGACCTCATCGAGCAGCTCATCGGAGCGGTACGCGGGCTGCGTGACTACGAAGCGTCGGTGCAGCGCGTGATCACCGAGATTCGCGCGCAGGGTGCGATGATGGACATGGCGAGTGCGAACGGGCAAGCCGTTCCTGTGACGCCGCAGCTTCGGGTCTTGGCCGAGGCGATGCCGAATCTGAAGTCGTCGGGTGCGTTCCTTGCCATGCAGCAGGCGCTCAGCGACTGCGAGCGTCGCATCGCTCTTGCGCGCGATGAGTTCAACGGCACGACGGCAGGTTTCAACACGCGCGTCACCACGGTGCCGTCGTCGTTCATCGCATCGCTCTTCGGTATGCGGGTGGGCGAGTTCTTCGCTGCCGAGCAGTTTGAGCGCGCCGTGCCAAGGGTTTCGGCTTCCGCGCCTGCTCGCTAAACTCGGATTCCTGCGCTGCGGCGCGCATGAGCGCGCATGTCAGCGGGTGCACGAACCGACCGCCGAGGAGAACCCATGCCGCCGACCGATCCGTTTCACGCAGTCGCCACGCTCGACACACCGCTGGGGAAACGCACCTATCACAGGCTCGATGCGCTGCGTCACCTTGGTGCGGTCGGCAAGTTGCCCTACTCCATTCGTGTGCTGCTCGAGAGCGTGCTGCGCAATCTTGATGGGCGCGTCTACACCGAGGATCATGTGCGTTCGATCGCTGCCTACGATCCGCGCCGCCCTGCGCAGGAGGAGATTCCCTTCATGCCGGGGCGCGTGGTGCTGCAAGACTTCACGGGCGTGCCATGTGTGGTCGATCTCGCGGCGATGCGTGACGCCATGCGGCGGCTCGGTGGCGATCCCAAGCGTGTGAATCCACTGGTGCCATGCGATTTGGTGATCGACCATTCCGTACAGGTGGATGCCTTTGCGTCGGGTGCAGCGTTGACGATCAACGGCGATCTTGAGTTTGAGCGGAACCGTGAGCGCTATCAGTTCCTCAAGTGGGGGCAGGGTGCATTCACCAACTTTCGCGTGGTGCCGCCCGCCACAGGCATCGTGCATCAGGTGAACCTTGAGTATCTGGCGAAGGTGGTGTGGGAGCGCGACGGCACATTGTTCCCCGACAGCCTCGTCGGCACAGACAGTCACACGACGATGATCAATGGTCTCGGTGTCGTGGGCTGGGGTGTTGGCGGCATCGAGGCGGAAGCGGTGATGCTCGGTCAGCCCGTATCGATGCTGATTCCGGAGGTGGTTGGTGTGCGTCTGTCGGGTCGTCTGCCGCAGG
Organism: Planctomycetota bacterium; assembly: GCA_046080505.1. Classification (GTDB taxonomy): domain Bacteria; phylum Planctomycetota; class Phycisphaerae; order Phycisphaerales; family SM1A02; genus F1-60-MAGs104. The sequence goes on from JBJTUC010000025.1 coordinate 11,663, forward strand.
GAACGACCGCGACCGATCTTGTGCTGACGGTGACACAGATGCTTCGCAAGTTCGGCGTCGTGAACAAGTTCGTGGAGTTCTTCGGACCTGGGCTTGATGAGATGACGCTTGCCAATCGCGCGACCATCGCGAACATGGCCCCCGAGTACGGCGCGACGATCGGGTTCTTCCCCGTTGATCGCCACACGCTCGATTACATGCGCCTTTCGGGGCGCGACGAGTCGCTCGTGCAAACTGTTGAACAGTATTGCAAGGCGAACATGCTGTGGCGCGATGAGTCTGCGGACATTGCGTACACCGCTGTGATCGATCTCGACTTGGCGTCGATCGAGCCGAGCCTCGCGGGTCCTGCGCGTCCACAGGATCGTGTTGCGCTGTCAGCGATGCGTTCTGCGTGGCGCACCGAACTGCCGCGCATGCTTGAGCGTGCAGCGGCCGGTGGGAAGACGGCGGCCGCGTCCGGTGGCGGAACAGCTGTGGCTCAGGCGCCCGCAGAGGTGGCTGTGCGCGATGAGGAGGGTCATGAGTTCACGCTGACGCACGGCAGCGTGGTGATCGCCGCGATCACGAGCTGCACGAACACGAGCAATCCGAGCGTGATGATTGGAGCGGGACTGGTCGCGCGCCGCGCGGCGGAGCGTGGACTGAATCGGAAGCCATGGGTGAAGACGAGCCTCGCGCCTGGCAGCAAGGTGGTCACGGAATACCTGCAGAAGGCGGGGCTCCTTCATTCGCTCGAGCAGGTTGGATTTCATGTGGTCGGCTATGGATGCACGACCTGTATCGGCAACAGCGGGCCGCTTCCCGATCACATCGGGAACGCCATCAAGGAAGGTGATCTTGTGGTGGCGAGCGTGCTCTCAGGCAACCGGAATTTCGAGGCACGCGTTCACCAAGATGTGAAGGCCAACTACCTCGCGAGCCCGCCGCTTGTCGTGGCGTATGCGCTGGCGGGCACCGTGGACATCGATCTCGCGACCGAGCCGCTTGGCATGGGAAGTGATGGGAAACCCGTGTTTCTTCGGGATATCTGGCCGACCCAGCAGGAGGTGGATGCAGCCGTGGCAGCACATGTCACGCGCGAGCAGTTCACGCGCGAGTATGCGCAGGTGTTTGCTGGCAGTCGCGCGTGGCAGTCGATCGAGAGTGCGGCAGGCGAGATGTACCGATGGGATGAACGCAGCACCTATATCCAGAACCCGCCGTACTTCGATGGCATGACGATGGATGTGCGACCCATCGAGGCGGTGTGCGGTGCACGATGTCTCGCATCGCTCGGCGACAGTGTGACGACCGATCACATTTCCCCCGCGGGCAGCATCAAGACCGACTCTCCAGCCGGCAAGTATCTCGTAGAGCATGGGGTGTCGCCAGCGATGTTCAACAGTTATGGCAGCCGCCGCGGCAACGATCGCGTGATGACGCGCGGCACCTTTGCGAACACGCGAATCCGCAACAAGATGACTCCCGCCCGCACGGGCGGCTGGACGCGCGACTTCACCGATGGCGGCGCGGAGAAGCCGATCTATGACGCAGCGATGTCATATCGCACGGCGGGAACGCCGCTCGTACTGCTCGCAGGGCGCGACTATGGCATGGGATCGAGCCGCGACTGGGCGGCCAAGGGCACTTCGCTGCTCGGCGTTCGTGCGGTGATCGCAGTCAGTTACGAGCGCATCCACCGTTCCAATCTTGTCGGCATGGGTGTGCTGCCGCTCGAGTTTGTGGGCGGTCAGAGTGCGGAGTCGATCGGGCTCGACGGCACGGAGACCTTCGATGTTGTCATCGAT
>JBJTUC010000026.1:0-14745 GCA_046080505.1 Planctomycetota bacterium
AGGTCGCCCGCGCAAGCGGGCATTTTCCTTTTTTGGCGGCTGCGTCAAAGACAAGCAAAATTGGAAGTTTCACTTGCCCGTGGCGTTGGGCGGAGTAGGTTGCATGCGTTCTGGCAGTGTGCGCTAGAACGCAGGCTGGGGGGGAACGATCACGACTGAGTGATTGCTGGGCGCGCTTGTGTGTGCTTGCGCGGTCCGATTGTTCGTGATGAGGAAGGTTCCATGTCTGCCGATTCTGTAGGCGATGCCGCAAGGCCATCCCTCCAAGAACTTTTCGATGGCATCTACGGACGGCTCCGCGAGCTGTCTGGCGCGCTGATGAACCAGCAGCGCGCGGATCACACGCTGCAGCCCACGGCAATCGTGCACGAAGCGTTCCTGAAGTTGGCGGAACGCGACCCATCGGACTTCAAGGATCAGTCTCACTTCATGGCGACCGCCGCCACTGTGCTGCGCACGGTGCTGATTGATCATGCCCGCAAGAAGGGCTCCAAGAAGCGCGGCGGGAAGGGAGTGCATTTCTCGGCCGAGTCCTGGGACTTGATCGACACGACAGCCGGTCTGCGCGGCGTCATCGACCTCGAAGACTCGCTTCGGCGTTTGGCGGAGGCTGATGGGCGCGCAGCGAAGGTCGCGGAGATGCGCATCTTCGGCAACATGGAGCCAGAAACGATCGCGAGTTTTCTGGAGGTGAGCATTCCAACGGTGACGCGCGACTGGCGATACGCAAAGGCGTTCCTGGAGCGGCAGTATGGATTCGAGCGAACTGACGCGACCGCTGACCCTTCGATCGATCAATCCACCGAGCCGAAGGCGCTTTCATGAGCCTCGCTCCAAATCAGTCTGTTGTGCGATCGCTGTTCGATGCAGCGATGGATCTACCCGCCGATGAACGCGAAGCGTGGCTCAGGCGAGTTTGCACGGATCCAACCATCGTTTGCGAGGTGCTGGAACTGATCGCAGCAAACGGCGATGGCGATGGACTGACCGCTTCCGGATCGCGCATCCCTCATGTGCAGCAAGTGGGCGAGCGAATGCCAGTGATTCGCGGATTCACCGTCGAGAGCAAACTCGCGCAAGGTGGAACCGCGCGCGTGTACAAAGGCATCAGCAATGAAACTGGGGCAAGCGTCGCGATCAAGGTGATTGCCGAAGGCGCGAGCCGTGCATCGCTTGAGCGCTTCCGCCAGGAATGTCGTGTGCTCGCAAGACTCAACCATGACCGAGTCGTTCGACTCCATGAGACAGGCGTGACTGTTGACGGGGACACTTACTTGTTGATGGACTTCATCGATGGAGTCACCATCGACAAGTGGGCACACCAACCAGAGCGCACCACTGTGCAGCGCATCGATGCGACCCTTCAGGTTCTTGATGCGCTCAAGCACGCGCATGAGATTGGCGTGATTCACCGCGATCTCAAGCCACACAACATTCTGGTCGATGCCGCAGGGCGAGCACGACTTGTGGACTTCGGTGTCGCGCGACTGATGAGCGATGGTCGGCGAACCGGGTTCCACACCGAGACCGGGAATCTTGTCGGCACCTTCGCCTACATGAGTCCTGAGCAGGCGGATGGAAGCAGCGATCAGATCACTTCGCGCACAGACCTGTATCAGTTGGCAGTGGTCCTGTACGAGATGATCAGTGGCAGTTTGCCGTACGCCATTCGGTCGGGCGGCGCCATGGCGCTGCTGAAGGCCATTCTGTTCGATGCTCGGGTGCCACTCGCTGTCGCGGCGCCGGATGTGGATGCGCGTCTCGCCCAGATCCTCGATGACGCACTGTCGCTCGATGCAACCAAGCGCCCCGCCAACGCGCAGGACTTTGCAGACTCACTGCGAGCGCTCCTCAGCCCGCAGGGTGGCTGAAATCGGCCCCCCCCTCTTGTGCGCCGCGAACCCGCATTGGGGGCGCCAAAAATGTTCTTAGTTTCGTGATCATGGAGCGGCTGCTTTGTCGTTTCTCCTGTTGGACACAGCAGGCCTGGTCAGGGACTCCCAAGCCTGCTCGACGCGGAGATGTAGGACATCTCCGAGTCAACAACGCGGGACTCGTTGGCCTAGACACCCAACAGAGGAACGCAACCGGGAAAGATCGCCCGCCTCAGGCGGGCGTTTTTCTTTTTTGGCGCTGCGTGGATGGCGGCTAAATCGATCCGCCGCGCCAAGTCTTCACGACGATCCAACCATTAGCGACCATCAGCAGGAAGGCCGGCAGCATCATGTACCAAGGGTCACTGATGCGCAAGCGGACGATCAGGCCCGCCACCATGAGCATGCACAGACCCGCCGCGGCAGCGATCACCCAGTGATGCGTTGGCGCGAGAAGAAGGCCGAGCGCGCCAATCAGCTCAAGCACTGCCGTCAGCACGCGCATGCGCGGCATTCCATAGCGCTCGAATTCCGCGACCATGGATGCGGAGGCGAGGCAACGAATGCCGTAGTAGAGGAACGCTGCGGCGGAAATCAGGCGGATTGCAAGCAGGAGACTCATGGAAAGTCGTGGAGGATGAACCCAAACCCGACTTCAACGATAGGCGGAAAGCTGTACCTTCACCTCCATGCCCACCTTGACGATTGCATCGGTGCTTCAGGTCGTCCTCGCGCTCGGGTTGTTCAATGTCTGGCTGCTCAGAACGGGCAAGGCGACCAACTACCGAGGTGGTCAAGCGAAGAACCTGAAGGAGGAGTTCGCGACCTACGGACTCCCGTCGTTCATGTACTTCCTCGTCGGTGGTCTCAAACTTGCCTGCGCTGTTGCGCTACTCGTCGGGCTGTGGTTCCCCGAAGCGGTTCTTCCCGCCGCTGGCGTGCTCGTGGTCCTGATGCTCGGTGCCCTCGCGATGCACATCAAAGTCAGCGATCCGATCTCGAAATCGGTTCCCGCATTCGGCATGCTCGCGATGTCAGCCACGCTCGCAGTCCTTGTGCTTTGATCAGCAATTGCCCTGGGCTCATGCGAGTTCGGCAATCGGCGTGTCGCACGCGAGTATGTGCTGCACACATGCAGATTCTGTTTTGCTCAGCTAGCGCGAACGGTGCTGCTTCGCGTTTACTAGTAGGCTCGCGGTATGGAGATCGCAGAGAGAAAGAGACGGTTGTGGTGTCGTTCGCGGGCTTCGGAAACGCGACCTGTCGGCGCCTCAAGCGTGCTGACGCTTTGCCTAGCCGTGGGGGTCCCGATGTGCCCGCAGGCACAGGCACAGGCTCCTGCAACACCGCCGACAACTGAACCTGCGAGCGCGCCCGCCGCAGCATCAGCGGTGGCGGCGGCTCCCGCGCCGACCCCTGGCAGTGCAGTCGTCGTCCAACTTGTTGGCGGCGATGTCCTTCGCGGCGAACTTGTTTCGGAATCGGCCGACTTCATTGTGTTGAAGCACCCGATCCTCGGAGAGATCACGCTCGCGCGTGCGAACATTGCATCTGTCGCGGTGCCACCGCCCCCGCAGGGGACCGAGTCGAAGGGTGCGCAAGCACCGGCAGAAGTCGCCGTTGTCGCGGCGGATGTTTCCCTCGGGAACGCGGCGTCGAGCGCACCGGCGGGAGAAGCGGCAGCGAAGGCAGATGCGGCGGCCGGACAGAAGGCGGGAGATGCTCCAAAGGAGGAGAAGCCCCCTCCATCGAAGTGGAAGTTCACCGTTGCGGCGAATCTGAACTATGTCGATGCGAACGTCGAGCAGCTCGACTTCCGTGTTGCGGGCAGCGTGGTGTACGACGACCCCGATGTCGAGAAGTTCAAACTGGATGTCGAGTACTTCTTCCGAAACGTGGATGAATCGCAGACCGACAACAATCTTCTTGTCACAGGCGTGTACGACTACTTCATCAAAGAGTCGCGCTGGCTGCTGTTCGGCAAAGTGCAGGGGCAGATGGATCAGTTGCAGAACTGGGAGCAGCGACTGTCGGGCTGGGGCGGCGCGGGCTATCGCTTCTATATCGCACCGCCTGTCGGGCTCACTGGCAAGGTTGGTGCGGGCGCGACCCGCGAGTTCGGCAGCATTCAACAGACGAATGCCGAGTTGTATGCACAGTTGGAGGGGAAGTGGATCATCAGCGAGGTCCAGACGCTCGAGGCGAGCGCGTGGATTGCGCCGAGCTTCGATGACTTTTCCCAGTACCTCGTGCTCGCTCGAGCCGAATGGTCGATGAAGATCGATCCGACCATCGGGCTGTCATTGCTCGGTGGTGTGCGATGGCAGTTCCAATCTCAGGTGCCATCTGGGCAGAACCCCGACGACACCCGCATCTACGCGGGACTCAAGCTGGACTTCTGAAGTCAGCGCGATGGAATCGACTGGCGTTGCCTGTGCCAACTGATGTTTGCGATCGCAGCATGAGCTTTTCGGGGAAAGTGGTGACAACTGGATCGACTTGGGCAAAACACGGGCTAGATTTCGGTTGTCTTCGCGTTCAGTCTTTCACCCCCATTGGAGTGCTTGCATGCTCTCGCCACGTGTATCCCGCGCAATCCTTGCCTGCTCAGCAACCCTGACTTTCGGCGCCCACTCGCTTGCCCAAAGCGGTGGCGAGAGTGCGAGGCAAAGAGTCCCAGCAAACCCTGTGAGCAATGAGCAGGAGCATGTGTCGACTCTCACGCGGGTTCGAGAGGGAGGCACGCCGTACAACCCCGACCAGTCGCTGTTCCCTTACGCCATCGATCTTGGTGGCATTGCAGAGGAGCCGGCCGGCGGATTGATTTCGTCGCCACCCGAGTACGCGCCGACTCGCGGTGTGCTGTACCAGTACGGGAACAGTTGGAACTCGGTCGTGACTGCTCTCGTGGCGTCGCTGACATCGAGTTCGTCGTTCGATGAGATCGCCTATGTGGTGGTCGCGAATCAGACCACCGCCACCTCCGCCGCGACCGCGTTCAGCAGTGCGGGCGCGAACTTGAGCAAGGTGGTGTTCATCGTGCAACCGAACAACTCGATTTGGATGCGCGATTACGGCCCGCACTTCATTTTTCAGAACGGAACGCTTGCGGCGGTAGACAGCCACTACTACTCCAACCGCCCGCAGGACAATTTCATACCGACGCTCGTGGCTGATGAGACGCTGGGCGTCCCTAGTTTCGATCAGGGTCTGTACTACTCCGGCGGCAACTTCCAACCCGGCCCAAATCGAACGGGTTTTTGTACGGCGCTGATCACACTCGACAATCCGACCTCGGGCGGCCACACGGAGACTTTCATCCGCGAGCTTCATCAGACCTTTCAGGGCATAGACACCCTGCACATCCTGCCGCAACTTCCTTTCAGCGTCGATGGAACGGGACATATCGACATGTGGATGTATCTGGTGGACGAAAACACTGTGATCATCAGCGAGTTCATCGCGGGCTCAAATGCCACGGCGATCAGCGTGACCAACAACGCAGTCCCCTACATGCAGGGTCTTGGGTTCGAAGTGTTCCGACCACAGGCGTGGAATGTTTCGACCACGCACTACACCTACGCGAATGCGTTCCGCGTGAACAATCGCATCTTCATCCCGTGCTATGGCACCGCGCTCGCGCCCGGCGGCAGTTCCACCTACAACACGCGAGATGCCGATGCCCTCGCGAAGTGGCAGGCTGCGGCGGGTCCTGGCGTGACAATCGTCCCGATCCAGTGCTCGAGCATCATCAGTGCCGCAGGCGCGATTCACTGCATCGTCAAGCAGGTTCCGCGGTATGTCGACACCATCCCCGCCGCACACATCACGACGCCGCGCGGTGGCGAGGTGTGGGTTGCCGGATCGACACAGACCATCAAGTGGAACGCGACCGACACCAACAATGCGTCCCTCACGAACGTTGATTTGGCATACTCGGCGAATGATGGCAGCACTTGGACCAACATTGCGACTGCGGTGGCGGATTCTGGCTCGTACAACTGGGCAACGCCTGCGATTTCCTCGAACAATGTTCGCGTTCGCGTGACTGCACGAGCAGCCGACGGCGACACTGTTGTGGCCATCAGCAACGCCATTCGCGTGGGACCTGGAACGGCCACGGTGTACGACTTCTCAGCGGGCGCAGGCGTGAACAAGTTCGGTTCGGGCCGACAGACAGCGTCATGGACAAGTGTCGACGGCAACAACAACCCTGCGGCGACTGCCCTCACAACGGCGAACTACACGGCGCTCGCGACATCGAATGCGACGGGAGGCATCACGGATACCAACCGATATGTGCCCGCAGCGCTCAGCTCAGGTAATGAGAGCACGAATGTTTTCCGCTTCACGATTGCCGAGGCGATCACTGACATCGATCAGCTTGCCGTGCGCTTTGAGGGCTTCGCCGACTTCTGCACACAGGCCGAGCTGTATGTCTGGAATCGAAGTCTCAACAACTGGGGCGACTTCAGCGGCCGTGTTGGCCAGAACCGTTACATCGATTGCTGGGCTGGAAATGTTGATGGCAACATGACTGGCTTCACGAGCACGAATCTGTCGAACTACATCGCAGCCGATGGCACGATTCGCTTCCTTGTGTACGGAGAAAGGCCGAACGACGAGATTGGACATGACTACATCTCCGTCACGGTCACGAATGTGAACATCGCCCCAGCATGTCCTGCCGATCTCGATGGCAGCACGGCCGTTGAGGGCGGTGATCTCGCCGTTCTGCTTGCTGCATGGGGAGGCAGTGGCGGCGATCTTGACGGGAGCGGTACAACGGATGGAGCGGACCTTGCAGTGATGCTCAGTGCGTGGGGTTCCTGCCCCTGACGACCACCGAGGCGTGCTTCAGTTTGTGGCGGGACCGATCGGATCCCAGATCAATCTGTTGGTGTTCCAATCGCCGTTGGGAGTTGTTGGCTCTCGGCTGCCCTGCATGTTGGTTGTCGCTTGATCATTCGTGAACCATGCGACATGACCGTCCGCGAAGCTGAGGTGCCCGCCCCGAAAGTGGCGCGCCGAAAAGCGTTTCCAACTGCACGCAGCCCTGTCAAGATTTCGGTTGTAGCCAGGATCGTTGGGTGGCAGTTCAATCGGGTTGGCCCGCATCTCGACCATCACCACGGTTCGGTCGGCCGCTTGAATGTGACTTTGGCGGACAAGTTGCTTGAACGAGTCAGCCGGCAGCCCGCCGTTCAGAAGCAGAGTCTGGTTGAGGCGAATGTTCATCACATAGCAAAACCAGAAGCCGCGCGAGATGCCCTGCTTCCCCAATCCGCCAAATGCCCAAGGCTCGGCATTCATCGGCTTGGCTGCTGGATCAGTCCAAACTGAATTGTGATTGTCCCAGTTCGCGACATGAAGCTGCTGCGCGAAGGCTTCATCGACCAGCGCGCGGTACGGGCGCTCTCCAACGAACGGCGCGAGCGCGTTCGGCCAGAACACATCCTGCAGGAGGTTCGTTGCCATAGGCGGCGTGTCCTTCGCCCCTTCCCACGGGATCTGTTCCTTGTTTGAGTTGCCCCACTGGACAATCGCGAAGCCCCACTGCCTGATGTTGGACTGACTCTTGGTCGCGAACATCTGCGCGCGGATCATCCCTGCCGCCGGAATCAGTAAACCAACCAGTACCACAATGATGCCGATCACCACGAGGAGTTCGACGAGCGTAAAGGCTTGGTTGGATGGCCTTGATCGGAGCCGCATGCCAGTTCATTATCCGCTGGGATCCGCGATCAGTCGCAGGAGTTCACCATGAAGTCCCTCCAAAGCCGCACAAACACTCTGCAAAGGTGGATTTTCCTCGACTTTTCCGTGCCAGTCAGTACAGACCCCTCCAGCTTCACGCACAAGAAGCGGGAATGGACCGATGTCCCACGGCGCCATCACAGGGTCCACCCAGCCATCGCAGCGCCCTGTCACAAGCAGAACGCCCGCGTAGCAATCGCTCCAGCCGCGCAGTGAGCCCACGCTGCGGGCGAGTCGTTCCCATGCATCGATGCGATCGCTGCGACGAAAGAACTCCGAACCGGATGTGCAGACCAATGCGCTCGACAATGATGTGCAACTGCGCACTTGGGCGCGGGTGACGACATGCTTGCGTGCCTCCCCTTGCGCACTGCTCTCCGCGCGCTGCCACCACGTACCGCCGCCGGCAGAAGCCCACACACGCTCTCCGAGTGCAGGCATCGAGCACGCACCTGTCAGAGCAACACCCGCGTACGACGCGACGATCAGCGTCCCGAACAGTGGCACACCGCTCGTGAACGCCAGCGTTCCATCGATGGGATCGATCGTCCAAGTCCAGCCGCTGCTACCGGCGATCGTGCCATGCTCTTCCCCAATGATGCCATCGCTCGGAAAGCATCGCGCGACTGCAGTGCGCAAGTGCTGCTCGATGGCAAGGTCCGCAGCCGACACGGGCGTCTGATCACGCTTGGTCTCCACTTGCAGAGACGCGGACTGGAAGTGCGTGCGGGCGATGGCATCTGTTTCATCGAGCCAAGAAAGCATGCGCCGCATGCGCTCCTGCAGCTGCTCACCTTTCTCGCGCTCGGCGGTTTGCGTCATCCAGCAGCAGAGTATCGGGGAAGGCGGCTCTGACTGCGCGACCACCAGTCACTGAACGGAGCGGCCGACCGCAGCGAGCCCGAGTGCGACCAGCGTGCGCTGTCTGGATTCGAGTTCGTTGATTGCGTAGACAGTTGCTGACTCAATGATTGGCCGACCGATGATCTCTTCCAAGTCAGACTTGATAAAGGTGCGAGGCGCTGCACCTTCGGCATGCGTTCCATATTGGTTGAGGTTGCTCGCGAAAATTCCAGCCGCGCTGATAGGCAAGAAGTCCTCGTATCGAATGCCCTCGCAGCGCACGAGTCCGCGGCGCAGGAGTTCAACGAAGTCATGCGTGTCGATTGTGCCTCGTGTCGCCAAGCCCAAGGCGGTCGGCTCCCACTCCGCGTACACCAATCCTTGTTCCACCAGTTCCTCAAGCGTCTTGGGAATGCGTGCGAATGGCGCTGCAAGCGCGCGCTCGTGAGCGGCAAGATCGTTCGTGTTGGGCTTCTCAGTGCCCCGCAAGCGCTCTGCTTCTTCTAGGCACGCGTCATACAACGCGCGCCCCTCAGGCGTCGTGGCATAGAACCGCTCTTCGATCTCGCCGAACCGTGCAGTGTGTTCACCTTGCACGGTGGTTCCATCAGGCTCCATGAACGAAACCGGCTCCGCCACAGCGCGGTAGGCGTCCTGACGCAGCAGAACGGGCGTTCCACCGGGCGGTCCCTCCGTGAAGTCCTTGAAGCCCGCGTTCTTGAGCGAAGCCAAATGAAACTCAGGCGCATTCAGCCGCTGTTGCAGTTTTTGGATCAATCGATCAATAATCTGCCCATCCACCGACACGATCGGGGGGGTGTCAACCATCGCCTTCGAAAGGTGCGGCAGGTGCAGGCGCAGCCAGGGTCGGTCGGCTGTCGCGGCAAGTCGCCCAAGCACCTCTCGTGCCCGCGACAGGAAGTGCTTCGCATCCACCTGTCCGAAACAGAACTTCATGGCCGCCGTGTACAGATCCATGCAGAGAGTGTTCGGAGTGAGATGATTGAGGTGATGTGAGTCGAAGCATGCAATGTCAGCCGCGATCTTGAAGCCCGCCGTGCAGAGGTCCGTGTAGAGCTGGTGATCGCGCGCGCGCCCCGTCCATTTGAAGATCCGTGTGCATGCTTCTGCAATCAGCGCTTCGCCGTCGGCGGATGAAAGTCCGCCCTCCTGCTCGCACCGTTCAATAAGGCTCTGGGCTCTGGCAGAGAACACCGTTCGACCAGCAAGAGCGTTTTCGATGCGTCCGCGCGTTGCAGGATCAAATCGATCTGTCACGAGCAGCGATGTGAACACGCGGTGCTCTGGCCGAGCCGCGGAGCGGAACGCCGTCGCGATCACAGGCTGACTCTTCGCACCGATGTCAGTCATCGAGTAGAAGTTGTGGGGCTCCATGGCGAACACGCCAAAGAAGCGGGCGATCCATCGGTACTCATCAGGTCTGCCGATTCGAATCGCGCCGTGACGCTCGGCGCTTGCGCGGGTGACCTCCGCTGCGGTGACTCGAAGGCCCACAAAGCGCTCCGTCATCAGTTCGCACACCAGGCCGTTGACGAGTTCATTGACCGCGAGACTGCGGTCATACAACGGTACTTCGCTGGCGAACATCGCCGACAACCGTGCAAAGAGCTGGTGCTGAAGTTCAGTTCGGTCAGCGAACAATGGTTGCATGACTTGGTCTTCGGAGTGATTCGGCTGGCGCGCTTGGTACGACGCCACAGATCGCCGCGAACATTCATTTATAGGCGGCAGATGTCGTCCGAACAACTCGCCGGGACTCCACGCTTCGTACCGCCTTGGATTGCGGTACAACACTCGCCCCCATGCCAAAGAATGATCTGCCGATCCTGCGTTTCGTCGCGGACAACTATCGAAACTTCAATTCGCGTAGTACGCGTGATGCACTCTTCGCCTATTGGGATCACATATCCGGTGGCGGAAAGATGTTCTGGGCCATCGCAGGTGCCATGAGCAGCGCACAACTTGGCATCTCTCTCGCGCCTGCAATACGAAGTGGCTTGGTTCACGGCCTGAGCGTCACGGGTGCGAATCTTGAGGAGTCGCTCTTTCGTCTGGTCGCTCATGACAGCTACAAGGACTTCCCCGAGTATCGCTACTTCACCAAGCGCGATGACACTCGCATCCTGAAGCAGCGCATGCGACGCGTCACCGACACCAGCATTCCCGAGGACGAAGCCTTTCGAGCCGTTGAAAAGGTCCTGGTGCCCATGTGGACCCGCGCAGGCGAACGCGGCAATCGACGCTTCTGGCACGAGTACTTCTACGATCTCGTGCTGTCGCTGCCTCGATCCAAGTTTCAGGGCAACCCCAGCGAGTGCTGGCTGCTGGCCGCCGCCAAGGCACGACTGCCGATGGTGGTTCCTGGCTACGAAGACTCCACATTCGGCAACATCTTCGCTTCGCATGTGAAGTACGGCGATTTCCCCGCATCGATCGCATGCAGCGGGATCGAGTACATGGCGCAGTTCTATGAGGAGTATCGCGGGCTCTCCTCGGGTCGCGGCGTCGGATTCTTCCAGATCGGTGGTGGAATTGCAGGCGACTTCCCGATCTGTGTCGTCCCGAGCATCAAGTACGACCTGCAGCGCCCCGTGAAACCGTGGGCGTACTTCTGCCAGATCTCCGACAGCACCACAAGCTACGGTTCCTATTCAGGCGCCACACCCAACGAAAAAATCACATGGGACAAATTGACCGAACGAACGCCGATGTTTGTGATCGAAAGTGACGCGACGATCGTGGCTCCGCTGATGCTTCAGGCTCTGCTTGAGTGCGCCGCCGCGCCGAAGCCCGCAGCGAAAGTCATCGCAGCATCGCGTGCGCACACGCGCCGTTCACTAGCGCGCTGAAGTTGCGACGGACGGATTGGCGCAGGGATTCACAGGCGTCTCCCCAAGCCGCTCGAAGATGTACGCCCCCTTGCGCGCACCCCACACCTGCTTCCCCTGCGCATCGAAGCCGCGATCCCATGTTTCGATTCTCTGTCGTTCTAGACGCACCTCGCTTGTCGCATATGTCGCTCCACGAAGTGAGCTGAGACACGACTGACCATCCGTTGATCCACACCACACGCCGTTGATCTTCCGAAGCGTGATGCGACATCCCTCGCGCTCCGTCAACATGGTCGGCTCAAGCACATCGAAGCGCTCGGGAGCAGCCCATGCGCAAATGAATGCATCCGCATCTCGCATCTCGAACACTTGGCTCACCACCTCTCCTGGCACAGGCTCGGTGACTCGGTAGATGCGCTGCCGATACGGCTTGCAGGGCGCGGACTCCATCGCCTGCTCCACATACATCCAGATGGCATCGCTTCGCGAGGGCCAAATCCGCACCATGTGCAGGCGTACATCGAAGTACTCGCTATCTGCCTTCGACTGCGCCATGCTGGAAAAATGTCCACCGAGCAGCGTGGCGACATCGCTCGACCCGCTGCTACATGCAAACATGCATGAACCGATCAACACAATCTGCATCAGCCGCGAGGCAAGGGAGCGGATTTCGGTCAGACGCACTCGTACAGTTGACATGTGGAACAGGCTACGGCGTTCCCACTGAAAGTGCACCGAGGCTTCGAAGCGACGCGCGATTCAACTCATCCCTCTGATAACGCAGCGCAGCGATGACGGATGCAGACTCAGCGGACCGGTTCTCACACACCTCGACGATCTGCGATCGGATGGCACGGGATCGCTGCTCCCAAGTGCTCCGAAGCGCGCGAATCGCGGCAGCGCTCTCCCCACTCCCCGCGAGCCGTTCCGCCTCATCCAAGCGGCTTGCAGGACTGGTGTCGTCGGCGAGCTCGAAAGGGAATCTCTGATCATCCCACGCATCTTGCAATCGCTGCGCTGACTCTGGAGGAAGTATGCCCTTCACGCGCTGCACCATCGAGTCGCATCCCGACCGCAGACTGTCCGCAGCCTTCTTGGTGTTTGCGGCAGCAGCTTGGAAGCCTGCCATGTCACGCGAAGTCGAAATGACCGACACGCTCGATGACACTTGCACTCCCGCGACACCACCGCCTTGCCCCTGCGGTCCCGCAGGCGAGACCTTCGGAGGCACAGGCGACATGTTCACGGATTGCCTCGGCTGCACCTTGCGTTCAGCCTGATCGGCATCCGTCCATGCCCGCGTCAGCGCGGCGAGATTGTTGCACTCCGCAGCAATCGTTGGTCCCGCATGACACCAATCCGCGGCGGTCAACTGCGAGCGCATCACCGCCATGATTGGATCGCCGCGGCTTGATGCCCCCGACGAACTCTGCGAGAAGAAGGACATGCTCGGTGCCGCAGCGCGTTCCTTGACGAGCGTGCGCCACGGCACGATCCACGCCACAGCCGATGCACGCTTGGTGTCCGTCAGTGGCATCACGGATGTGTCGATTGCACCGACTTCTGCAGCGAGGATCGCCTCTCGTACACCATCTGCCAAGGTGGCGCGTTCCTCCGCATCCTTTGGCGACTGCTGCTGCAGTGAGCCATCCTCGCCCATCACAAACAGCCCACCCGCCACAGCACCCCCACTCACTCTGGCCCCCCCAGATGGCTGAACCTTCTGCCGCTGCTCTGCCAGCGTCGCTTCTGCATCCTGCAGAATCTGATCGACGACACGCATTAGGTCAGCACCCACACCCGCAGCGGCCAGCGCGCCTTCGATCTGATCGACTTTGATCGGCTGCTGGATGCGCGTCGATCCAGTGCCATACAGCATGGCGAGCGTATCGCCGCCAACTGCACCAGGCTCCATCTCCGCTTCGTCAACATCCAGAGCGCCGATGTCTGGTGCGCCCATCTCCATCGAAATGTCCTGGCCACCAGCAACAACAACATCCCCATCTGAAAGCAACATCTCAACATCTGCAAGGCCCATATCCCCCATGTCCACATCGCCAAGATCGAACTCGTCTCCCGTCACCGAAATCTCCACGGTTGTCGCAGCAACAATGATGGGCTGACCGTCTCCTCCCCCGCCTCCCGGCACTCCCGCCGCCTCAACCACGACTCCACCGTCGGAGTTCGGCAACACCAGCCCACTGCTTGCAGCACGCCTCAACCCAGCGAGAACTTCAGGCGCCAGATCAGGGACGATCTCAGCGATCTCCGCTGCAGCACGCGATGTTGCCTCCTGTGCCTGACGCAGCCCGCCACCTTGTGGCGCATCCTCCTGCGCCAACAGCGCAGCCAGACCTCCCTTGCCCGGCGCAGCACTCGTGAACTCCTTCCGAGCGACGGGCCACCACGCCGATGCCCACCGATCGAGAACATCATCCATGCGCGCCGCACGAGCGGCGTCCAAATCCTTGCAGCTCTGCACGACTCGCTGCAGAACGGTGACTCCAACTCGAAGCGGACCGAGCCCCGATCGGGTCGACATGCTGCTCAGGAGCCGGAGCTTGCCACGGCCGTTCAACTGCGTCAGAAGTGCATCGATAGTCTGCGCATCGCACTCCGCAAGTCTCGCGCGTGCAGCGGCCACTTCCTTCATGCCGACCTGCCCCTGAGACAGTAGTGCCGCGAGAAGATCCCGTCCGAGATTCGGGTCGACAGTCTGTACTTCGATCGCTGTGTCTCCTTCCGCATCTTCAGCACGCACACCCGGGCCCGATGAAATCAATGGAGCCAGCGCTCCCGGTACGGCTGACTCACCTCGCGACTTGAATCGCGCAAGGGGCAGCTGCAGGGCCGCCTCGCGCATGACGCGCGTCGCGGTGGATCGGTCACCGGCCTGCAACTTCAGCCGTTCCTCCAGCGCACTTCGCTGCAGGTCAGTCAGTTGCATTCGCGCTGCGATTCGCTGCCAATCAATGGGGCGCGGTTGTGCGCGAATTCCGAGTGCAGCCTTCCAGATTGCAAGATTCCTTCGCTGCTCCAACTCTGCCACGGCTTGATCCACTGCAGCGGTCTGATCGGGGCGCGCAGACTTTCGAATGGCCTCCATGACTAGTGCTTCGACCGCATCCAGTTGCGACGCCGCGGTCCTGCCACGCCCAACGAGCGCGTTCGCCGCGGCCTGATCCGCCGAGCGCACCGCAAGCGCGGCCTGCCACGCAGCCGTCGACTGCCGCACGCACTGCACAAAGCGTTCCACTTGGATCTCGTGCGCAGCAAGTACGACTGCCTGCTGCTGCGAATCGAAGCCATACCGCGTAAGAACCTCGATCAAATCGGAACTTCGCAATGGTTCGACCTGCGCGTGAACCGTGTCGACCGCTGAAACGACAAGCAGCATGCCAAGAAGTCGAATCGCCTTC
>JBJTUC010000027.1:0-16722 GCA_046080505.1 Planctomycetota bacterium
CGGCTATACTCGCGTCGGCTCTGGAGAGGTGTCCGAGCGGTTGAAGGAGCTAGTCTCGAAAACTAGTAGCGGGCTTGTCCTGCTCGTGAGTTCGAATCTCACCCTCTCCGTTGAACAGCATTTGGGCGTCCTGCCTGTTGAAGGTGGACGCCCTTTTCTTTGGTGCGGTCAGAGGCTGTTTGCGGGTCGGTCCGTGCGCCAGTCGCCGGCGACATGCGCATCGCTGCTGCGCACCCAAGCTGCCTGCCCGTCCCGAAGCCGCACATGAACCCACTGTGGGCGCGCTTCAATGAGGGTGAACTCCATGCCACGCTTGAGCGGTTCTGAGAATGCGGGCGCGAAGCCCTCACCGTTGCCCTTGCGTGCGACCGTGGTATCGCTCGTGATCACTCCTGGTGGATGGAGGGTCGTTCGTATGACATCTGTCAAACATGTTCCCGTCACCACCGCCGATGCGAGTGCGACCACACCGATGACAGTGCGCCACGGCAGCCGCGCACTCCAGCGTGTCCATACGCCCCATGTGACGAGCAGCCAGAGTGCGGCCCACATCCCTGCTGCGGTAAAACCACGCGCGGACGGAGACAGCCATGACCACCACACTGCGGCGCGGTCGAGCGGGGCGGCGCTGTGCGGTGTCGCTGACTCAGGTTCGACAAGTGCGCGCGCATGGCCAAGGCTCGTCGCCACGCGCGCATCGCCCGGCAACAGCATCTGTGCATCGAGCAGCGCTGCAATCGCCTTGCCTGAATTGCCTGCCTGAATCCAAGCGTTGCCGAGGTTGTAGTTCAGTTCCCCATTCGCAAGTGGTATGTCGGCCAGCAACTGATAGAGCTCAGCTGACTTGACGAACAGCGCATGGGCGCGCTCCCCATCCGACACAATCGCCTCCATCCCTGCGTCATAGTTCTGCTGTGCCTCGATGGCGACTGCGTAGGGATCAGAGACCTGAGTCGTCTGAACCAGACTTGGCAGTGCACTCGCCTGCGCGTCTGTACAGAGCAGACAAGGAAGAATGGTCAGCAGACCCCACATTGTTGCCCTCTGTTTCATTCGTGTGCTTCCATTGTTGCGCGTGCTGCGCGCCAGTTCAGTCGATCGAGCGCTGCGATGCAGGAAAGTGCTTGCGTTGCATCATCGCTCGCAGCAGTCGGAGTTGTCCCTGGGGCCGCGAATCGTGCTCGCTCGGCTCGGCCGAGGATGTCCTCGACTTGCCGCTGAAGAACATCATCCGCGCCTGCGGCACGCAGAGAATGGCTCGCTTCGACACGCGTCACTGTGCCGCTGGGGCGGCGTAGACGGTCTGCGATGTAGCTCTGGACAGCCTCTGCGCTCGATCCTGCGCGCGCACGCACATTCGCGCGCTGCCGCGCTCCTCGTTCCTGAGCCAAACCATGGTCTCCAAGCAGGCGATCCTGACGGCGCCGCATCAGAAGCACGGTGGCACACGCGAGCGGTGGAATGATCAGCACTGCACCCACAAGTGGCCAAGACACTGCGCCAACAGGTCTGCTTCGAACGAGTGCCGGAGTGACGGGTGCGTTTGCACTGAGTCCGCCCGCAGTCGCAACCAATGCGGGCGCAGTCTCGACTGGCTTCTTCGTGCTGCCAAGGATCGCATCGGTGGCGAGGCGTTCCACCGCACTCACGGACAGTGCGATCGGCTTTGACGCTGCTGTCTCGTAGCGACCTGTCTCTGGATCGAACCAAGAGAACGCAATGGGCGGGATCTCCCGTACCGACTCAGCGGTTGGGCGCAGCGTTTGTGTGAATGTCTTGGTGTTTCCCTGCACAGAGCCAGCAAGTGGTGCCGTTGGCATGCGAAAGTCGTCGGTGAGCGAGGGCGCGTCAAGCCGCGGCGGGCCGACCGAGTCGAGCCGCCCTCCACCTGTTGTGTCGGTGATGCGAAAGGTCAGAGTGATTGGGTCACCGACGCCAACGGTCAGCGGCTTTGCGGTGGCTTCGATGGAGAACGAGCCAACGGCACCACCAAAGTCAGCTGGTCTGCCCTCTGTTGGCAGTGGCTTCACCTCGATGCCCGATGCCTCGGCGTCCGCGGTGATGGGGCGGGTTGCAGAAACACTCAGCTCGGAGCGCCCGAAGAAATCCTGATTGGCTGTCAGCCGTGATGGGTAGTTCCAGACGATTCGAACATCCGAGTAATCAGGAACGCCTGGAGCGCCCATCGTGAGCGGTGCGGTGATCTCGTAGACCAGCATCGACTGTCCATCGACGAGAGCCTCCCGACCCTGCGGGCGCTGACTCGACTGAAGCAGCTCGCGCATGCGCTGCTTGAATGGGCCGAATTCGCACTTCTCGAGATCGATGAACTGCCACATGTCACTCTCCCGCAGTGTGACGCGGTGTTCGCGTGACTGATAGGGCTTTACCTCGATACGGAGCGTGGCTTTCACCGTCTGTCCTTCCCACAGTGTCGGTTGATCGGTGATGACTTGCACCTTCAGCAGATCGCCAGCCTCTGACTTGAGCGATGAGAAGGTGAGTGGCCCCGACGAATGCTGTATGCCATCGACATCGATCGTGATCGGTGGAATACTGAATTTTCCTGCAGTCCGCGGCGTGACCAGGACATTCAGCACCGTTGTGTTTTCGCGGGTCACTCGGCCATTGATGACCTGCATCGAGTTCATCGTTTGTCGGCCTGCCTGCAGTGCGAAGTCAAGTCCGTCCACTGTGGGCAGAACCGGATCCGTAATCATGGTGCCATCGCGAACGGTGATCTTGAGGACGGCAGGCGTACCAGCCCAGCCTTGGAGCGGCGACAAATCAAAGGCGACATCGCCTGCGAACGCAGACACACTGATTGCGAGTGCGATCACTTGAGGAATCCAGCGGATCAGCGTGTGCATGAGGTGACCCATGGGCTTACCAGTCCTTGCCTCCGGGGGCCCTGCGGGGCTGCGCTTGCTTGGCGCGCTCCTTTGCATCTTCGCGGGTCTTTTCACGGTCTCGAACCATCTGCAGGAGTCGCTCTGCCTCCTCGCGCGTGAGCGGAGCGCCAGTCTTTGGTTGACCTGCGGCAGACTCCGTGGCACCCTCATCTGACTTCTCGGCAGCGTCCTTCGCAGGGCTGTCTTGCTGACCGTCCTTTGATGGGTCTTCCTTGGGATCCTGCTTGTCCTGACCATCCTTCTTTGACTGACCCTCCTTGTCAGGCATCTGATCGCCATCCCGCTTCTGTTCGCCGGGCTTCTGTTCGCCGGGCTTCTGTTCCTGCTTTTGGTCCTGCTGTTGGTCCTGCTTCTGTTGTTGTTCAGGACTCTCGCCCTGTTCTTGCTTCTGATCCTGCGGTTGATCTTGCTTTGGCTCCTGATCTTGCTGATCCTGCTTGTCTTGGTTCTGCTCCTTCTTTTCGTTCTCTTCCTGTTCCTTCTCTTTGTTGTTTTCCTGCTCTTGCTGCTGCTCTTGCTGCTGCTCGAGTTGGCGGAGCAGCCGCTGGGCAAGTTCGGCATTGAAGCGCGAGTCAAGGTCCTGCTGATCCGCCGCCACAGCGTCCTTGAAGTGGGTGAGGGCAGTCTTCAGCGCATCGATAGCTGGCTTGAGATCCTTTGACTGCTGCGCGCCACCGCTTCCCGATTCCTTCGGCAACAACCGAAGCGCTTGGGCGAAAGACGCAGTGCCTTGGTTGTACATCGATGCCGCGGCAAGCGCTGCATCGCCAGAGCTGCCAGACGCAGCGAAACTCTCACCGGCGACTGGGAAGTCATCACTTTTGTAGGCGGCAACACCGCGGTTGTAGGCGGCGCGAGAATCGGTGGGGTCCGCAGCGATCGCAGCAGTGAATGCTGTCTGTGCCTTCGCGTACTCCTTTGCCTCGAGTGCCTGCATTCCCTCGCGAGCGCTCGCACGGAACGCATCGCGATCAATGGTGCGCCGCTTGGTCAACTCACTCTGCTGCGTCGGCGCGGGCTGCACCGGCGGCGGCTCTGCTGATGCGTACAGCGCGGAAGACGCGGCAAGCATTGACATGAACAGGTGAGACTTCACGATCCGACCTCCACCAACGGAACCGATCGCCGCGCCTTCGGTGCGACAACAGATACGGTACGGTGGTTTGGAAGCAGCAGTTCGATCAGCAGCAGCAGGAGTGCCGCACCCGCGAGCCACTGAAACTGCGGTGAAGTCAATACCACGGTTGTTGTCTCAAAATCCCTGCGCTCCAAGTCGCCGAGCGCGCGTTCAAGGACCTCGCCGAGATCGATCTGTGCGGTTCCTGCGGGGACGAAGATTCCACCGCCAGCATCCGCCACCTCCTGCAAAGTCGCGGGATCCATCTTGGACCAGACTTCCTGCCCCTCGTAGACCAGCCAGGTTTGTCCGCTCTTGCCGTCGACTGGGATTCGCCCCCCATCGCGGGGGTCACCGATGCCGACCGTGATGACACGAATCCCATCCTGCTCGAACGCAGCTTTCGCCGCGGCGGCAGGATTGCTGTCCATGTCTTCGCCATCGGTCAACACAACGATTGCTCGGCCAGCCGTTGAGTCGCTCGGAAAGCTGCTCGCTGCAGTCTCGATCGCCGCGCCAAGCATCGACCCGCCGCGCGCCGAGTCCTTCGGCGTCAGATCATCCACACTTGCCATCAAAGCGCCGTAGTTCAGCGTGAGTGGCGTGCGCATCGCCGCACTCCCAGCGAAGTCCACAAGGCCTGCACGGTCGCCACCCATTCGGCGCACGGCATCATCGATGAATGCCTTCGCACGGTCGAGTCGGTTGGGTGTCGCATCCTCCGCCAGCATCGACCGACTGACATCGACCACGAACATCACATCTGCGCCGCGCCGCGTGACTTCCTCCTCCTGACGCCCCGCGCGTGGATCAGCCAGCGCTACCACGATGCACACGAGCGACGCCAAGCAGAGCAGCGAACGCACCGCTGGTCGGATGCGTGAGATTCCAGCAATGATCCGGTGCTGCAGACCCTGCTCGATCAGCGCATCCATGGCGCGGCGGCGCCACGCGATTGTCCAGACGACGAGTACGGCGAGAAGCGCAACAAGCCAGAGCCAGTTCAATGCGGAGAGATTGTTCCACTCGATGCCGTTCATCAGCGTGCACCTCAGTTCAGCGTCCTCAGTCGTGTATGTGTCAGCAATAGTTCTGCCGCGAGCAGGAGTGCGGCGATGGCCAGTAGGGGCGGCATGGACCATCCACCCCACGACCCAGCTTGGACAGCTAGATCGGTGTACAGCATCGAACGCCGCTGTTCAGTCTTTGTCTTCTCCATGGCATCGATCTGCGAGTAGATGGAGCGCAGGCTCTGCGTGTCCGTGGCGCGGAAGTACTCACCGCCTGTCCGCGCAGCCATGTCCTTGAGGAGATCCTCATCGATGTTCACTGGGACACTTCGAATGATTGGTTGCCCAAAGGGATCTGTCCCAACCGGGAATGGTGCGGAGCCCTTCGACCCCACGCCAACCGAGTAGATCTTGATGCCGTAGGTCTTGGCCAAGTCCGCAGCAATGCGCGGGTCCACATCACCAGCATTGTTCTCGCCATCGGTCAGCAACACAATGGCAGCGCTCTCGATGGGCTGACGACCGCCGTCCTTGGGAGCATTCTTCATCGCATCGCGCAGGCGTTCCACCGCAAGTGCGACTGCATCACCGATCGCCGTGCCATCCTCGGCGCGCTCGCCAGCGGGCTCGAGCTGCCGAAGCACATCCACCACATAACTGTGATCGAGGGTCAATGGCGAAAGACTGTCGGCGAAGCGGGCGAAACATGTGACGCCAATGAGATCGTTCGGGCGTCCTTCCAGCCCCATGCCACCTGCGATGAACGATGTCGCCACGGACTTCACTGCTTCGAGGCGATCGGATGCGTTGCGCCCAACCGAAAAGTCGAGCGCGCGCATGGAACTTGAGCGGTCGATCACGATCTCAATGGCTGCGCCCTCGACAAATGTCTTCGTCTGCTGGTTCGCAATCACAGGTCGCGCGAGGCAAACCCCCAGCATGAGAATGGCGCACGCGCGCAGCATGGCGGGGAGCCAACGCAATCGGAGCGCCCAGGAGGTGGCGAGCGGCGCCGCGATGGCGAGCGATGAGTATCGCAGCGGTGAGTGTCGGCGCCGATCCAGCGTCGGCAGCAGGGCAACGATCGCGAACAGTGCGAGCGGCAGTAGCCAAGGATCAAGCATCGTGAGAAATGTCATGCGCGCACCTCCTGCAGCGCTGGGCGCTCGGCAGCCGAGGCAGTGGTATCGCGAACGAAATCGCGTGCTGCAAACAGGCCGCGTCGGCAGTCTTCATCCGCAGGACGCAGCGCAGCAAACTTCACCATGTCCGCTGCGCGAAGGAAGTCCGTGAGCACATGTCTGTGCTCCGCTCCAACCTCCGCGTGGTCGCGAGCCGCAGCAAGAAACTCCTGCGTGGTCTTCTCAGGAGCAGCAATGTCGAAACGACGCTCGACATACTGCCGGATGATCGCCGACAGTCGGACCCAGTAGGTGTGGTAATCGCTCTTCCCCACGAGATCATCCTTCTCAAGGAGGTCCAGTTCGCGCAGTGCCCACGCATCAGCCGTCATGGATCGCTCGAGGGCCGCTGCGCGTCGCTTGCGAATCAGCCAAATCACGAGCGTCATCAGCAACACTGCGAGTGCGCCAACCGCGACCGCAGTGACCCACGATGGCACGCCGCCGAGATCCATGGGAAGCGGACCCTTGATGTCCTTGAACGCAGCAGGCTCCGCATCGCCTGCAATGCTCACTATGTCGAGCGTGCAACCACCGACCTCAAGCGTGCGCGCTTCGCCTGCGGAATCCTTCCACGCCAGTGTGAATGGCGGCAACTGCTGACTACCAGAGTCAAATGTCGACGCAGTGAACGAGAGCGTCCACTCGCGGTTGCTACCGGATGCACGGGACTGCCGATCAACTCCGCGGATATCGAAGGCACCGCTGGTTGAGCCGATCTCTGGGAACTCGAGAGCGATGCCCTCGGGCGCATAGACCGTCAGTCGGAAGGGGATCGCATCGCCAACCTGGGCAGCGCTGCTTGGGAGTGTCCAGCGCGCACGCACACCATCGGCCGAAGCTTCCTCATCGATCGCATGTGCGGCGGGGGGTGGCGCGACCGCAGTCTGCGCATCACAGTGCGCGGAGACCATGGATGTTGTGATGGTGAAAAGGAGGAGCGGTCGAAGTCCAATGAGCGCGAAGGGGTTTATCGCGAAGAGGTTCATCGCATCTTTCCTCCGCTGCGGCGCTCGAAGTATTCCGTCATGGGGTGGACAAAGTCCTCGTCCGTTCTTAGCACCAGCGGCTTGATCTTCAGACGCCGCATGGCGTGGTCAAAGGTTTCCGCCCGCTGCAAAGCGGCCGCTGCGAACGCGGCGCGGCCTGAACGGCTGCCGAGATCGAGCCAGCGCACGAGACCAGACTCCATATCGCGGACCTGCACCAGTCCCGCTGCAGGCAGGGACTCTTCGTGGCGATCACGAATGCACAGCGGAATCACGTCATGCCGCTGTGCTGCGATGGCTAAGGGGCGTTCCCAACCCTGCGAGAGAAAATCGCTGATGACGAACACGACCGCGCGGCGCTTCTGGACGCGATTGATCTCGTCGATGGCTGCTGCCATGTCGGTCCCCGTGCCCTCTGCTTCATGCGCGAGAAGATCACGGATGATGCGCAGCACATGACGCCGTCCCTTGCGCGGCGGGACATGCCGTTCGATCCGATCTGTGAACAGCAGCAGACCGACCTTGTCATTGTTGCGCGTCGCACTGAACGCAAGGGTCGCCGCGACCTCCGCCACCAGTTCACGATTGGTGCGTTGGCGCGAACCGAAACCGAGTGATGCGGAGAGATCCACCACGACGAAGACCGTCAGTTCCCGCTCCTCTCGGAACAGCTTGACATGCGGACTGCCCGCTCGAGCGCTCACATTCCAGTCGATCGCGCGCACATCATCGCCGTCCATGTAGGGGCGCACCTCCTCGAACTCCATGCCTCGCCCGCGAAATGCAGAGACGTACCGCCCAGAAAGGGCGTCTTGAACGATTCGCTTCGTGCGGATCTCGATGCGTCGGATCTTCTGGATCGTGTCGCTCGTCAGCATGGTGGCTGTCCCCTCGTCCTGTGGCAGTGGCGTCGCTTGGAGGTGGCGTCAGATCTCAGGGGACGGGGACATGATCGAGCAGGGCCTGAACGATGTCGTCTGCACTTCGCTCGGATGCCTCGGCCTCATAGGAGAGCCCCAGGCGATGCCGCAGCGTGTTGTGTGCGACATCCTTGACATCCTGCGGCACGACATAGCCGCGACCATCAAGGAACGCTTTCGCCTTGGCAGCAAGCGTGAGCGCAATAGTCGCACGCGGTGAGCATCCGTACTGAATCAGCCCATCGATTGGCACGCGGTGGCGCTTCGGATCACGCGTCGTCATGACAAGATCGACGATGTAGTCCTTGATGCGGTCTTCCATGAAGATCTGATCCACCAGCCGTCGCGCGGCCGCGATGTCCTGTGGCTGCATGACGGCATCCACTGCTGTCTTTGGATCGGTAGACGCCATTCGATCGAGGATGATGCGTTCTTCCTTGGCGGATGGGTAGCGGACAACCAGCTTCATCGCGAAGCGATCGACCTGCGCTTCGGGTAGCGCGTATGTGCCTTCTTGCTCGATGGGATTCTGTGTGGCAAGCACCAGAAACGGTTCGGGCAGACGGAAGGTCTGCTCGCCGATCGTCACTTGCCGTTCCTGCATCGCTTCGAGGAGCGCGGATTGCACCTTCGCGGGTGCACGGTTGATTTCATCAGCGAGGATGAGGTTCGAGAAGATCGGTCCATGCTTGACGGTGAACTCGCCTGTGTTGGGGCGGTAGATCATGGTTCCGATGAGGTCAGCTGGGAGAAGGTCAGGCGTGAATTGAATGCGACGGAAGCCCGTATTGATGGCTCGTGCGAGTGCGGCAATCGCTGTGGTCTTTGCCAGACCAGGAACGCCTTCGATCAGCACATGGCCGTTGGTGAGCAAGCAGCAGAGCATGCCCTCGATCATGCCATGTTGCCCGACAATGACTCGCTGAATCTGATCGGTCAGGCTGCGAAACGGGCGGCTCGCTGCTTCAACTTGTCGCTCAATCTCGCGGATATCGGTGTGCGCTGAGTTCATCATGGTTGTTTGCATTTGGGTGCTACGAGGAATGCGATGCGTGGGTTCGTGCCCTTCTTGGAAAGACTCGATGCGGGGTGAAGCGTAACCTCCGATGGCATGGAGAATCCCGTTCGGATCGGTTGGATTGGCACAGGGGTGATGGGGCTCTCGATGGCCGGGCATCTGATCCGTGCCGGGTATCCGCTGCGGGTTCACTCAAGAACGCGCGCTCGTGCAGAGCCGCTGCTTGCACTCGGAGCAGAGTGGGCCGCGTCGCCATCCGATGCGGCTGCGGATGCTGCGTTCACCTTCTCGATGGTGTCGATGCCGGCGGATGTCGAGAGCGTCCACTTGGGTGGTGCGGGAACGCTTCGCACTGCACCGCGCGGCTCGGTCGTGATCGACATGACAACAAGTACACCCGCGCTTGCAACGCAGATTGCCGAGCATGCGCGAGCGCGCGGCATTGCGGCGCTTGATGCACCTGTCACTGGAGGTGATGTCGGTGCGCGTGAGGCACGCCTTTCGATCATGGTGGGCGGCGACGAAGACGCGTTTGCGCGCGCCGAGCCACTGCTTCGCGTGATGGGAAAGACGGTGATTCTGCACGGGGCTGCAGGCCACGGTCAGTTGGCGAAGGCGGTCAATCAGATTCTGATCGCGTCGACCATGGTGGGGGTCGTCGAGGGGCTCGCGTTTGCGCGTCGAAGTGGGCTCGATCCGCACAAGGTCCTCGAGTCGGTTGGGGCGGGCGCGGCTGGAAGTTGGACGCTCACCAATCTTGCCCCCCGAATGTTGCGCGGCGACTTCGCGCCTGGGTTTCGTATTGAACACTTTGTGAAGGATCTTGGCATCGCCCTTGAGGCTGGTGAACAAGCGGGGTTGGACCTTCCAGGCACCGCGTTTGCACATCGCATCTACAGGACCGCCATCGAGGCGGGCTTGGCGGACCGCGGTACGCATGCGCTCGCGGTGGTTCATCCCTCCGCTGATTCGCGCTCGTGAGTCCGATTATCTGCGGACCCCCATGCAGCATCGCGCATGTTGCAGCAGGTGCATGATGTGGGTACCCTTCCCAATCTTCGCAAGGAGCCCCTCATGACCGCCCTCACCGCTGGAAAGACTGTCACCATCTCCGTCCTCAAGGTGCCCGCCGCACCCCGTCACCGCAAGACGATCGAGCGGCTCATGCGGCTTCAACCGGCTGTGCAGCGGACGCTGACCCGAGTGGCGAAGCGCCGCGGCCGCGAGAACCCGCGCAATCAGCGCGGTGGCCGGATGTGGACCTCTCGAATCCCTGCGACGCGCTGCGTGTCTGCGAGCCTGGGCGCGACCTTCCCGCTGAAGGTCACCGCCAAGATCATTCCTGACATTCAGGCCGTGTCTCGTTTCATCAAGATCGCCTGAGGCGACGGGCGCGCAGTTCGCGCCACCGATAGCAGATGGACGGTCTGATTCACGAATTCCTGCGGCTGTTCACTGAACTCGATCAGTTCCTCGGCGATTTTGTGCGCGATCATGGGACGCTCACCTATGCGCTTCTCTTTGCGATCGTCTTCTGCGAAACGGGGCTCGTGATTCTTCCCTTCCTTCCTGGCGACAGCCTGCTCTTCGCCGAAGGTGCGATCGCCGTACGCGACATTGGTGTTGATCCCTGGACCACCGCCACAGTACTTTTCGTTGCAGCCGTGCTTGGTGATGCGGTCAACTACCACATCGGTCGGTGGATCGGTCCGCCGGCGTTCTCTGGTCGCTTTCGTTGGCTCCGGCGGGATCACTTGGAACGCACCCAGAAGTTCTTCGAGCGTTACGGGGGGCGCGCAGTGGTGCTTGCGCGATTCGTGCCGATCGTGCGCACCTTCGCGCCATTCGTCGCGGGCGTTGGTGCCATGCGCTATCGACGCTTCGCGGCGTTCAACATCTTTGGTGCGGCGCTTTGGGTCGCCATCGCTTTTGGCGGCGGCTGTCTCTTTGGAAACATCCCGTGGGTGAAGCGCAACTTCAGTGTGGTCGTCATCGGCATCATCATTGTCAGCGTTCTGCCGCTCGTGTGGGAGTGGTGGGCGCACCGCCGCTCTGTGAAGGCGCCAACACGCTCTACCTGACCGGCTGCACTGGCGTGAACTGGCACAAGCCCACGCCGCGGCTCGATGGTCCAACGCGGCACTTCAAGAAACCGCATGCTCCACGCTTGTTGTGGCGCCACCCGACGCCGCGAAGTGATCAGTGTTCCTTCGCGGGCTCGAGTCCGCACTCTCGGAGAAAGCGTCGGATGTGTCCGATCTCTTCGTTGTCATCGAGCGAGTGGTGCCCATGGTGCGGCGTTCGGAAAGTCATCTCCTTGCCGCGCAACTTCACCTTGAGGTGTTCCTTCTTGGTCTCCTCGGTCGTGCCGCCGAGTCCCTCAAACATGTGGATGACATCGCGCCAATGAATATTGTGCGACGTCGGATGCGCAAAGATCTGCCGGAGGGTGTGTTGTGCTTGGTCTGACATGGTGGGCAGGAGGGTACCGCTCGGTGCGCCACGACCTCAGCCGATGACCACTTGCAGCAGCAGGTAACCGTTCAGTAGAACGATGACCGCCGTCACGAACCAGGCGATCATGGAAAGCACGGGTGAGTTCGCGAAGGAGCCCATTTTGCTACGGCTGCCCGTGAACCAGACCAGAGGAATGACCGCGAAAGAAAGCTGCAGCGACAGGATGACCTGGCTGAGAATGAGCAAGTCGTTCACACCACTTGCGCCGTAAAGCGCAGCGACGATGACGGCGGGCACGATGGCGATCAGTCTCGTGATGAGTCGCCGCAACCATGGCGGCAGTCGAATGTCGAGGAATCCCTCCATGACCACTTGCCCTGCAAGGGTTCCAGTGAGGGTGGAGTTCTGTCCTGAAGCGAGGAGTGCCACAGCGAAGAGGGTGCTGGCCAGCGGCGCACCAAGCAGCGGCGAGAGCAATGCATATGCATCTTCGATGCCGGCGACATCCTGATGGCCGGAGTTGTGAAAGGTTGCCGCTGCGAGCACGAGGATGGCGGCATTGATGAAGAATGCAAACAGCAGTGCGGCCGTGGAGTCGAATGTGGCGAGACGGACTGCGAGCCGCTTTCCCTCGTCGGTGCGCGGATACGCGCGAGTCTGGACGATTGCCGAGTGCAGATACAGGTTGTGGGGCATGACAGTCGCCCCAAGAATCCCAATAGCGATGTAGAGCATGTCGGGATTCACAACAACCTCGGTGCGCGGCATGAGCCCGCGCAGCATCGCGGGCAGATCAGGGCGCGCTGCGACAATCTCGTACGTGAAGCATGCGCCGATCAGCAAGACCATCGCAGCAACAACGGCCTCGAGGACACGCCACCCTCGTGCCTGCAGCAGCAGAATGAGCAGCACATCGGCCGCGGTGATCACGACACCCCATACGAGCGGAATGCCAAAGAGAAGATTGAGTGCGATGGCCGAGCCGATGACCTCGGCGAGATCGCATGCGGCGATCGCCACCTCGCAGAGGATCCAGAGCACGAAGTTGGCTCGTGGGCCGAAGTGATCGCGGCACGCCTGAGCGAGATCGCGTTCGGCGACAACTCCCAACTTGATGGCGAGGTGCTGCAGAAGGATCGCCATCAAGTTCGACAGCAGCACGACGCACAGCAGTGCGTAGCCGAAGCGCGCACCGCCTGCAAGATCCGTTGCCCAGTTGCCCGGATCCATGTAGCCAACGGCGACCATCAGCCCAGGACCGATGAACGCGATCCATGTGCGCAGGGTGATCGGCCCCGACGGCACTCGAATCGATGCGTGCGCCTCTGGAAGAGAGAGCTGCCGTCGTGGTCGGCGCCAACCTGCTGTCGGCGCCGTCGGTCGGGGTTCGCGGTCCATCCACCGCAGGGTACCTCCAAAGTTTGATAAATCAAACTTAGGGCGTGCCGACGCTCTGGCAGTGCGGAGGTATTCTTTCCCAGTGGCGACAGAGACCGTGGAGAACTATCTCAAGGCTGTGGAGTCTCTCAGTCGAACTGGCGAGGTGGGTGTCGCGCGACTGGCACGAGAACTTGGCCTGACAAAGGGCACCGTCACCTCCATGGTGCAACGGCTCGCACGGCGCGGACTGCTTCGAGCGCCGAGATACGGCAGCATTTCGTTGACGGCTCAGGGGAGGCGCAAAGCACTTGATGTTCTTCGGCGCCACCGGATCATTGAGTGCTTTCTCGTTCGGTTCATTGGCCTCGACTGGTCGGAGGTGCACGCGGAAGCGGAGCGTCTTGAGCATGCGCTCTCTGCGCGCGTTCTTGAGCGGCTCGATGTCCTGCTCGGTCATCCCTCGCAGGATCCGCATGGCGATCCAATCCCGAGCGCACGCGGACGCCTTCGCGCCGCGCAGGGGGTTCCACTGGATTGTCTGCCGGCGGGTGCAGCCGCACGGGTGGAGCGTGTGATCCATCAGTCGCCGCAGTTCCTTCGCGAAGCCGCACGCTGCGGACTGCGTCCGGGTGCGTCGATTGTCGTGCTGCGAGCGGCAGCGGGCATCGCGGGAATGCAGCTGCGTATCGGGCAGGGCGCACCGATTCGCGTCAGGCGCAGCATGGCGCGGCTCGTCACTGCTGTGCAGGTGAACGCGAAGCAGCGCCGGGTATTCCGAGTTTCGCGGAGCGGTTCGTCGGCGCGTCGCGGAGGCGCGTCCTGATGGCCTCGCCCGCGGCGATCCAACGCGCGTTTGATGATCTCCATGCGGGACGCTCCGCGCAGGCAATCGCTGCGCTGCGCCTGATCGTTCAGCGCAATTCGCGCGACTCCGCTGCCGTACATGCGCTGGGACTTGCACTTGTGGAAAGCGGGCAGCATGCGCAGGGCATTCACCATCTGGAACGCTCGGTGCAGGCAGTACCCGAGTCTCCCGCCTACCGCAGCAATCTTGGCAGTGCATTGCTGCAGGTACGGCGCTTTCGTGAGGCGCGCGACCACTTTGAGGCAGCGGTGCGACTTGATCCGAAATATCCGCTCGCCTACATGGGGCTCACCATCGCGTGCAACCAACTGGATGACATCGCGGCAGGAATCGCCGCAGCACGCGCGGGATTGGCGGCAAAGCCAGGATGGCCCGAGATGACGCGGAATCTTGGTGGGCTGCTTGAAGCAACCGGACGGGTGTCGGAGGCGGTCGAGTTGATTCGTGCGCTCGCGAGGGATCACGCGCAGGATGCTGGAATACGGACGACGCTCCTGATGCTCACCAACTACGCGGAACTCCCCGCGGCTGAAGTCGCGTCCGAACACCTGAAGTATCGCGGCTGTGTTCCGCCACTCCGCATGCCGGCGCCGCACGAACCAGACCCCGAACGACCGCTCCGCATCGCCATACTGAGCGGTGATTTGCGGGGGCATCCCGTGGCGCGCTTCGTGGGCGCGCTCTTTGGCGCGAAGCCGAACGACTGGACGTTGTCGGTCTACTCGCTGCTTGATGTTGGGCCGGATGATTCGGATGCTCAGTTCTTCAGGGCGCGTGCCGATGCGTGGACGGAAGTCGGCATGATGGATGATGCGGCGATCAGCAGGCGTATCGCGGCGGACGGAGTGGATGTGTTGATTGAACTCGGCGGGCATACGGCGGGGGGCAGGATGGCCGTTTTCGATCGGCCGCCTGCAGCGGTCACGATCTCTGCGATTGGTTATCCCAACACCACTGGACATCCTGGTGTGGCGATTCGTGTGGTGGACTCGATCACGGATCCACTTGGCAGCGACGGGGCGTGCAGCGAGCGGCTTGTGCGCATCGATCCCTGCTTTCTTTGCTACTCGCCTCCCGTGCAACTGCCGGAACCTGCCCCTGTTCCGAGCGGTCCGATCACCTTCGGGTCGTTCAATCTCGCATCAAAGATTTCCGACTCATGCATGGCACTGTGGGGGCGCGTCTTGAACGCAGTCCCGCATTCGCGGCTGCTTGTCAAGAGCAGGTTCCTCTCGGATGCGAGTGTGGTGGGTCCTCTTCGAGAACGATTTGCGCGTCATGGCGTTCCCCTTGACCGTTTGGAGGTCGTCCGGCATCTAGCCACGCAGCAGGAGCATCTCGCGCTGTATGGCCGTGTCCATGTGGCGCTTGACACCATGCCGTACAACGGCACAACGACCACATGCGAGGCACTCTGGATGGGCGTACCAGTCGTGACGCGCGTGGGCGACAGGCACTCTGCGCGCGTCGGTGCGTCACTCCTTGCTGCGGTCGGACATGCAGAGTGGGCGGCGGAAAGTGATGAAGCATTCGTCGCGGTCGCCAGTGATCTCGCGCAAGACTCGCTCAGGCTTGCTCGTGTGCGGGCTTCGCTTCGGTCCGAGATGGCCGCGAGCGCGCTCTGCGACCAACGCGCCTATGCAACTCGCTGGCAGACGCTGGTCCGCGATGCATGGCGGATGGCGTGCACAGCAGTCAACGGAGGTTCGCCCTGACGCGAGAAGGATCCATCCAGATCGACGGCGGCTGGCAGAAGTGTGTGGTCGCGGTGTCGGGCCCGATGCTTGGCGGACTTCTGTGGGTTCTCTTTCACCCACAGCATGGCGGCTTTGGGGATTTCACGGAACCTGCAGCTGGGACGATCGGGCTCCTTGGATGGATGGCGCTGTGGTGGGCGTTCCAACCCGTGGATCTTGCAGTCACAAGTCTGCTCCCTGTCGTTGTGTTGCCGCTGATCGGTGCAGGGAAGGGCAGCGCAGTACTCGCGCCCTACGCGAACGAATTGATTTTCCTCTTTGCAGGCGGTTGCGTGCTCTCACTGGCGCTGGAGCGCCATGGCATAGCGGCGCGATTGCTGCGATCCGTCATCGCAATTGTCGGCACAAAGCCACGCGGACTCATGATTGGATTTCTCTGCGTGTCCGCTCTGCTGAGTGCATTTGTGTCGAACACTGCCACGGTTGCGATGCTGTTGCCGATGGCGCTTGCGACGATTGCTGCTGTGGAGCGTGGCAACGCATCGCTGCCACCGACTTCCATGGCACTGCGAAACTTCAGCAGTGGTCTGCTGTTGGCGCTTGCCTACGGCGCAACGATTGGTGGTGTGATGACAGTCCTCGGCAGCCCACCCAATCCGATCGCGGCCGAGTGGATCAACCGATACGCGCAGGATCACCCAAGCACTCGGGGCATGGACTTCGTTCGTTGGGTGTCGTTCGGTGTGCCTGTCGGAGTCGCGACACTTGTGGCGGCGGTACTCGTGCTTCGGGCGAATTGTCCAGTGCAAGGTCTCGCGCCTGCATCGATCGATGGATTGCAGCCGGCGACGCGGGCAATCAGTCGGGGTGGATGGATCACGCTCGCGGTCTTCGTCGTGGCGCTCCTCGGATGGATCGGCGTTCCACTGGCGCGCGCCGCTGGGGTGCCGATGCCGCCCATCACGGATGGGTCGGTCGCGGTGCTCGCGGCGATTCTGCTCCTTGCTCTTCCAGAATCGGCGGCTTCTGGTACGCGGATCGTTCCAGTGCAGCTACTGGGCAAACTGCCTTGGGGAGTCTTCATTCTCTTTGGCGGTGGGCTCTGCCTCGCCGACGCGATGGATCGGACCGGCGTCTCTCATGCCATCGCGCAAAGTGCGACTGCGTTGGTGTCGT
>JBJTUC010000028.1:0-155347 GCA_046080505.1 Planctomycetota bacterium
CTGCGCGGATAGCGCGCTCTTGGTGGACTCAGCAAAGTCCCGCAGAGCCTGCCGTGCTGGTGGAGGAAGCGCCGCACTCGTGAAGCCCTCTGATCCAAGTCCCGCCTCACCGAGCAGTCGCTCGCACACTTTGCGATCAATGTCGTCGCCGCCGAGTTGCGTGTCACCACTCGTCGCAAGAACACGGAACATCGCCCCCGTTCCACTCCCGTCATCGGGGGTCACTGCCAGCACGGATACATCGAAGGTCCCACCACCAAAGTCGTACACCACGATCGTTTCCGCGTGCGTGCTGCGACCGAGTCCATAGGCAAGTGCCGCTGCCGTCGGTTCGGGCACAAGACGAACGGCCTCGAGCCCCGCAAGCCGCGCGGCATCGCGTGTCGCCTGACGTTGACCATCGTCAAAGTAGGCGGGCACCGTGATGACAGCCTGATGTACGGACCTACCAAGCGACTGTTCGGCCCACGCGCGCAGCTCAGCCAGTATCACCGCACCAACCTCCTGCGGGAGCACCGTCGCCGCCCCGGCGCGAAGAGCCGCGAGACCGCGCGGACCCTGCACGATGCCAAACTCAAAGCCGCTGCCGAGAACGTGCGATTCCGCAAACGACCGCCCCATCCATCGTTTCGAGCTGAGGATCGTCTCGCCCGGGAACTCTGCCGCTCGGCGTCGCGCCTCCGATCCCACGGCGTCCACACGCCCATTGGAGTACCGAACCGCCGATGGAAGCAGCCGCTCGCCCGAGGGCCCTTCAATCACTCGTGGGCCTGCGCCGTCGCATACGGCGACAATCGAGTGCGTGGTTCCAAGATCGATGCCGATGATCGGCTCGCGAGACTCGGCAGACTCCATTGCCCGATTCTAGGAACAGGCACCACAATCGCGGCGGGTCTCGGGAGACGACCGATCTACGGCGCGCCCGCACTCAACATGCAGCGCCCTCCGAAGCGCCGCGATGGCGCGGTGTTTTTCAACCGCGTGCGCACCTGCAGTTACCCCGAGCATGCGCGCCTCGTCACGACCACAGCCCACTGTCGAGAACGACACGCGAAGCACATCGCGCTGCCTGGGAGTCAACCCACGCATCGCACATTCAACGTCCTGCGCCGAAACAGACTCCACACTCTTTGCACGGGCTGATCGGTCTGATTCATCGCAAGTCCCCACAACTGCCTCGCGCAGCACGCCTTGCTCCAGCCTCCGTTGGCTGCGCGTTCTTTGCTGCATCACGCGCCGAACGCGACGCATCCCCGCCGCGCAGAGATAGGCGAATGTCAGCGCGCCCTCGCGCGAGCGCCCTGGACACTGTCGCAACCGAAGGACCGCACAGAAGACATCGTGCAGCGCATCCTCAACAACCTGTTGAGGTGCATGCGAGCGTTTGATAAGCAGTCCTCGCAGGGATGTGATATGGCGGAGATATGTTGCACCCACGCGCGCCGCCCAGTCGTTCTCGTTCGCCGAAGCATCGAGTCGATCCATGCGATACCCCCTTTGTGTTCGCCGCTCACGCTAGATCAGCAGGCACCATGAATAGCGCGGAACGCGAAAATTCAGGCAGATATCTTATGAATCTCAAGTTGTCTACCGCTTGTCCACCACTTGTCCACCGGCCAGCGTGCAGCGCCGATTCACCGAGGCATCAGCGAGACTGTTTGCCTGCCTCGGGCAGCCGATCAAGTTGCCGCTGAAAGCGCACGGCAGCAATCGCGGAAAGCATCTCGATTGCTTCGCGAACATTGGGATCGTTCCCACTCGCCGAAAACTGCCGCCGCCCGCCATCCCACATCACAGCAACATCGGCGAGTCGTTCACCACCTTCAGGCACGGGCAGTGGGGTCGGCTGTGTTTCCGCGGTCCATCCACCTCGTGATGCGATCTCGCGAAGCTTCGCGCACTGATCGGGCGAGAGTGGAGTCTCCCAAGATGGCACCATGGCAAGCCCATCCTTGCCGCCGCCGTACCCAAAGGTGCCGCCATCCACTTCGAAGTACTCGTACTTGGCTTCGTTTGGTTCGCGCGACCAAATCATCAGGCTGATCCCGCACGCTCCAGGCGATGCCAACTTCGTGGGGAGTGCATTGCAGCCAGCCTGCACGAACCCACTACCGATCGCAGTGGCCAATGCGAGCAGCACGCGATCGAATGGACGCCGTCGAGTCACTGCGCTTCTCGCGGGCTCGGCTTGAAGGGCGGCGCCTTATCGAATCCCGCATAGGGATCGGGGCCAAAGTCATAGCGCTGCGGCAAGTTTCGATCCGCGCTCCGATCCGTTGCCCAGGCGAGCGAACACAGCGACCGAACAAGCGTGACGGCGTTTGCATCGGGCACTTCTGTCACCTTGAATCGGCGCACAAACCACCAGTCCGTGCCCTGTGCGTGAAAACACAGGATGTAGATGATCTCGTCCTTCGCGGGCACGATCGAGGACGGCCACTCATCGACGGTCGACTGTGATGGATCGATCCAACCTGTCTCGCGCGCCAGTGACCAAACGCCATCGACCTGCTCTCGGTACAGCCAGCGCGTGATCGCGGGTCGAGTCAAGAACGAAAGGCTGTCACCATAGTCGCTGTGGAGGCTGCCATCGCTGAGCATCGTGAACTTGCCCTGACGCAAATGTGCCTGCGGGAGATCCTTCACACCTGAACCCGTGAGGATCGTCACATCAATTGCCGCATCATCTGGCACCTCGGTTGTCGTGATCTGCGTCGTCCGAATGTCACTGCATGCCCCGAGGCAGAGTGCTGCGGCAATCGCTAGCCACGGACTCGCACCGAAAGAGCGGCAGCACATGCGAAGAGGGTAACAGCAGAGGGACTGTTGTAGTCTCTCCGCCGCCATGCGCTGCAGCATCGAGTGGCTCAATACCTATCTGTCAAAGCCTGTGGATGCCACGGCTGCGGCCGAGTATCTGACGGCCGCCGGGTTCCCCTGCGAGTCATCGGAGCGACTCGAGTCCGGCGACACGGTGCTTGAAGTGGAGACCACGAGTAATCGTGGCGACTGCCTTAGCCACATCGGACTTGCTCGGGAGATCGCAGCTGCGACTGGCGCTTCGGTCAAGATGCCCCCCTCGACTTCGCGCAGCAGCGACGAGCCCTGTGCAGATGCCGTCCGCGTTGCCAACATCGATACGGCGCGCTGCCCGCGCTACACCGCTCGCATCATCCGTGGCGTTCGGGTCACTGAGAGTCCCGCATGGCTGCAGGAACGCCTGCGCGCCATCGGGCAAATCCCGCGCAACAATGTCGTGGACTGCACCAACTTTCTCCTCTTTGAATGGGGGCAGCCGTCGCATGTCTTTGACTTGGCAAAGATCCGAGGGAACGCCATCGAAGTTCGACCTGCACACGCTGGCGAACAATTCCTGCCGCTCGGCGAGAGTGCGCGCCCAATCACATTGGCCGGTGGCGAACTGGTGATTGCGGATACCGAGCGCCCAGTGGCGCTCGCTGGCGTCAAGGGTGGTGCTGAGACCGCCGTCACCGAGTCGACCGTTGACCTGCTCATCGAGTCCGCCGCGTTCGATGCCGTTGCCGTGCGGCGATCAAGTCGATCAACTCGGCTCGCGAGTGATTCGAGCCACCGTTTTGAACGCGGCATCCATCCTGCAGACGTCGATGCTGCCGCGGAGCGGCTGATACACCTGATTCTCGCGACAGCTGGCGGTACAAGGCTGTCTGGATCGGTTGCTGCGGGTTCACCGCTTCCATCACCACAGCGCGTTCTGCTTCATGTCGCTGAACTCCGAGCAGTGACGGGCATCGATATTGCTGCGGCAGATGCCCTCCGCGTGCTGACATCGCTCGGGCTCCAACCAGAGATGCGAGCGGAAACGATCGAGTGCACTGTTCCGCCGCAACGAATCGACCTGACGCGTGAGATCGATCTGATTGAGGAAGTGATTCGAGTCATAGGGCTCGATCGAATACCCGTCGATGATTGCGTGCGCATTCGTCCCACCCGCAGCCAACCGCAGGTGCAAGCCATCCGCGCTGCAAAGGACTGCCTTGCGGGCATCGGATTCTTGGAGACTGTCACGCCCACACTCATCGCCGAGCGCGCAGCGGCGCCATTCTTTGGCGGTGGCGAGAGCGCACTGCGCATCGCAGATGACCGCGCCGTCGCCGAGCCGATCTTGCGGCCCTCGATCCTGCCGAGCCTGCTTCAAGTCGCATGCACGAATCGCGATCGAGGACAGACATCTATCCGCCTCTTCGAGATCGCGTGTGCGTTCTGGCTCGGCGCGGAGCACCATGAAGAGCGGCGCGTTCTCTCGCTGCTCCTGTGCGGGAGTGAGGAACCGCAGCACCTGCTTCGGGAGTTGCGCGGTGCAGTGGATACGGTCGTGCGCACCATCACGGGTATCCACCAGACGGATGTCGCGCTCGCGACAGGAGAACTCGCCGAGTGGTCGCTCCCCGCTTTCGCGCCCGCAGGTGCAATCAGTATGCACGGCAAGTCCATTGGATGCATTGGCCTGCTCAAGGCATCGGTCGCCACGACTGCAGGGATCGACGGCGCGGTCGCAGCTGCAGAGATGGACTGGAACGCCCTCGCTGCCGCGTTCCCCCCAACGCCCTCGGTGGGCGCACTCGTCAACAGCCCGAGCATCGCGCGCGATCTTTCGGTTGTTGTCGCGGACGCGGTGCCATGGGCTGCAATCGAACAGGTGATTCGCGCGGCCGATCTGCCGCATCTGGAGTCGCTCTCCTTCGTCGGTACCTGGCGCGGCAAGAAACTCGGACAAGGCAGAAAGTCCACGACGCTGCGACTGACCTTCCGCGACGCGACCCGCACGCTCCGCAAGGAGGAAGTCGATCCACACATCGCACGACTGCTCGATGCCCTTCGCAACGAGGTGGGCGGTGAGGTGATGGCATGACCGCACGAACACTGGGCGATCTCAGCATGCGCGACTTCTGCGCTGCGCTCGCGGCGCACACACCGACTCCTGGCGGAGGCGCAACGAGTGCCGTGGTGCTTGCGCAGTCTGCGGCGCTCGGGTCGATGGTGATCGCCTACACGCGGGACAAGTCAAAGTTCGCCGAGCATCTCCCGAGACTTGAGAGGACCGATCAGCTGCTCGAAGCCGCACGACATGAGGCGCTCCTGCTCGCTGACCGCGACGCCGCGGCGTACGAGGCGCTGAGTGCACTTTGGAAGCGCCCGAGCGCCGAACGTTCCGCCGACCCCGCGTGGACCGCCGCGCTCGAAGAGGCTATTGCAGCACCCACGGCCATCGCGGACCTCGCGCTCGCGACCCAAGCGGCTCTTGCATCACTGCGCGAGATCACATCGAAGCAATTGGCAAGCGATCTCCGTATCGCGCTGATCCTGGCGACCGCTGCCGTCCACTCCGCGCTTCTCAATGTGGAAGTGAATCTGCCACTTCGGACGGATGTCGGCGCGCAGGTCGAAGGACAGCAAACTGTCGAGAGCAAGCGCGCGGCGTGCAACCGAGTGAACGCAGCGGCATTGATCGCCCCATGACCGAGAGCGTTGGACTTCTGCTGCTTGGTTCAGTCGCACTGCTGCTGCTGTTGTGTGTGCTTGTATGGGGGATCGTGTGGGACGCGCGGCATCCTCCACGCGCCACAGCTGGCTGGGCGCTTGCCAATGGATTCCCCGCGCATCCAGCTGATGTTGGCTGGCAGGCAAGCGATGAGATGTGGAGTGGTCCGCTTCCTGCCTTTCGAGTCGTGGGCAACAATCCATCGGGACCGGTCGCAGTCTTTGTGCATGGTTGGCGCCGATCGCGCATCGATTCGATGCGGCGTGCAGGGATCTGGATTCCCCGTATCCGCGCCGCATGGCTCATCGATCTCGTCGGTCATGGCGACTCGCCCAAGGGACCCACCCACCTGGGTGCTTCGGATGTGGAGATGATCGTTCGGTTCTGCGCAGATCTTGTTGCGCGCGAGGGTGCGGGCACTCGCCTTGTGATCATTGGTCACTCGCTCGGCGCCGCCATCACGCTTCGCGTGGCGGCGCTGCTTCCGAAGGACACGCTCGCTGGTGCGGTGGCGTTCGCGCCCTATGAGAGTTTGCTCGAACCGATCTCCAATCGACTTCGGCGGCAAGGGCTTCCAGTTTGGCCCGCCGCCGTGTGCAGTACCGCCGCACTCCGTGCGCTCTGCGGGCGTGAGCGTTCCACGTCAGCAGCCGTGGCAACGCTTCAGGCTCGGGGCATCCCGATGCTCATTGTGGCATCCGCCGCCGATACGCATGTTCCGCTCCCTCATGTACGGCGCATTGCGGGCCCGGTGTGCGATCAGGTCATTGTGGAACTGGACACCTCGCACGATGCAATCGGCACAGGTCCCACTCCAAATGCTGACTCCCCCACAGAACTCGCCGTCCGCGCATTTACCTCGCGTTGGTAAGTCAACAGAAGACACACCTTCTTCCCAAAGACAAATGACGCGCCGAATGAAGGTGCGGCCATCGACCTCGCGACTGTTAATGGCTTACCGCGCGCACACCCTGTCACGGATCACTTGGCAGCCTTTGGAGCACCCGTCGACTCGCCCGCGGAGGCCGGTACTGCGCCGGCGGCCGCCGCCGAAGGGCCGAGCAACTTCGCACTTCCGCCAATGCCCTTGGAATCTGAACGCAAGTCCCACACGAGCGGGCCGATGTAGCGCTGCAGGACCTTGAGATCAACCTTCTCCATCGCGCTCATCCACACGTCGCCGGCCGACTGCGAGAAGAGCACATCGGCAGCACCAGCCTCATCATCCTCCTCATCTTCGCCAACGAGCGGCAACCCTTCCTGCAGTGCAAGAATCTGCTTGCGGTTTTCGTCGAGCACGGTCGGAAGATCGATGAACCCCCAACCAACCACCGGCCCTGCCGTGATCGCTCCGAGGCAGCGTCGGTACAGGGGTAGATCACCGATCGACTTGCTCGACGGATCTGACCCAGATCGCATGGCCTGCTGCACCTCCGCGGAGGTCCCCATGACAAGTGCGCCCGCACCGACGCCGACTTCCATGTCCATCATGTCGCCACCGTAGATGATCTGACCTTGGAAGTCACGAGGCATCATGCCTGCAGAGGGAAGCATGGTGGCAAGCAGCGCATTTGTCGCCTTCTCATCACTGCAGCGCACCACCATGAAGGAGCGCATGCCTTCCTCGCCGTCTGGCGCCTTGCGAGACACCCCACAGATCTCCGGCCCGAGACCGCCAAATGCCTTGGTCATACCTGGACCGAACTGCTGAAGACTCGGCGAAATCGCATCCGCCTCGTTGTCGGGCAGCGAAGCCACAAGATCCTCAAGCATCTGCATGATGCCACCAAAGCGGAGATTGAGACGCTGGAATGTCACCGCGTCATCGCCGAGCGCGCTCGGAGGATTGGACACGGCCGTCGCATCGGAGAGCAGTGCCACAAGCCCACGCTTCTCGCCGGGCACATACGCCGCGTAACTCATGCCGAAGTACGCATCGCCCCCTCCTCCGTCGCCAATCGCAATACCCCATCCTCGGATGTCACCAAACAGATCGCGCATTACCACTGGAACGGAAGCCACGGGGCCTATGAAGAGTGGTGCAAGCAACTCCTGAACAGGAGCCGTGAAGAGCATCAAGGACATCTCTTGATCGCCGAGCATCGATGACAGTCCACGCCAATCATCCGTGGTCGACACCGTGTTGGGTTCCTTGCCAGCAGCCGCCTCCATCGCGTCTTCGAGTGCTGCAGGAGTACTCGCGAGGAAAAATTCATCGCCGCGCCGCAGGAAGAACATCGCCTCTGGTGCCGCGAGCAGTTCGCCGATGCCATCCATACCTCGGCGCCGCCGTGGCGGCTGCGGTTGACCGTCGCCCTCATCCTCTTCAGACGGGAGTTCGATGCGCGTTGCCTTCAGTCCGCCCGTCACTTCCACCTGCTCGAAGGTCTTCTTCTGTTCCTTCTCCATGAAGCGGATCAACCCATCGAGCACCTTCGCTGCATCATCTGCGCGTTTGCCGTAGTCCGCCCAAACAAGCACTCCGAGTTGAGCTGCATCAAGATCCTCGTTGCGGTCTGCAAAGAGCGCCATGCCCGCAGCGCCTGGCCACGGCATTTCTGAAGCGTCGATCCCGGTCTCGCGGAATGCCTCTTCGCGCTCCTTCTTCGCCTCAGTCTCAGCTTCGGCGGTCACCTTTGCCAGTTCAGGCGCCTGCATGAGCTGCGCGGCAGGAGTGGTCGCCCAGCGTTCCACTGTTCCATGCACATCGCGCGCTGAAAACACGACGAAGCTTCCCTTCGGAGCGACCGAGTCGAACCGAGTTCCCTGCGCAACGGAAGGAGCGGTAGGAATCGCGAACATGGACACGCCCACCACAGTCGCAGCGCAGCGTGAGCGAGAGAGAAAGCAATGAGTCATGGAGTGCCTCGATTCAAGGAGCCGTAAGAGGTGGAGAACTCGCGCGAGTCACGATCTGAAACACAAGCTGATCAATTGGACTTGCCGCTCGAATCTTTGACTTGCGGGGGTGATCCAAAGTCCTTGCGTGGCGGCGGCTGGAGGTAGTTGTTCCCACTGTTTGGGTTGTTGCGGTCGTAGGCGAACGCCTCACGGTTGCGAATGAAGTCCTTCACATAGCGCGCCGGAATGGCGAATCCGAGCGACTCGCCACCGCGGATTCCCATGTTCGTGATGCCAACCACCTCACCTCGCGTGTTGAAGAGTGGTCCTCCAGAGTTCCCCGGGTTAATGGCGGTATCCGTCTGGATGTAGGTGAGTCCATCGAAGTTTCGCGATGTGGTTGACACGACGCCTTGCGTCATGGTGCGCTCCAGCCCCAGCGGATTACCGATCGCAAAGACACCCTGCCCAATCTCCAACGCATCCTCGCGCACCACGGGGGCGAAGCTGAACGGCTTTGCCTCCGGGTGCTTGATACGAATGAGCGCCAGATCAATCTGATTGTTGACCGCCAGAAGTTCGACGTCTTCGATCTCCATGCGCTTCAGTGAACCATCGGACTGTGGCAGCCAAATCGTCGTACGCAGATTCGTCTCGCCCTGCACTACATGCGCGTTCGTGATGGCAAATCCATCGGGGCTGATGATCACGCCCGACCCGAGTCCCCCTGGCGTGGAAACCTTGATGACCGCCGGACCGATCAACTTGGCATGCTCGCGCGGCGGCAACTCAGGCAGGTTGTCCATCGTTGAAAACAGACTGTCCTCCGTGCGCTTCACAGACGCCGCGCTGTTGGTCGCCTGCACATCTGCCACATCAGACATCTCGAAAACGAGCACATCTGGGCCGACATCGATCCACACACGGCGATCCGATCGTTTGACGATGTCGCCTTCGATCTTTCGTCCGCTCTTGAGCACAACGACATCCGTGGTGACTGAGGCCGCGGCGGCCGACTCGCCCTCTGCAGCGCTCCACGATGGTGGCGCAAGACAGGCGAACAGAAGGGCTACTCGAATGATTCGATTCGTCATGCTCTGATAGTATCACCAAGATCCTATGCAACCGATGTCACTTCTGCGGGCTCTTGCCGTCGCCACTTCGCTTCCCATCCACGCATCCG
Organism: Planctomycetota bacterium; assembly: GCA_046080505.1. GTDB lineage: Bacteria > Planctomycetota > Phycisphaerae > Phycisphaerales > SM1A02 > F1-60-MAGs104. Next base: position 9,546 of record JBJTUC010000028.1, read on the forward strand.
CGCAGTCACCGACTTCGGCGCTCAGCGATCACTTTGGATTCATGCCTGTCGAGGCAATCAAGGTTGACAAGAACGGCGGACCGCTCTCTGCGGCGGATCTTGATGGTGATGGGAAGCTGGATCTCATCGCGATCAACAATCGCAACAGCCGAATTGACCTGCTCTACCAACGCCCTGACGCCAAGCCGACGGATGAGGTTTCCGCGCCGACGAGCGTCAATGAGATCCCTCAGCACTGGCGATATCGGCGCGTGGAGCTTCCGGTCACGGATGAGGTCGGCTGTGTGATCCCCGCCGACTTTGATGGGGACAAGCGCATCGATCTCATCTACTCGACGGGCACGGGCAAGATCGTCTTCGTGCGCCAGACTGCGCCTGGCGTCTTCGAGGTCGCTCGGAAACACACGGTCAAGGGATTGAACCCAAGTCGCGATTCGTTGCTGTTGGCTCAAGTCATCGGTGATGCCAAGCCGGAACTTGTCGGAATCGCGAATGGGCGCGTTCAAGTATGGCCGCTGCAAGGATCGGACCTCGGCACTGCCGTTGAACTTGCAGCGGGCAATGGAAACATCGTTGCAATCCTCGCCGGCGATCTTGATGGCGACGGAACGACGGATCTTGTCGGCATCCTTCCCGATGATGCAGCGCCGCTGCGCGCATGGTTCGGTGCGACCAAGGGTGGCGAAGCGACGCTGGGCGCACAGAACCGTTTTGAGATGCCGCCGCTGCGTGATGCGGATCTTGTGCAGTTGCCAGGAGCAAAGGCTACCTCGGTGACCGTAGTCGAAAAGCCATCGAAGCGCGTCGTACTGCTGAAGGCAGACCGCGAGGCGATCACCGAAGGCGGCGACCGTGAGGCAAGTCTGCAAACATGGACGTTCACTGATCCTTCCAATCGCAAGCGCGACACGTCGATCGCGGACATCGATGGCGATGGGCTGCCCGACCTTCTCGCCACCAACACTGAGGCGAATGCGATTTCCGTTTTCCAACAGGTTGCCGGACGCGGATTCGCCGGCATGCAGAACTTCCCCGCCTACAGCGACCTCGACTTCATCGTGGCGCGTGACATCAACGGCGACGGCAAGGCCGAGGTCTTTGTCAGCAGCGAGAAGGAGGGCGTCGTTGGTCGTACGGCACTGGACGGAGCTGCGCTGGCGTTCCCAACAACGATGCCGCTCGCACAAGGCAATGTGCCATCCGCGTTGGGGCTTGTATCGGTCAATGGGCGCAACTGGCTCGCCGTGATCGCGAAGGAGGGGCGCAACTACTCACTCGAGCTTCTGCCCGCTGACGGAAGCAACGACGGCAAGGTGGTTGTATCGCTCGGCGCGCTCAGTCGTGCGCCCGACACGATTCTTGCCCTTGATGCGGATCAAGATGGCAAGACCGATCTGCTGCTCTTCACCCCCGACAAGCCGATGACGATGCTGCGACAGGAACAACTCGCGGAAGGTGCCGCCGCGAACGCACCGCCAACCTTCAAGACGCTTGAAAGCAAGGACATGGGTCAGTTTGGATTGGCACAGGCCGCCAACGCACAGAACACCACGATCGTGGACATCGACGGCGATGGCAAGCAGGAACTGCTCGTGGCGGATCGCAACTTCGTGCGCGGGCTTCGCTTCAATCCGACCTCGGGTTGGCAGGTCGTTGAGCAGATCAACTCTGCGCGCGGCGACTCGAAGTTCGGATCGATCACAGTTCAAGGCGATCGGATCGCCGCAGGAGATAGCGACAACGGCCGTGTCGTGACATTTACTCGTGATGCGACGGAGAAGAGATGGAAGCAGTCTGATGTCTTTGACGTCAGAGGATTCAAGTTCAATTCGATCTCTGCGGGAAACTTTGCAGGTGGCAAGGACCCCTGCTTGCTGCTCGTCGGCAACGATGGTTTCGGCGTGATGCGTTTCAGCGGCTCCCGCGAGAAGCTCTCCGAAGTCGCCAGCTGGCGAAGTGATGACACGGCACGCGTTCCGCACGAGTTGGCATTCGGCGATCTCAATGGTGACTCGGTGACAGAAGTTGTGGTACTCGATGCGGGCAAGCAGATGCTCGATGTACTCAGCATTAGCGAAGCCACAGCCCTTCTTCCCGCCGTCAGTTGGAAGGTTTTCGAGAGCCGCCTCTTTTCGGGAGGTGAGCCACGTGAGTTTGAGCCGAGTCAAGCCATCGTCCGCGATGTCACGGGCGATGGCGCCGCGGACTTGGTTCTCATGTGCCACGACAGGATTTTGCTCTATCCGCAGATGACTGCCCAAAGCCAGGGCAAGGGGAAGCCATCGTCGTATTGACTCCTGTCCCTCGGAGGCATTGATGAGTGGTCGCAAAGCGAGCACGGCCCCAGCGGAGGCGCTGCGCCAACTCCTCGATCTCTCGAAGAAACTTGGGGAGACCTCTGATCTCCCGTCCGTGCTAGGCGCTGTGATCAATGCACTGCGCGACTTGCTCCACGCGGACCGCGCCACGGTGTTCACATTCGATAGCCAAAGTAACGAGTTGGTGATTCATGTCGCGCACGGCGTTGGAGGGAGCGGCACGGAAGTCCGGATTCCTGCAGCGGCGGGCATTGCGGGAGCCTGCGCAACAAGTAAACAAGTGATCAACATTCCAGACGCCTATGCCGACCCGCGATTCAACCGCGATGTCGATCGCCGTACCGGCTACGTGACGAAGTCCATCCTGGCTGTGCCGCTCCTTGACGATCAAGGCAATCTCGTTGGCATCGCACAGGTGCTGAACGCGAAGAGCGGCACCTTCGACGATGACGATTCACTGCTTGCTCAGGGAATCGCCTCTCAGGCAGCGATCGCGCTTCGAAGAGCGCAGTTGATTGAGAACAATATCGACCGTGCTCGGCTCCTGAAGGAGATGGCAGTTGCCAAGGAGATTCAGGAAAGCGCATTCCCCAAGTGCGTTCCAGAGCATCCTGCATTCGAGGTGGCTGCGCGCAGCACGCCTGCCGAAGACTGTGGTGGTGACAGCTTCGATGTCTTTGGCACGAGGGACAGAACGCTCTGTGGCAAGGACGAGGCCGCGGACCAACTCGTCATGTTTCTTGCCGATGCGACGGGGCACGGCGTTGGCCCAGCCATTTCGTCCATGCAAGCGCGCGGCATGATGCGCATGGGCATTCGGCTCGGTCAAGACATTGATCAGATCGCCAACGAGATGAATGTGCAGTTGAGCGAGGATCTCCCGCCTGGAAGGTTCATCACGGCTTTCATCGCTTCGCTCCACTTGACGACTTGGGACTTGAAGGTTTTCAGCGCAGGCCAGGGCCCCGTCTACATCTATCGGCGCGCGATCGACACATTCGAGGAGATCGAGAGCGATACCCCGCCCTTTGGCATCGTCATTCCGGGTTTTGGCGAAGGGCCTTGCCGAACGCTCAACATGGGCGTTGGCGACATTCTTGTGCTGATCACGGATGGCTACTTCGAAGCGCAGTCACCGCTTCACGAGTGTTGGGGCGAGGGAGCAGTTTGCGCGCTGATTCGTCGCCTCCGCGACGAGCCATGTGAGTCGATCTGCGACGCGCTCGACCACGGCGCGCTCGAGTTCGCACGCGCCTTGCATACTGACGATGATCGCACCGCGATCATTCTGCGCAGACGGTTTTGACCCGATTCCGACCTTCGCGCGCTCACCTGCGCGAATCACTTCGCACGAAGATGGAGCACGCCGTCTTCTGGAGTTTCACCCGATCGGACATCCTCGATCGCAGCGAGATACATCGCACTGAGTTTGGAAGCGCCATACTTGGACTCGAAGGCGCGCCACGCCTGCTCGGCATCCGCCGTACGCCTCTCGCGAAACAGCCCAACCGCCGCCTCAGTCGCTGCAATCCAGTCACCATCAGCATCTGCAGGGCACGCCTCAAAAACATCCACTGGCTTCGACTGCCCAACGACCACGATCGCACCGAGGGCGCGCGTGCGCACATTCGGGTTGCCACCCTGTGACATCAATCCGCGGTGGGTCGGTCCATCCATCAAGATCGCCGTACCAAACTGCTTGTTGGCGCTCTCGAGTCGTGCCGAGAGATTCACGCAGTCACCGATCGCCGTGTAATCATTCAATTTGGGCGGCGCACCGCAGTCGCCGACGACCGCCTCGCCCGTGGCGATGCCGAGGCGAAGAGAGATCTTTGGCGATCCGCTTTCCGCGTTCTTGCCAAGTTCAGCGACAGCCTTCTGACAAGCAACCGCACTCTCCGCTGCCATGGACTCCTGCCGCGGCTCGTCTCCGAAAGCGGACCAGAACGCCATGAAACCATCGCCGAGGAACTTGTTGACATACGCATCTCTCGCAACGAGTTCCTCGGAGAGCGTTCCGAGATAGGTGTTCAGTGTGCGAACGACCCCAGGTCCACCGAGGGCCTCTGCAATAGCAGTGAACCCAGCCAGGTCACCAAACATGACGGTGATTTCGCGCTCCTCGCCCGACATGGAAACAGCTTCCGGATCACCCGATAACTTTGCCACGAGCTGCGGCGAAACGCGCGCTGCGAACTGTCGATTGATGCGAGCTCGGTCGCGCGCGGTCAGCACCGCGATCACAGCGGTCGTCGTCGCCCAGGATCCGACAGGAGACACCGTGGGCGCCACAATCGGCATGATCCAGTCCAGTTCGTTGAAGCAGAACACGCCTGCCACAAGCAGCCAGCCACCCGCCACGAGGAGCGTCAACAAGGAGCTGAAGCCCACGGAAAGGGAGGCAGCAATGAGTGTCGCCGTGATGCCAAGCACCACGACACCGAACGGATTGACCCAAGCGGGCGCAACCTGACGACCATGCCCCTCGAGCACCATGTTTGCAGCGACAATATGCACAAAAACTCCAGGTGTTCTGCCGTCGAGCGCGGTGGGGACAAAGTCGGCGTTCGCACCAGTGGCCGTCCATCCGATGAACACCAACTTGCCCGACAGTTTCCTGCGCAGCTCAGACTCGCGGCTTGCCAAGTCGGGCCCAGCCTCATCGACCGCTTCGCAGAGTTGAAGGAACTTGCCCGCTCGCTCCCGCTGTTCGCCCTCGAGATCCATGCGCGTGTCTTCCACTGCTGTGCGGAAGGCCTCCTCACTTGATTGAGTCTGAGGAGCTTGCAACTCGGCGACTTCTCGGATGAGCCTTGACTTCAGATCATCGAGACTCTTCTGATTCTCCAAGTGCTGACGCCGCCCATCGTGCAAGTCGAGCAACTTGCCGATGGAAATCGCAGGGCGCTCCGATCCTGACATGCCTGACTGCGTCCACTTCGCGAACTCGCCATCAAAGGTGGATGTTGGCCAATCGATGTAAAGAACTCGCTCGCGAAGGCGAAGCACCTGCTGCCCAACCCGTATCTCACTGTCTGAGCAGCCGATGTCGACAGGCTTCAACCCTTGGTGCGCAGCAGCAGCGACAAGGCCAATCTGGAACGCCCGACCACCGGGAACCTCCCAATCCACGAGAGTTCGACGCTTATCGTCGTCCGTATCGAGACGACTTTCCACATTCGTCAACACGCCAAGCGCATGAGCAGACTGAGCCAACTGTGGAATCGGCGGAATCTGTGTATGCCCACCAAGCGGAACGAGTTGCGGAACGAGTTGATCAACATGATCCGACATCTCCTGTTGAAGGGTCTCCCAGCTGCGTGCATGACGAAGGAGTTGTCCGACCAGCTCTTTGTCACCAATCGAGAGTGGTTTCACCTGACCGCCACGCAGCCCGGCTGCAACCCCATCAACCGAAGGCAGTTTCCCAGACTTACGGAACTCCTCCCACAGGAACTGCCAAACAACAAGTTGCTTGAACCACACTGCATGAGATCGATACTGACGTTTCAACTCCCCTTCAAGCTGTGACTCTTGAATGACATCTTCGGGAAGTTTCTCAAAGTTGGCGTTGAGCGCCTGCAGGATTCGGCTCCACTTCTCCTTCCCTTCGGTGGTCGACCACTCTGAGCCAGGAACCCACTGCTTGGACACATCGAGCCCCACCACCGTTGGAATCTTTGCAACGGCCGCGCCAAGTTCATCGTCAGCACCTGGTTCGGGCTCGCTGAACTGGATATCAAGCGCCAGCGTCTTGACGCCAAGGTAGTGCAGTTCCTCGATCGCCTCAGCGATCTTTTTGCGCGACCAAGGCCACCGTCCAAAGGTCTCAAGAGAAGTGTCGTCAATCACCACAAGTGCAAGGTCTTCGGACAGCGGGACTGGTTCTGTGCGCGCGTGTCGGTAGCGCCAATCAGCGCTCGCCAACTCGACATTTCCGAACAGTCCGAGCACAGCGGCAAGCCAGACCAACATGGTCGTTGCCAACCCGACCGCGACCGCCAACCAAGAGAACTGCCGCATGAGGGCAGTATCCGTCCCCCCTGACAATCACGCAACACTCGACTTGTCACTGACCACCGGCGCTACCAGGTTCTCCAGGAGAGATCACGATGCCCCCACCCGACTGCCCCACCAATGCGGCAGCAGCGGCGGCATCACTCTGCGCGCGATCTGCAGCTGCGATCGCGATGTCTGCCGCCACGCGCGCCTCATTGGCGCGCTGAACGACCAAGGCTGCACGCTCTGCGGTGACTGTGAAGAAGACGCGCTCCCCCATGAAACGCGCGCTCTGTGCCGCAGCGAGGGCCGAGTCACGCGAATGCGCTGCCTGCTGCGCCTGCCAGACGGCGTGGTTGCGCGCTGCTGCCGCGATATCGGATGCGCTCCCCGCGCGCAGAGTGCCAAGCTGCGCCGCCAAAGCAGCCGCCGCCTCGGCAAATCCGCTCGACCGCTCCGCAGCTCCATCGGCATTACCGAAAGACTGCACGGCGCTCGCCGCGAAAGAATCCGCCAGAGAAACGGCGCCGACATACTGCTGTGCGGCAAGAGTGGACTGCTCGGCATGCACAATGGCTTGGTCCCCAAATGTGCGCGTCGCGACCGCGGCTTGATTGCTCAACCCAGCGGCAACGGTGCTGGCATTGGCAGCAGATTGCGAAAGCCCCGCATTCAACGATACACCTACAGAGTCGAACGATTGGAACGCTGCCTGCGTGTCAATGAACCGGATGTTGGCAACCTCAGACTGGAAGACCGCGATATCAGATTGGTCCCACGCCGTTTCAAGCGTCACCGCAGAGGACGACACAAGCCCATCGACCGCAGCGAGAGCGGAGTCATGGTTGGCGATGGCACCTGCCGCTGCCCCGCGCGCAAACACCGCACCCATGTGACTGAACTCAGTTTCCTCAGCGGCTTCAGCAGCGGCGCGAGCCTCAAAAACAGAACCGACTGCAACCTGTGCAAGTGCTCCGTACTGAGAAGCCTGAAGCGCTGTGAACTGCGCCTGCTGCAGCTGTTGCTCCGCGGCTCCCACCTCACCACCCAGTGCCGCGACAGCTTGGGCTGCGGCGTTCCAATTCTGCTGCGAGACTGTCTGCCGCATCTGATCAGCTTGGGCTGATGCGATCTGCAATCGATTGGTGGCATCAAGGGCTCGCGCGATTGCCTCACCAGCCAAGAGCGCCGCGCGATCCGCGAGCGCCAGCGCCACCGAAGATCCAGCACCCTCTGCGGCATTCTGCGCAACGGCGGCAGCGTGTACAGCAGCATCCGCGAGTCCTTGGACCACAGATGTGCCCGCTTGCAGATCGCCCACTGCACCGCCCGTGCCCGTCGCGCCGCCTACTGCCAAGTCAATCGCTCGAGCTGCGATCTCAAGCGACAGTCCATCTTGGGCAAGCGCACCCCCTTGCTCTGCAAACCCCTGCGCGGATGCAGTCGCTATCTGCGCAGACTCCACAGCTGCCATCACTTCACCTGAGAGAGCACCGACTTGCATTGCCAGTGCTGCTCCCGCCTCGGGGTCTGGAATCATCAGACTGCCTTGTCCCTGCAGTGCGAAAAGCATCTCGTCGAACGCAGACTCAAGACCTTGAAAGTGCGCTTGCGCAGACTCGCGCGACTCGGTGGCGCCGCCGAGTTCTGCCCGCGCGTCCGCGACACGCTCGACAGCAGTCAGTGATACGCCCTCGTGTGCCTCGACGAAGAAGTTGAAGTCAGCCGAAGCATCGCGGATGGATTCCGCGCCCAACACCAGACCGTTCGCGATGTCCGATGCCTCAAGGCTCAGCTCAAGCGTGAAGACTGTCGCAGCGGCTGCATCAAGGGTCGACGACCGACGATCCGCAGCGCCCAGGACTGACTGCAGCGAATCAAGGGCCGACTGTGCCGCCTGCAACGCCGGCGCGCTCGAGGCAAGCGCGAAAGAGCCGATCCGGACTCCAAGTCCGTCTATGGCATCCGCCGCAGCGGACGCCGCACTGCCCGCTTCACTCGCGCTGGTCGCTGCAGCGTCAGCGAACGCGGCGGATCGTGCGACGAGCAGATCGAGTGCATCTCCCAAGTCGCTCCCCCCGAGTTGCGCAAGGTTCGCGAAGGTGCCTGCTGCTCCAGTTGCGGCGGCAGCGAATGCTGCCGCTGCCGAGGCTTGGTCCGCTTCGGTCGCGGCAGCCCCTGCTTCCACCCCCGCCTGCGCCGCAAGATCTTGGGCCAAAGCGAACTGTTCCGACAGCGGAAGTGCAAATGTCTCCGCCGCCTGCGCAGCCGCCAAGGCAGTGGATGCGGACTCGGTGGCGGCGTCGACAAACTCCGCAACATTCGCATCGTCCGAGGCTCCGCCCACTTTCGCGAGAACTGACTCGGCCGTCGCGAGTGATCGTTCATCGATCGCACTCAGCAGCGCAGCCATCTCAGCGTCAAAGGCCGTCAGGAGCTGACTCAAACCAGACTGTGCCGATGACGCATCATCTGCGGCAGCTTGAGCCAGTCCAATTTGTTCCTCCAACTCCTGTGAACCCTGGTCAAGTTGATCGAGAATGTCCAAGGCATCCGAAGCCAAACGGTTGCTCTCGTCTGCGCGAACTGCGGTGGTGGACGCGAACGCAGCTGCGAAACCGGCTCCTGAAGCCGCATCGACTGCGGCCTCGGCCGTCGCTGCCTCCGCGTCAGCAACGGCAGCGAGCTGCTCAGCCTCTCCAGCAGCGTCACTTGCCTGTGCCGCAGACGACACCGCGGTTGCGATGTCCTCCTCGGACGATGTGAAGTCGACCTCTGCTCCGAAAGGATCAAGCACGGAATCAAGCGCGGCCTGAGCCCCTCCGACCGATGCAACCGCTTGGTCCGCGAAGTCCTGTGCCTCCGCGGCAATGGTCAAGGCACGCGCGACAGCGTTCAAAGCTGCGGCAGCCGCGGCGGATGCTGAAGACTGTGGGTCCAAGGGGTCTGCAAACTGAGCAGCGAACGCGCTGCCCGACGACTCGGCGGACACGGCCGCAGTTGAGGCGTCGAGCGCGTGACCGGCCGCAGCCTCTGCGCGGTCTTGTGCGTTCACAATGACCTGACGGATCGCAGCTATCCGCTGCGCGTACACGCTGCCGGCGCTAATCGACTCCTGCCCTGTCGCAAGCGCGGAGTCGGCAGCCTCACCGGCTCGATCGGATGCCGAGCGCGCATCGAGTGCGTTTCCTTGAGTGGCTTCAGCGGCCTGGCGAGCTTCCACTGCAAATCCGCCCGCAGCTCCGAGATCAGGCTGTGCCTCCTGCAGCGCCGCAAGGCAGTTTTCAACGGCGGTACTCGTGATTCCAGCATTCTCGAATGCCTGATCCAAGTGACCAAGTGCTTCAGCCAATGCCGTACTTGCGGCAACGGCCGCATCGGATGCGCCTTGCGCCGCTGCGATGTGAACATCGATCTGCGCCTGCGCTTCCGCAGCGCGGGCGGATGCAACTTCCCGCAGAGCTTCCGCTGCCGCGCGCTCGGCATCGGCACCTTCGCGTTCATCCCGAGCACTCAGCATCGCCCCGATCGCTGCGGTTAGCGACTCGATTCCCTGTCCAAGATCAGCCGTTGCTGCCACCGCTGCCGCTGCCGAGTCATTCGCCGCTTGGGCGCGATCAGCCGCTTCCTGCGCGGCCAACTCAGCCGCAGCAAGAACGGCGCCTGCGGCCTCTTCCTGAGCCGTCAACGCCGCCTGGATTGCCTCATCTCGAAGCGGCTGAGCTGCGAGCAGGCGCTCCTCTGCCACCACCAGTCGGTCGAGTGCGACCAAGAGTCCACTGCGAATCCCATCGAGCGGTCGGCGCGAGAAGATCGACTCAATGTCGGCGATTGCGGCAACGACAAGATCACGGAACGCGGTTCCCTCGTTGAGGGCTTGTTCGGCGGCGGCACCTGCATCACCAGCGCGCCCCGCGGCTGCATCAACATTGCCCCGTGCCGCAATGGCAAGAGCAAGACGGTCGAGCGTGACTTGCAGAACCTGATCAGCGACATCGGCACCAAATGATGCTTCGCTCGCGGACGATGCGGCACTCGCTGCACGAACCGCCGCAAGATCCGCAAAGTCGCCCGATCCGGCGCCATCTTGATCGCTAAAGGAATCAAAGGCGGCGCGCGCCGCGTCGAGCGAGTCTGCTCGGCTCGCTTCAGATGCGGCACTCGCCTGCAGCGTCAGTTCCAGCAACACGCCAACATCAGACGATGCATCGAGCACAGCTTGCTCTGCCACCTGGAAGTCGAGGATTCGATTTCGGGTGTCGGAGAGCGCCACCTGCGCGTCCAGCAGCGCCTGTGCCGCAGTTGCCAAACGGGACGCCGTTCCATCGGCCCCAGCCGCCGCGTCCGCCACACGCTCTGCGGTGCGGTTCAAATCGGCAAACAGCGCAAGAACACCGTTCCCAGAACTGCTGCCGTCTTGCCCAGACTGCACCGAGGATGCCTCAGCAGCAGTCTGCGCAACCGCCGCCACCGTTGCGGTGATCTGCTGAATCACTGGCGCCTGAGTTGTTCCGACAACCGCTGATTGGAATGCCTCCGCAGCGCTCGCCACCGTACCTGCAACTGGCGGCGCACCGATCGATGTGATGAGAGAGTTGGTCGCTGGCTCGGGTGTCTCGGATGAACTCTTGGCCTCACCACCACCACCCGAAAGAACGACTGGCGTGCTGATTGCCGCGTACTTCAATTGGATTGCAGCGATGGCATTTCCGGGAACGCCAGTGACTTCCGTACCCCCCATCGGTCCGGTGTTGATCGTGAATCCCGTACCACGAACGGCGAGTGTGCCATCGGGTACGACAACATTGAAGTCATTCCTTGCGCTGATTCGATTGACCTTGATGCCTGTTGTACCCACCTGGATCTTTGCAATGGCCTTGAAGACATCACCATCAGCCTCCTGCACCAGTTCACAGGTGGGAATCGAGAAGTCCGAATTGCTGTCGACGACCGCCGTGGCATGAGGCGTCTCCCCCGCCTTCCAGCCCTTGAGTACAAAGTTCAGAGTGCAGCGGGCCTTGGCTCCCGTGGACACTTCGCTACCCGGCGGCAGCACATCGTTGATCTCTGCTTGCTTTGCATCCTTCCACGGTGTCGCGCTGCTGCTACGCCACTTCACCCGACCTTCTCGTTCGATCACACGGATCTCGATTGCCTGACTCGGCGCTGCAGGCTGCTGCGCTGGCGCGGCCTGCATCGATCCGGGCACCGCGCCCACGGAAGCCACCACGCACGCGAGCGTCAACACCGCGCCTCCGCTGCACGAGATAAATGACCTGGTTCTGTTCACTGCCACGACTCCTTCTTGTGCTTGATCATCGATCCTTCACTCGAACCGTCCCGTTGGAGGCAGCAACCGCTTCGCGGAGGATGTTGTTGCATCCCCTGCGGCCGCTGCCTGCGCGAGAGCGGAGGCACCCTGCAAGTTTGTGTTTCGCGCCAGTCGAGTCAAGAAGTCCACGAATTCCGCACCCGTAAAACTCATTCCGTCTTGTTTTCCCACAAGAATCCGCTCGTTCCGCAGTTCCCGAACGGCGTACCGCGGAATCGGCCCCCAAATCCGCATGCTGATGCCGCCATCCACTTTGGCGATCCTGCAACCGGCGGTCGCGATCCAACCCACCTCCGCACTCTCTGTTGATGGCTCATCAAACCCAGTCGGCAACCACTTTCGCCGCTTCGCCTCGGCGACTCGCTCCGCGTAAGTGCCCCAATGATCCTCCCCATCGGACAGCAGGAAAAGCGCATGGAGCGCATCCTCGTTGCTCACGAGCGGCAAGTTCTTCAACTCCTCGAAGAACTCGACTTCCTCATCGGGCGTGCCGTAACGCTCGACAACAGAGGTGGTTGTCAACTGTCTCTCACAGCCGACTGCCGACCCGAGTCCGACGAGCGCAGCAAGGATCCACGCTTCAGAACGCAAAGGTGCCTCCGACATACACAAAGTCGCGCGTTCCTGACTGCGTCGGAACGAACGCGGACTGGTTTGGCATGAAGATGCCGTACTTGAAACTCAGATCAAGATCGCTGAGGAGTCGCCACTCGAGGCTGAAGTCGACTTCACCACCGACGTAGTTCGTGCCGCCTGGCTGCGTCTGAAACGACAGGGGTGCGTTCGAGAGAATGCGCCCAAAGAGAAACCCTGTGACACCGACTCGAAAATTCTCGAAGATCCCTCCGCCTGGAAAGGGACTTGTGCTGAAGCCGAGTGATGGGCAGAGCAGATTTGCGAAGTCAGGAGAGAGCACAAGGCCTGTGTTGACATACCCGAGCGAGTTGAAAGATGTGTCGACTGCACCAGGTGCGATGCCTCCGAAGGTGTTGCCCGCGTCCAGACGGTCGGGCGAACCGCTGCCGGCGACGATCTGAAAGTCGATTCGTGTGTCGGCAGGATCTCTCCCGAGCCATGTCAATCCGCCGACCCCCGCTGCGGCGGAGATCGTCGCATTCTGTTGTGGAACTGGGTTCAGCGTTCCATCGCGGGGCAGCGGATCGGAGAGCGTGGTGCCATACTCGTACATGCACTCTGCGCGGTACACCAGATCGGCGCCGAGCGATCCGTTGCTTCCGAGCCCGACATAGCTCGAGTCATAGTTGAACGTCGTCGGGATCGTTGGAAGCGCTGCGGGCAGCAGCGCAACCTGACCTTCGTTCAAGTCCTTCTGTGCGAGCAGATAGACATAGGGACGGTGACCGGCGAAACCCGAGTACTCCAACTTCCCGCCGTAGAACAGCCGCTGCGTATCGGTGTCATAGCCCGGGCGTGAAAGGTCCCAATCGATGGTGTCATTCCCGCTGGTGACGCCAATCAGTGCCGTCGCCTTCCAGTCGCGCCAGGAGAAATCAAAGATCCCCGCGTACATGTAGTTGCTGAGTGCAGCACCCTGACCCCAGATCACGTACTGCCGCCCCACCTTCGCGACAAAGTTGTAATCGGGCTTGTTGCCGGTCTGTGCGCGGATCATGCCAGCGAGATTGAACTCGTACCAATAGATTTCACCGATCGGATTCTGCCAGCCGACATCGTCGTAATCGCGACCGATCGCGCGTGTCCCGCGAAAGTCCCACTGGTTGTACTGGAAGCGCAACCTGCCGAAGAATCGGTGCGCGCCATCGAGTTCGATCGAAGTGAAGAGCCGCAGGTCGTAGATCTGCTGGTAGGTCTCCTGACTCTGCGCGGTATCGATGATGTTGAAGGCGTATCGGAAGGTGCCTCCGTACTCGATGCTCAATCGCTCCGAGATCGGGGCATTGGCGTAGTACGCCTGTCTCATTTCCGCGTCCTCTTGGTTCAGTTGACGCTGCAGGTTCTCCGCGGAACGAAGGGCCGCGGTATCTGATCCTTGTGCGGCGACTGGCGAGGACGAGACTCCCCACACCAACAGAACCAACATGACGACACCTACATGCCGAGCACGAAGCAAGCGATGTTGGAAGGTTGGCACCACCATCGTGCAGATCGTCGAGATGACCGTCCATCCCTCTGCTCCAAGTCGAAGGCTATCCTACCTCCGACGTGAGTTTCGAAGCCATCATTCTTGGGACCGGGAGCGCACTGTCCGAGATGCACTTTGGCTCATCTGCAGCGCTGCCTTGGCGAGATGGCATCGTGTTGATCGACTGCCCCGACGCAATCCTGCACGCGCTTGCACACGCATCCAAACGAAGTGGACGCGTGCTCGATGCCATGCGAGTAACCGACATTCTTGTCACCCATCTCCACGGCGATCATGTGAACGGTTTGGAAACAATCGGTTGGAAGCGCTGGATCGCCAAGCTGAACGGACTCGGTTCAAGCCCGCGATTACACACCATCGAACCGGTCGCGCGCCGCTTGTGGGAGCGCCTCGGACCTGCCATGGATCAGAACGGTGCGATGAAGTTGGCGGATTACTTCGATCTCCGCGTCATGCCTGTGGGCGTTCCGACACGCGTGGCGGACTTCGATGTCGAGGCGCGCCCCGCGGAGCATTTGATCCCCGGCTGCGGCTACCGCATCTCACGCGGCGGCGCCACGCTCGGTTGGAGCGGCGACACCCGATTCGATCCTGCTCATGTCGACTGGCTCGCGAGCGCGAATGTCATTGTGCATGAGACGAGCGAATCGCGCGTCCACACGCCAATCGAGTGCCTCAACTCCCTTGCACCAGAACTGCGGAAGAAGATCCGCCTTGTACACATGGAGGACAACTTCGATCAGGCGGTCACAGACATGGTGCCGCTGACCGAGGGTGAAGTGCTCACCGTTTCTTCACGCTGATTGCGCGGGACGAACTCGAGGCCATGCGGCCCCAAGTAATCCGCATGCGGACGGATGAGTTTGTTGGCTGCCAACTGTTCGATGCAGTGTCCCGTCCAGCCCGACATGCGGCTCGCGGCGAACATGCATGTGAACAGATCGAGATCAAGACCAAGCGAGTAGTAGGTGGTCGCCGAGTAAAAGTCCACATTGGGGAAGATCCCCTTCTCGCGAATGTTCGGCTGCGCCAGAACGATCTCCTCGATGCGGCGGCTCATCTCGTACAGCGCCAGGTTGCCCGTATCCGTCGCCACTTGCTTGGCGAACGTCTTGAGGTAGGTCGCTCGCGGGTCATACGCCTTGTAGACGCGGTGACCGAAGCCCATGATGCGCTCCTTGCGCGCAAGTTTCCCGACGATGTAGGGCTCTGTCTTCTCTAGCGAACCGATTTCGAGAAGCATCTCCATCACTTCCTGATTGGCACCGCCATGCAGCGGTCCCTTCAGTGTGCCGATCGCCGTTGTGGCGGCCGAATACATGTCGCTCTGTGTGGCGATCGTCACGCGAGCGGCGAAGGTCGAAGCGTTCAGTCCATGATCAGCGTGCAGCACGAGACAGACATCGAGCGCGCGGCTCATGGCGTCCGTGGGGCGCTGACCCGTCAGCATCCACAGGAAGTTCTGCGCGATGCTCAGTGTCGCGTCCGGCCCCACAATGGGCTTTCCCTTTCGAAAGCGGTCGAACGCAGCGATCAGCGTTGGCGTTTTCGCCACGAGTCGAAGGGACTTGCGTCGATTCGCCGCGGGCGACGCGTCATCCGCCTCGGTGTCGAAATGAGCGAGCGCAGAGACAAGCGTCCGAAGCGCGTCCATCGGTGCAGCCGTTCGCGGAATGGTGCGGAGCAGATCCAACACACGCGGGTCCAACGCGTACTCGGCGCGCAGTTCCTTCTCAAGCGACTGCAGTTGCGCACTTGTGGGGAGCGATCCGTTCCAAAGCAGCCACGTGACTTCCTCGAAGGTCGTGTTGCGCGCGAGCGAATCGATGTCGTACCCGCAGTACTCCAGAATGCCCTTCGCTCCATCGATGAACGAAAGTCGAGTATCGGCGGCAATGGTGTTGGCGAGTCCCTTATCGACGGTCAGTGGCATTGGGTTCTATCCTTTGGGGTGAATCGAAAATGATACCCCTTGCAGTCGATCGACAAAGTCCGATTTCGCCATGGGTCACCACGGCGATCGTGGTCATCAACCTCATCGTTTTTGTGGCGGTTGGCACCTCCCTGCGGGGGGGCGGTTCGATGGCAGATTCAACCATTTCTTGGGGTGTCTTCCTGCCCTCCGCATCAGCGGTCGCGGAACGCCCTTGGACGCTCGTCAGCTATGCGTTTCTTCACGATCCATCGGGTCTCGCACATGTCGGCTTCAACATGTTGTTTCTGTTCATCTTTGGACGCGCTGTGGAGGGACGCCTCGGGCATGTGGGCTTTGCGCTGCTGTATCTCGGCGGCTGCATCGTGGCGGCGCTCGGGCAGTGGCTTTTTTCGCGCGCCCCGATGATCGGCGCGAGTGGTGCGGTCGCCGCCGTGACGGGCGCATTCGCGGCGCTGTGCCCGCGCGCGCGAGTTCGCCTCTTGGTGTTCTTCAGTGTGATCGAAATCAGTGGCCTTGCCGCCGTGATCCTCTTCGCCGTGATCGACCTTGTTGGGCAGATGGGTTCATTCCTCGGCTCCGGAGCGCGCGTGGCGTACATCGCGCACCTCGCTGGATACGCCTTCGGCATCGGCACGATGCTCCTGCTGCTTCGCACGGGCCTGATTGCGCGAAGCGAGTTCGATCTCTTTTTCCTACTGCGCCAGTGGCGTCGCCGCCGCGCGATGGCGGATGCTTTCCGCCAAAGCAGTCCGTGGACTCGCGAGGCGGGTGCAGGGCTCGGTGGCGGGAACGCAACCGCGAACGCGGCACGCGCCGACTCTTCGCGTGAGGAGCCGATGCTGCGCGCGTGGAACGATTCAGATGTTCGCCGCGCCTCTCATGATGCGAGCAGCGCGTTCGAGCGCGGCGACTTCTCCCGTGCGGCAGCAGGCTGGGAACGCATCGCAGCGCGCGCGCCGGATCATGCGGAGGCGGATGGCGCTCTGGTCATGGCAGCGCTCACCATGGCGCGTCATCTTGGCGATCGCGTGCGCGCGCAACAGATGATCGATGCGCTGCTCACGCGCTCGCGCCCCTGCACCACGGCGCTTCGCCAACAGGCCGAGGCTCTTCGTGCCGAACTTGCCCTCCCGACTCTTGGCGGCAGCGCGTGAAAGAACCCAGCCGACATCATGCGCTGCGCCGCGATGGCCGGACCTTCATCAAGATTTGCGGCCTTCGGGACGCAAAGGCACTGCATGTCTGCTGCGATGCAGGCGCTGACGCCGTTGGCTTTGTGCTTGCGTTTGGAAGCCCCCGCACACTCGCCATCGATGAAGCCGAATCCCTCGCCGCATCATTGCCGCCGCATGTGCTCGCCGTGGCGGTGGCACGCAACGAGTTCTGGGCTGGTTGGCCAACGCGTGTGTGGAGCGGATGCGTTCAACTGCATGCGGATGCCGCGTCGAAGGCTGCCGCAGCATGGCGAGACGGCGCGTCCGCGCATCATGAGGCTGCGCCCGCGCGAATCGCAGCAGTGTCGGACATCAACGGTCTCCTCGCATGGAATGAAGTCCCCTTCGTGGATGCGCTGCTGTTCGATGGACGCGATTCAGGAAGTGGGGAAGCACACGCCGATGGCATGCTCGATCAGATCGCCGCGCTGCAAGAGCGGCTGCGAAAGCCGCTTCTGCTTGCGGGCGGACTGACCCCAGACTCGGTGGCGGCCGCAGTGCAACGGGTGCGCCCGGCGGGCGTCGACGTGTCGAGCGGCGTGGAGTCGGCGCGTGGCGTGAAAGACCACGGGCTGATCCGCGCCTTCATCGCCGCCGCGCGCGCGAATTGACGCGCGCTTCGATTACACTGTTTGCATGCCCTTCACCATCGAAGACATCACCGCTCGTCAGATCATCGACTCCCGAGGTCAGCCAACCGTGGAGTGCGAAGTACGGCTCGAAGGAGGTGCCGTTGGTCGCGCGGCCGTGCCGAGTGGTGCATCCACAGGCGAACACGAGGCAGTCGAGCTGCGAGATGGTGATCGCAATCGTTGGCTGGGCAAGGGTGTCGTCACTGCTGTGGAGAACATTCACGCGCTGATTGCTCCCGAACTACTCGGCGCCGATGCGCGAACCCAGGAGAGCATTGATCGCCTGCTGTGCGAAATCGATGGCACGCCCAACAAGGGAAAACTTGGAGCCAACGCCACGCTTGCCACGAGCCTTGCTGTTGCGCACGCCGCGGCGACCGCCACGGAGCAGCCGCTGTACCGATATGTCGGCGGCACTCATGCACGCACACTGCCCGCGCCGATGCTCAACATCCTCAACGGCGGCAAGCATGCCGACAACACGGTCGACTTTCAGGAGTTCATGGTGCAGCCCTGGGGCTTCGATAATTTCGGCGAGGCGCTCCGCGCGGGTGTCGAGATTTTTCATGCACTCAAGCGCGTGCTGCACGACGCGCATCTTTCGACCAGCGTGGGCGACGAGGGCGGCTTCGCACCGAATCTTGCGCGGAACGAGGAAGCACTTGAACTGATCGCGCGCGCCGTCGAGGCAGCGGGCTACGACCTCGGACGGCAGATCGTGATCTGCCTCGACCCCGCCACGAGCGAACTCGCCAACGCGGCGACCGAGAAGGGTTCCAAGGGCTACTGCTTCTTCAAGAGCGATCCGCGCCGCGTGGTCGGCAGCGATGAGATGGTTCGAATGTGGGAGACTTGGTGCTCCAAGTGGCCGATCCGTTCGATCGAGGACGGACGTGCCGAGAACGACTGGGCGGGTTGGAAGGCGCTCACGGACACGCTCGGAAAGCGCGTCCAACTCGTGGGAGACGATCTCTTCGTCACCAATCCAAGTTTCCTGCGCCGCGGGATCCAAGAGGGCTGCGCGAACGCGATTCTGGTGAAAGTGAATCAGATTGGAACCCTCAGCGAGACGCTTGACGCGGTGCGCACCGCTCACACTGCTGGCTATCGCGCGATTCTTTCCCACCGTTCCGGCGAGACGGAGGACACCACCATCGCAGATCTCGCCGTTGCGACCAACTGCGGACAGATCAAGACGGGGGCACCGTGCAGGTCCGACCGAACCGCGAAGTACAACCAGCTCCTACGCATCGCGGAAGAACTTGGCGACAGTGCCGTGTACGGAGGTGAAATCGCACGGACCGCGTCAGCCGCATCCACAGAGGGGTTGAAGCAGGCGGATTCGGCGGCGAGACCCAAGCGTCCCACCCGACCATCGAAAGCAGCCGCAGGACGAGCGGGTCACGCGTAGGAGTGCAGGCCCGTGATCACGAAATTGATCACGATCCAGTTGAACAGCATTACCGCGGCGCCCACCACCGCGAGCAGCGCTGTCCACAGCCCCTTGTCGAGCGATCGGTAACGCACATGCACGAGAACTGCGAACACCACGAAGGTGTTCAGTGCGCAGACTTCCTTCGGATCCCAGCCCCAAGGTCTGCCCCACGAGTGATCCGCCCAGATCGCGCCCATCGCGATCCCTGCCCAAAGCAGCACGAATGACAGCTTCATCAGAAGCATTGTCACTCCATCGAGTACTTCACCCGTGCGCTCACTGCGAAGCCCACCCATTCCCTCTGGCGAGAGTGCCGCAACGCCGCCCACCGAGGCATGCACGCGCTTCCCGCCGAGCGCGCGATAGGCGAGATACAGCCCAGCAGAGACCGCCGCCATGAAGATCAAACAGTACGAAAAGATGATCACATTCGTGTGGATGTACAGCCACACATCGTGCAGCACCGGCATCATGTTGCCAATCTGCGCGTTCAGTTGCACGGGCAAGAAGTGCGCCGACATCAGGGCCACGGCGCTCGAAAACGCGCTCGCCAGCGCGATGAGACCAGCCACCGCCCGTTTGCGCAGCGCGACTTCCAAAATCACCGCCGCACAACCGCCAAACCATGCGGATGTCGTGACCGCCTCAAACATGTTGCTGTTTGGAAAGCGCGCGGAGATCCACCAGCGCAGTGCGAGCGCAACCGTCTGCAGAAGGAACGCAACCGCGAACACCGCAAGCCCTGCGCTTCTCGCGCGAGGCCATCTGTACACGACCGCGAGCAGAAGCAGGATCACGCTCAGCGCATAGACCAACCAAATCCAGGACAGGTTGCCGTGGGCGAAGTACCACGCTTCCCAGCGCAGCCGCGCAGGATCGGGCGATGCCGCGGGGTTCAGTGTGGGCAGCAGAGCGGCGAGCGCGCGCGCGGATGTGTTCACCCGCGATGCGTCCCCATCGATCCACGCCTCCACCATGCCGCGCCACTGCTCCGCGCACTGCCGCTGCAGACTGACATCAAGGCCGGCGATGGGGATCACCTCTTTCCCGGATGCCTTCACCGCGCTCGGGTCTGCCGCGAGCAGCATGACTTCACTGATCGAATGCCAACGTTGACTCTCATCCATCGATGCGGGCGGCACGATCCGTAGCCCACGCAGCAGCGCGTCCGTTTGCATCAGCATTTGTGCGCCACGGACAGTGTCCATCACCTTGGCCGTGCGCAGCAGATCGCCCTGCATCTGCTCCAGTACCGCGGCAACTCCCTCGCGTCGAAGCAGCGAGCCCGAGATGAGTCCGCTCGATTGAAACCCTCTCATCCGCTCTTGCAGCGTCGGGTCCTCACGAATCACTGCATCGGCGATGCGCTGACGCACCGAGCCCCCCTTCACATAGATCACATCGGCATCCTCGTATGCCTCGGGTCGGATCAGCAGGTCGAAATAGGTAAACAGCGGTGACTGCCCATGGATGAGCCGCGGCCCGCTGATGAATCCCATCTCTCCTTGAGCGAACGAACCGAGGCTCTTGATACGCCCACCACTTTGGACAGCCAGCTCAGCCAGTGGCTGCAGATCGACTGACTGCTCGAAGGTTGCAACAGCCAGTTCGCTCCCCCCGCTGCCGATCTCCGCCGCGCCGGACAGCAACAGCGCGAATGCACAGAAGACGGCGCGCATGCCATGACGCATCATGACAGAGCTCCTGCGAGCGCGACTCGCTTCTTTGCGGCTTCTTTCGCGCGCTCCGTTCGACGCCGAATCAGAAGTGGCTTCACATAGAAAGCGTAGGTCATGCCCGCCACTGCGATCACGCAGCCAGCGAGCTGCGTCCACACGCCTTCGCGGTTGCCCACCCCCAACACGGTGTAGTTCAGTCCAGCACTGCCGCGCGGATCGCGCGCGGAGACCGGTTCCGGCGGATCCCACTGCGCCTGAAAGAACCAGAGACCACGATGTTCGACGGGCGCGTTCACGCTGACTTGCGTCGGATCGCTCCATGGCTGGTCGGGGGCGTCTCGAAATCTGAGCACACTGGTGTAATCGCGGATCGTTCCGCTCTCACCCGTGTAACCGCCCGAGTGCGTCGCAAGCACGAATTCTTCGAGCGCCACGTCCGTCCCGAGCGGAAGCCGCTGCCGCGAAAAGAGGACTTCCATCTCGCGTCCATCCGCAAGTCGCACGCGCTGCGGATGGAAAGGGTGCCGACGAAGCGCAAAACGCGCGTCATCGAACGCATAGGGACTGAATCGGACCCAGAGTGGTGCCGCACCAGGCACGATGATGTGCGCCATCGAGAACATCTCGCGCGCATCGCGAATCCTCTGCTCAAGTGGGATCGGCACAGGACCCTCCACCACCCGAGCACGCGGCTCGTAGCTCGACAGTTCGACCGTCAGTCCGGCGGGCAAACGCACCGATCCGCCCACTTCGATCGGCATCGCTTTCCCGACCGCGTCACCAAACGCAGCGATCAGCCGAAGCTGGCGCTCATCGGGTCCAACCACGAGGGTCAGCAGCGCGCGTCCTCCACCTGGCGTGTACTCGACCTGCACCGCAGGATCGGGCTCCACTGGCATTGCGTGCCCGCCATCACCCGCGGGCACATCGCGTGTGAGCGCCGCGTCGTCGAAGACCCACCGACGAATGATCCCGCTGGGCGTCTTCACATCCATGATCAGCACGCTCGCGCTGCGACCACCCACAGGAAGGTCATCCTGCGCGGCGCGGATCCTGTATCCGTAGCCGAGCAAGGGATCACCCACTGGAACGAACGCATCGGCACCCGCACCCTCTTTCGGAACGCGTACGGCCTGCATCACATCGACTCCCGCAGCCGGCACGCGAACACGAATCTCCGCAGGTCTCAGAAGCCGCTCGAACTCCGCCTCGCTCGAGACCGCTGCCATTCGAAGCAGTCCGTCATCCGCGGTCGAACGCTCCGAGTCGAGCGCCATCAGGCGGTAGGTCGATGCCGCGCCCTGATCTCCAGTGATGTCGAGCGTCGCCGTCGGATTGAAAGGTGCGTTGTCGCCACCCGGTACAAGCAGCGACCGAAGCTGCGCGTAACGCAAGTAACCATCGACTGCAATCGTCACATCCGGAAAAGGATCGCCCTCGGCTGGTGAAACGGGCAGCAACATCGGGCGCAGCGGCGCGGAGGAGGGATCCGCCGCGAGCACATCCGCCGACGACGACACGCGGTCGTTGTAAAGCGGCAGCCCTTCGAGCGGCCGCATCGTCCACTCCGAACTGCCCACAGGTCGCACATAGATCGCCCACGCCTTGGCGAGGTCGTTCCGCAAATAGAACCACCCCTGCGTCTCGTAGTCGAGTCGCATACGAAGCGCTGCGTCCACGAGAGCGGATCCCGTCGCCTTCACTGCGCGCTGCATCGGCTGCCCCGGACCGACCCCCGGCAGCAAATCTTCCGTCAGATCCGGTCGACCCGCAATCAACTGGCGCATGAAGCGGCGCGCGGCAGTCTGCACACTCACGGTGACGCTGTATGCGGGCTCGCCGTCGCTGCCATCCGTCCGAAGCATCCACGCAGGATCGATATCCACCACCTCCACCGAATACTGCGATGCACCTTCGCCAATTACCGCACGCGCACCCCGCGCAGCAAGCAACTCGATGCTGCCGTCGCTGCCATCCGCTTCGAGCACGATCTTTCGCCGCGCCACGGGCGCGTCCCCTTCAACCTTCGCATTGAAGTAGTGAACGCTTCCGACGATCAGCACAATGATGCCTGTGTGGATCATCCAGACACCAAGGTTCACCACTCGCAGGGGGATTCTGCGGAGCGTTGTCACAACCATGTTCGCAGCGATCAGCCCAACGAGCAGGTTGAACGGCCACCAGTGAAACCACTCGAACTCAGTCATCTCGAAGGGGCGCCACTGCCGCAGCTGATCATGAACCCACGCGTCGGGATGGAACAGGTTCGGGTGAACGGGATACACAACGCCCGCGCTGCCGATACTCATGTAGAAAAAGAGCAGCACCAGGAGCGTGATGCCAAATCGCACCGAACTGAAGAGGTCGTAGAGCCAACGGACTGCGAGCATCGCCTTCCAATCTTAGGCGAGCGAAGCTAGAACGCCCCGAGGCCAAGCCTCCTCCCAAGGAGCAGTCCCTACCATGGAGCCCATGACCACCTCACTACGCTTCCTCCGCCCGCTCGCATCTCTGAGCGCACTCATCCTGACCTGTCTTGCTGCGGCTCAGCAGGCGGCACCCGCGCCTTCGCCAACACCAGGGCCAGCCGCTCCGCCGACGGCAGCGCCCGTGTATGCCGCCATGACAACGAGCAAGGGCACGATCTACCTCGAACTCGATGCAGCGAGGGCACCGATCTCCGTGGAGAACTTCGTGACCTATGTGAAGGACGGTTTCTACAGCGGAACGATTTTCCACCGCGTGATCAAGGGATTCATGATTCAGGGGGGTGGGCATGGAACCGACATGAAACTGAAGCCAACGCGCGAGCCGATCAAGAATGAGTGGAACAACGGCTTGAAGAATGCCCGCGGCACGATCTCCATGGCGCGCACGAATGCTCCCAATAGCGCGACCAGTCAGTTTTTCATCAATACAGTCGACAATGCCATGCTCGATCAGCCACGCGGAGGCGCCGCCTATGCAGTCTTCGGCAAAGTCGTTCGCGGCATGGATGTGGTGGACGCAATCGCAGCGACGCCAACAGGACGGAGCGATGGCATGGCGGATGTCCCGAAGACGCAGGTCGTGATTGAAAAGGTGGAGATTCTCCCTGGCGCGCCCGCGGCCGATGCCCCGACGCTGAAACCTGGCGCATCGGCAGCATCCAACCAAACGACAGCGCCGAGCACCCCGACGACTCCTGCCCCCAAGGCCCCATGAGCGCGCAGCAGGTCTTCAAGCCGCACGGGCTTCTCGATCAGCTTGGCATTGCCAAGCACCCTTTGATCGTCGCGCCAGACGCGCAGAACACTGCAGTTGTCGTCACAAACAACCCCGCCACGGGAGCGTCGATCGCCGGAGTGCGCCTGCAGTCGCGCGAGGAATTGAATGCCGCCATCGAGCGATGCGACCGCGCATTCGCCGCGTGGCGCACCCTGCCCGCACCCCAGCGCGGCGAGATCATCCGCCGCATTGGCGAGGAGTTCCGCAGACTGAAGGAACCTCTCGGCGAGCTGGTGTCGCTCGAGATGGGAAAGATCCGCGCCGAAGGTCTTGGCGAAGTCCAGGAGGCCGTGGACATCGCGGACTTCTGCGTGGGGCTGTCACGGCAGCTTTACGGACTCTCGATGCACAGCGAACGCGCGAGCCACCGCATGTACGAACAGTGGCATCCGCTCGGAACGATCGGCATCATCACTGCGTTCAACTTCCCATGCGCCGTGTGGGCATGGAACGCGATCGTTGCAGCCACCTGCGGGAACGCATGCCTGTGGAAGCCAAGCCTGCTGACGCCACTCGTGGCGATCGCATCGAACGAAGCTGCGCGCAGAGTCATGTCGCAGCAAGACATTTTCCGGCCCACGGATGTCGATCCCGCCGATGTGTTCTCGCTTGTGATCGGACGCGATGACGAGGTGGGCGAACCGATGCTTGCTGATCGGCGCTTGCCACTCATCAGCGCCACGGGCTCCTGCCGTATGGGGCGGCGCGTCGCGCAAGTCGTCGGCGCGAGACTTGGGCGAACGCTGCTCGAACTCGGCGGCAACAACGCCATCATCGTGCTTCCAGATGCGGATCTCGACCTGACGACACGCGCAGTGCTGTTCGGTGCTGTAGGAACGGCGGGTCAGCGCTGCACCACCACGCGACGCCTGATCGTTCATGCATCGGTTGTCGATTCGCTGCTCGGGCGGCTCGAACGGGCGTACAAGTCAATCCCCGTGGGCGATCCGCTCGATGGTCGCACGCTCATGGGTCCACTGATCGATGACCGCGCAGTCGCAGCCATGCGCGCGGCCATAGAGAAAGCTGTGCGGGAAGGCTGCACGCTTGTCTGCGGCGGTACGGAAGCGATGGACCGCCGCGCGAAGCAGCCAGGCCACTTCGTCGAACCAACGATCCTTCGCGTTCCGCGCGGAAGCATCCCTGCGATCACCCGCGAGGAGACCTTTGCGCCGATCCTGTATGTGTTCACGGTCGATTCGCTCGATGAAGCCATGACGATCCAGAACGGTGTAGACCAAGGTCTTTCGAGTGCCATCTTCACCGACAGCGTTCGCTCGGCGGAGCGTTTTCTTTCGGCCGCGGGCAGCGACTGCGGCATCGCGAATGTCAACATCGGCACAAGCGGCGCCGAAATCGGCGGCGCTTTCGGCGGCGAGAAGGACACGGGCGGCGGCCGCGAATCAGGGTCGGACTCCTGGAAGTCGTACATGCGCCGCCAAACCTGCACGGTCAACTGGGGCGGAGCGCTGCCGCTCGCACAGGGCATCCGATTCGGAGAGTGACATGCCGCTCGACCGCACACAACTCGCGCAGCGTGCAGCGCAGGAACTCCGCGATGGGTTCCATGTCAATCTCGGCATCGGTATCCCGACGCTTGTGGCCAACTTCGTCCCCGAAGGCATGACCGTATGGCTGCAGTCGGAGAACGGCATGCTCGGCATGGGGCAGTTCCCCACCGACGACGAAGTCGATGCGGACCTCATCAACGCAGGCAAGCAAACTGTCACGGGCGTGACGGGGCACTCGTTCTTTTCGAGCGCCGATAGTTTCGGCATGATTCGCGGCGGGCACATTGACCTTGCCATTCTCGGTGCGATGGAGGTGTCGCAGGAGGGCGATCTTGCGAACTGGATGATCCCCGGGAAGCTTGTGAAAGGCATGGGTGGCGCGATGGATCTTGTCGCGGGCGTCCGTCGCCGCATCGTCGTGATGGAGCACACCAACAAGCGCGGCGACTCGAAGGTGCTGCCGACATGCACGCTGCCGCTCACTGGGCGGCGATGCGTCGACCTCCTGATCACCGATCTCTGCGTGATGGAGATGGATCACCACACGAACCGTTTCACATTGAACGAGCTCGCTCCAGGCGTCAGCGTTGACGAGGTGCGCACAAAGACCAAGGCGGACTTCCGAGTTTCGCCACATGTGCGTGAAGTCGCGTTTGTCTGACTGTACGCTGCGAAGCGTGGTGCAGACACGCGCGGCGCTCCGTCCGACTCGATCGCGCCCCCTGCCACAGGAGTCGCTCATGACCTTGTTCACTCATCTGCTCGCACCGTTGGCAACGACGGCGGTCATCGCCGCCGCGGAACCGCTTGCGCCCCCCGCTGCCGACGACCTTTTCAACGGACGCGACCTTACGGGGTGGGTGAATGTGAACGGCAGCCCAACCACATGGACTGTTGGCAAGGACAGTGATGGCATGCCATTCATCGAGTGCTCCGGCAAGCCCACGGGCGTTCTTCGCACCGAGCGGCAATACGAGAACTTCATCCTTGAAATGGAGTGGATGCACGAGGAAGAACCTGGAAACGCCGGGCTCTTCATCTGGAGCGATCCGCTGCCGGCCCGCGGCGTCCCCTTCACGCGATCGGTCGAAGTGCAGATCATGCTCACGCCAGATGCCACCGACAAGGAGGGGCGTGTCCTCTATACGGGACATGGCGACATCTTCCCCATCCACGGCGCGACCATGACGCCTGACCGCCCACATCCGGCGGGCTGGAGTCGGTGCCTGCCGTCAGCGCGCACCACCAAGGGCAAGGGGCAATGGAACCACTACCGCGTCACTGCAGACCGCGGAACACTGCGGCTCGCAGTCAATGGCACGGAAGTCTCTGGGGGTACCGCGATCAATCCACGGAAGGGCTATATCTGCCTCGAAAGCGAGGGAACACCAATCCGATTCCGCAACATCCAGATCACGGAACTGCCTGCGGCTACGCCGGCGCTCACAGCAGAGGCATGTGCGCCCGTGGATGCCGGCTTTCGCAGCATCTTTGATGGCACGCTGGATGGTTGGGGCGGGGATTGGAGCTTCATGGCGCACTGGAAAGTTCGGGACTGGTTGCTCTCGTACGACGGCAAGGGCGGAGACTTATCGTCTCGGGCCGTTTGGCGTGACTTCGAGATGTTGGTGGACTGGCGTTGGGGTGATGGGCACCAAGGAGAGATGGATCGCCCCCTGATCGGCAAGGACGGGAAGGAACTGCGCGCAGAGGATGGATCGGTGCAGACCGTCAAGGTGCAGGAGCGCGACAGCGGGATCTACCTGCGGGGCAACAAGAAGTCGCAGGTGAACATCTGGTCATGGCCATGCGGCAGCGGAGAAGTCTGGGGTTACCGCACCGATGCGTCTATGCCCGATGCCATCCGAGCCGCCTGCACCCCCCGCATCGCTGCGGACGAAGCCCCTGGTCAGTGGAATCGCTTCCTCATCCGCATGAGGGGCGATGTGCTGAATGTGTGGCTGAACGGGCAGCAGGTGATTGACAATGCCGAACTCCCCGGCGTGCCCCGCGAAGGATGGATCGGACTGCAGAACCACGGATCGGCGATCGACTTCGCCAACATCTTCGTGCGACCGCTGCCTGAATCCAACTGAACGGAGTTGACCCTCACGAAACGAGGAAAGGGACCGCAAAACGGGCGCGTTTCAGCACGGCATTGGGGCGGTGATCTCCGAGTTACTCCTCTGTCATCTCGCGAAGACGATGCTTCATCTGCGCCTTGAGCCGCGCAAGAATGGATGAGTGCATCTGGCTCACACGGCTCTCGGACAGATCGAGCGTGAGCCCGATCTCCTTCATCGTGAGCTCTTCGTAGTAGTACAAGATCACGATCAAGCGTTCCGAACGGCTGAGTCCGCGCGTGATCAGCGTCTGCATGTCCTGCCGCTGCAGCATGGAGAACGCATCACAGCCCGTGTCGTCGTGGGGCACATCGATCTCTCGTGCCTCGCCACCCGAGTCCGAATCAGACCATTTCTTGTTCAGGCTAACGAGCCCGACAGGGCTTGAGTCGCGGTGGATCTTCTCGAACTCCTCCTCGCTGACATCGAGCCGTGCTCGGAGTTCGGCCTGTGTTGCAGGACGCCCCTTCTCCATCTCGATCTGCTTTCTCACGCGCTCCATACGCGAGGTGCGCGAACGCACCAGACGAGGCACCCAGTCCATCTGGCGCAGCTCATCGAAGATCGCTCCTCGGATTCGCTGCGGACAGAAGGTCTCGAACTTGATCCCGCGCGCAGGATCGTAGGAGTTGATCGCATCCATGAGTCCGAAGACCCCGGCGGAGAAAAGATCATCCACTTCGACTTCCGATGGAAGGCGCGTGCGCATGCGCTCGGCGGTAAAACGAACGATTGGCTGATAGTTCTCGATCAGTCTGTTGCGGAGATCATTCCGTTCCTTGATGTGCTCCGCGTGCCCACGCACGGCGCAGTAACGCTTCCAGATCCGCGCGATCTCCAACTGCGCCGCATTCGCCCGCTGCGAAGATTCGCGGCGGTGATCGCGTAGCGGCGATGAGCGAGGCGCATTTTCTGGCGCCGCTTTCTGCTTCTTCACTGCGTGCGGACGAACAGCAGCCCGAGCTGCCCCACCTCGACTTGATTTGGTCTTGACGCGACTCATTCTTGGTCTCTCCTTGACCTCATCGCAGGAAGCGCGCTCTGGCGCCGCGATCAACCGAGCTCTCGTGCTCCCCACCGCAGCGATCCTTGCCGCGGTGCATTCGGTCGCTCCATGACCGAACGGGGGCACTATACAACTCAATTTTTGGGTCTGGCAAGTGGGGATCGCAGAAATTCACAAACCCACGCCTCTCGGACCTCCCATCAGATCGCAATGCCTGCCGAGTCGGCACGCATGCGGTTGTGGATCATCAGCTGTCCAACCGCTATGGCATGAGTGTCGATGCGACACAGCATGTTGTTGCAAGCGGCGCAAGAAATTTCTCTAGACTGCCCCCCGGTGAGGAGCTTCCGCCCCATCAATTCCCGAGCGACGACCTCCGCATCACTGCAAGGGACGGTCATTTGGTTCTGCATCGTGCTGTGCGCGTGGTCGCCGCCGCTGACACTTCGGACTCATGCCCAGGTGGACTTCAAGTTGTCAGCTGATGACCGGTGGGTCGTGCCCGAGGATACCGATCCGAACAGTCCGAACAGCCAGCTGCATCAGGCGCAACTGGCGCTTGCACGGGGTGATGCGGCACGCGCCTACAACCTCTCGACGGGCTGGCTCGATCGCTATCCGGCGAATCCCCTTCGAGCGCACGCGCTGCTTCTGAAGGCTGATGCCATGCTCGCGCAAGGCGACGAATACAAGGCGCTCTACGACTACGAGGAGCTGATTCGCAACTATCCCGGCAGTGATGTGTTCGTCACGGCGCTGCAAAGAGAGTTCCAGATCGCAAAGGCCTATGCCAACGGCTTGCGCCGGAAGTTCTTCAACACCTTTCGCTGGCTGAACGCGGACGAGGAGGCGCAGGAGATCCTGATTCGCGTGCAAGAGCGACTTCCCGGCAGTCAACTCGCCGAGCAGGCAGGAATGGAGTTGGCGGACTTCTACTTCCGCAAGCGAGATCTGCAGTTGGCTTCGGACGCGTACGACCTCTTCGTTCAGAACTATCCCCGATCAAAACAAGTGGAAAAGGCGCGTTTGCGGCTCATTTACACGCTTTTGGCGGCTTACAAGGGGCCCCTGTATGACGCCCGCGGATTGTTCGAGGCAAGCGCGAGGCTCAAAGAACTCCAGGCGCTCGATCCAATCACGGCGCAACGCGTTGGAGCGGACGCGCTGATCATCCGAATCTACGAATCGGAGGCGTCCAAACTGCTCTCCGAGGCAGCCTGGTACGACGCGCAGAACGATCCGATTTCCGCAGAGCTCTACATCCGGCGACTCGTGGAGAAGTATCCGAAGTCGATCGCAACCCTCATTGCGCTGCGTGAGGTACCCCAGCTTTATGCGAAGCTGCCGCCGCTTGTTGCGAAGTCGACGCCCGACTACCGAACCCTCCGCAAGGAGATGCTCGGGCTCGATTGGGAGCAGGCACTTCCAGAGTCAACCGACTTGAAGCCGGCGCCCCTTGGTCCGCCGCAGGAGAACACGATGCCGGGTGAAAACGCATCGCCAGCGAGCCCCCCATGATCGCCTACCCCACCAATCGCCATCCCGTCCACCTGCTGATGCTGGGCGCGTTCATGCTGTTGTTGCCGCTTGCAAGTTGCACCAGCAATCCCTCGCAGGGCTACGCCTCGGGCGCCATGTACTCAGGCAAGTTTCGAAGCGTCGCAGTTCCACTGTTCAAGAACAACGCCACGGACCGAGCCGTGCAGTTTCAACTCGGCGATGCGCTCGTGAAGGAGTTCGAACAGATGACGCCCTACAAGGTGACGTCTGAGGGGCGCGCTGACACGGTCCTTCGTGGCACGATCACCCGTGTGGACATGAACATGGTTTCACAGAGTCTTGGCACGGGTCTGCCCGAGGAAATGGCGTTTGCCGTCACGGTGGACTTCGAGTGGCTGGACATGAAAACTGGGAAGCCGATCATTTCGCGCGCAGGATTCAAGTCCACCGCCGTTTTCGTCGCAAGCCTTCCCAACAATCAGCCGATAGACCTCGCGCGGTTTGCCGTGGCGCAGCAGATGGCACGGGATATAGTTGCAAGTCTGCAGGGCGATTGGTGATCCGCAGACATGTTCGATCAGTACAGTGAGGCAGTCCCTCGCGAGGAGCAGTTTTCTTGAACGACAGCACGTACAGCACTCTTTCGATGCAATCGCAACCCACACGATCTGCGCACTCCCGACTGGCCTTTGATTCGCTTCGCATGAACAGCGAACGGGGCCGGAAAGAAGGCAATGATCCCGCGGGTGGTCCAGGCGACGGCAACGGTGGGAGCAACCGACCGGGCAACACGGCCCCTCCGAAGATGCGCCGACAGTTCATGACCTGGATCTTGGTCATGGCTGTGTTGGCCGTGGTGTGGACGGTGCTCATGGGCGGTTCAAATCGCGGTGAGGCGATCCAAACTCCTCAGGAGTTCTTCGTGCTCGCCAAAGAGGGGTACTTCGAACCGGCTTCGGTCGTGATCGAGGATGACAAATTGATGGCGACGCTGTCGAAGTCGCTGCCCGGTGCGACCGAACGATCGGGGCAGAAGGGCGGCATGGTCTGGGTACGCATTATTCCGGGCAACTATGACTGGGTGCGTGAGCAACTGACCGCTTCGGGCGTGAAATGGCAGGAACAGGTCGGGCAGAGCATGTTCGTGCAGTTGCTTCTGACGCTCGCACCGGGGCTGCTCATCCTGTTGGTGCTGTGGTTCCTGATCGCACGCGGCATGCGCAACGCCGCTGGTGGTGGTCCTGGTGGCATGCTTGGCAGTTTCGGCAAGAGCCGTCACCGTGTCACCAACAAGGAGAATGTGCAGATCACCTTTGCCGATGTCGCAGGCGTGGACGAGGCAAAGGAAGAAGTCGGCGAGATCGTTGAGTTCCTCAAGAACCCGAAGCGTTTCTCAAAGCTCGGCGGAAGGATTCCACGGGGCGTTCTTCTCTCCGGGCAACCCGGCTGCGGCAAGACGCTGCTCGCGAAGGCCATCGCGGGCGAGGCAGATGTCCCCTTCTTTTCGATCTCCGGGTCGGACTTCGTGGAAATGTTCGTCGGCGTCGGTGCGAGCCGCGTTCGCGACCTCTTTAAGCAGGCAAAGGAGAACGCGCCCTGCATCATCTTCCTCGATGAGATTGATGCCGTGGGTCGTCGCCGAGGCGGCGGCTTTTCCTCGGGCGGTCACGACGAACGGGAGCAGACGCTGAACGCGATCCTTGTCGAGATGGATGGATTCGAGGCGAACGATCAAGTCATTGTGATCGCCGCGACGAATCGTCCCGATGTGCTTGACCCTGCGTTGACTCGCCCTGGCCGCTTTGATCGTCAGGTCGCCGTTCCGCTGCCCGACCTTCGCGGACGACGACAGATTCTCGCCGTCCACGCGCGAAAAGTGAAGATCGGCGCAGACGTCGATCTGGAGAGGCTTGCGCGCGGGACGCCGATGTTCAGCGGCGCGGATCTTGCAGCCATCATCAACGAGGCTGCGATCATCGCAACCATGGCCGAAAAGGACTCGATCGAGATGTCCGATCTCGAAGAGGCGCGCGACAAGGTGCGCTTCGGCCGCGCCAATCGCAGCCGCAAGATCGAGGAAGAAGAGCGTGTGGCGACTGCGTACCACGAAGCTGGGCATGCGCTGCTGCAGGTTCTGCTGAAGGACGCGGATCCGCTTCACAAAGTCACGATCATTCCGCGTGGGCAGGCGATGGGCGCCACCTTCAGCCTCCCGGAGAAGGACCGCTACGGCTACTCGCGGCGGCATCTCCTTGCCACGATGCGGGTGCTGTGCGGCGGGCGCATCGCTGAAGAGAAGAAGACAAGCGACATTTCAAGCGGCGCATCGATGGATATCCGCATGGCGACCGCCTATGCGCGCACCATGGTGCTCCAGTGGGGCATGTCAGACCGACTTGGATTCGTCAACTACGGCGGGTCCGATGAGCGAGACATGTTCATCCCAGAGAAGGATTACTCGCCCGAGACGGCGCATGTGATCGATCAGGAGGTTCGCACGCTGATCGACAGTGCATACGCCGATGCACGGCAGTTGATTGAGCAACATTGGGACAAGGTCGTTGCCATCTCAGAAGCCCTGCTTGCTGTGGAAACGCTCTCACGGGATGATGTGGATCGCATCATGGCAGGCGAGCCCTTCCAGAAGCCATCCGTGGCGGACCTCTTGAAGCGGGAACTGCCAAAGAACCCCGCAGCCCAGAACCCTGGAACTGGGCAACAGCCGAGCGAGGATTTGCCGCCAGGCGCGCTCCCGTCTCCGGCCTGACATTTCGCCCAGACTCACGCGTCTCCGAGCATCCGCTTCGACCGCAGGAGATGGTGGTACCGCTGCGCAAAGCGGTGTGCCTCGTCTCGGACCGCCTGACAGAGCTTCAGTGCAGGGCTGTTTCGCGGCAGGCGCAGCGGCTCCGAACTGCCAGCACGGAATATCAACTCCTCGCGTTTGGCGAGACCGATGACTCGTGGCGGCTTCACCGCAAGCGTGGCGAACGCTTCGAGCGCGGCCGAGAGTTGCCCTGCCCCGCCGTCAATGAGAACGAGATCTGGATACAACTCGAGTCCATCACCTGCATCTCGATAACGACGGCTCACCACCTCGCGGATCGCCATGAAGTCGTCGTTGTCCGCGGTTCGCACCCGGTACCGTCGGTAGCCATCCTTGAACGGTCTGCCATCGATGAAGCACACCTTGCTACCGACCGTTTCACCGCCGCCGAGATGCGCGATGTCAATCGCTTCGAGACAGCGGATTGGCGCGTCCGCTCCGAGAGCAGCTTGCAGCGCAGCAACGCCGTCGAGTGGGTTCGTGATGAAGTCGTTGCTGCGCCCCTCCCAGTCGCTGCGGGGATCACCGCGCCCAAGTTCGCGGTGATCGAGCCGCTCGATGGCACGAATCTGATCGCGCAGCGTGGCGGCGCGCTCAAAGAGCAGACCGTCGGACGCCGTCTTCATTTCCGATCGCAACTCGCGGAGCATCGCGCTGCGTTTACTGACGACGAATCGCAGAAACCGGTCGATGTCCTCACGGTACGCGCTCGGCGAGATCCGATTGGCGCATGGTGCTGTGCACTGCCCGATAGAGTGCAGCAGACAGGGTCGGAAGGACCTGTTGGCGGGATTCTCCGAACGGATGTCGAGGTCGCAGGTGCGGTACTGAAACACACGCTGCAGAATCTGCACCGCGTGCCGCAGTGATCCTCCACTGAGAAATGGTCCGAAGATGCGCGCACCTTTGAAGCGCTCGTGGGCGGGAGTCCGCGTGATGAACACGCCGGGAAACTCGTCGCGCATCGTGACGGCGAGATAGGGGAAAGACTTTCCATCGAGCAGGCGCTCGTTGAACCGTGGCTGGAGATCCTTGACGAGCCGTGCCTCGAGCAGCAAAGCTTCCCACTCGCTGTCGCACTCGACCGTATCGAAGTCGACTACATGATCAAGCAGAGGCTGCTTGCGTGGCCCAAGGTCTGTGCTCGGCAGGAAGTAGGAACTCACTCGGTCGGGCAGCACCAGCGCCTTCCCGACGTACAACACTGCCCCCGCCGCATCCTTCATCAGGTAAACGCCCGGCACACTTGGCAGCCCACGCGCCCGTTTTAGCAGTTGCGGAATAGCTGGCGATGGCATTTTTTGATGTTAGGTGAGCACTTCAGGCATTTCAGGGGTATAAATGTCATCGGGTGGTGTTCCACTGCCCGAAGTCTTTGACCGCGTTCATTTCAGACCACCCCATCTTGGAGCCAACAATGAAGATCTTTGCATCAACTCTCGGAATCGCTCTTGTTCTCACGCTCGGCGCATGCACTTGTGATCAGAACACCACTGCCCCCGGCGCTGTGAGCGGCAAGTCTTGCTCGACGTCTTGCGCTGAAAAGAAGGCTTGCTGCAAGGAGAACAAGGCAGCGACCTGCGACACCGCCAAGACCGACGCTGCATCGCCAGGTGCCGTGAGCGGCAAGAAGGATTGCTCGGGCGCGAAGTCGTGCCCAGCGACCTGCCCAATGTCGAAGGGCTCGGACAAGTCGAACGGCTGATTCGGCGTCTGACTTTCGTCTGAATCTCAATGGTTTTTCGCGGCAGGACTCGCCAGTGCGGGTCCTGCCGCATTTCATTTCCCATGTGAGGGATCTCAATCTTTGCGCCCGATTCGATAGGATCGCGAAGGCATGGCACGTTTGCTCTTGCGCGGCGGACGGGTGATCGACCCGGCGAGCGGTCTTGATAAAACCGCTGATGTGTTCGTCGAGGATGGGCGTGTTGCAGCGATCATCACTCGTTCCGATGAACGCTCGCGCGGGAATGCATCGGATGCTGCAATCATCGACTGCGAAGGAAAGTTGGTGGTGCCCGGACTCATCGATCCCCATGTGCATCTTCGCGAACCCGGCGCAGAACACAAGGAAACGATCGCATCTGGCGTAGCGGCAGCTGTGTGCGGTGGATTCACGGCGGTCTGCTGCATGCCGAATACCACTCCCGCCATCGACCTCCCGAGCACCGTTGAGTTCGTACAGATGCGCGCAGCGATGACGGGACTTGCGCGCGTTCATGTTGCTGGTGCGGCCACGGTTGGACGCAAGGGTGAGCAACTGGCGCCGATGGGTGCCATGGCGGGTGTTGGTGCGGTGGCGTTCACCGACGATGGTGACTGCGTCGCGTCGGCAGGGATGATGGGCAAGGTGCTCGCGGTTTGCGCATCGCTCGGCAAGGCGTTCATGCAGCACTGTCAGGATCCGACGCTGACGGCGGGCGGCGTGATGAATGCAGGTGTGATGAGTGCACGACTGGGGCTGGGCGGTTGGCCCGCCGTGGCAGAGGAAGTGATCATCGAGCGCGACATCCGCCTCAATCGTTCACATCGCTGCAGATATCACGTGCAGCATCTTTCGTCCGCTGGGTCTGTCGACATTGTGCGCCGCGCGCGTGCTGCAGGTGAACTTGTTTCGGCGGAGGCGTCACCGCATCATCTGCTGCTCACGGAAGAAGCATGCACGCACACGAACACGCACGCGAAGGTGAATCCCCCGCTGCGCACCGATGCCGATATCCGTGCGATTATCGATGGAATCGTGGATGGCACGATCGAGGTTCTCGGCACGGATCACGCGCCGCACTCCGCGTCGGAGAAGGCGGTCGACTTTGCGTCTGCGCCGTTTGGGTTGATCGGGCTTGAGTGCGCTCTGCCGCTGTACGCCAAGGCACTCGTGGATCGCGGTGCCATCGGTTGGGAGCGGTTGATCGCGCTGCTGACGATCGGACCAGCCAGACTGCTCGGCATCGACGACGCGGGATTTGGGCAGCTTCGCCTTGGCGGCCCTGCGGACATTACAGTCATCGATCCGAACGCCGCGTGGACCATCGATGCGCAGACATTCGAGTCGCGGAGCCGCAACTGCCCGTTCGATGGTTGGCAAGTTCATGGACGTGCGACCGATGTGATCGTGGGCGGTCGCTGGGTGCTGCGTGACGGCGTTCTTGCTGCGCGCACGCAGTCGAGCGGCGAGATGGTGGCGCATGAGCGGTGAAACCACCGTTGCGGACACTTGCAAAGACGGATGAACACCAGAGCATCGCCGAGTGATCGTGCCGATGGCGCGCTGCCGTGGCCTGAACGACTCGCGCTGTGGGTCACGGAACATCCTTGGACGGTCGTGCTCGTGGCAACGATTGCCGCGGCGCTTTCCATCTTCGTTTCGCTCCGACACCTCACGCTCGATGCGAACACTGATTCGCTGATCAGTCCAGACCGACCATTCATGGTGCGCTACCGTGAGTTTCTCGATGAGTTCGGCGACCTTGAGGGACTGACCATTGCCGTTGATCCGCGCGGCGATGATGCTGGTGCCAAGCGTGCGGTCGATGCACTGGTGAGTGAACTGTCCGCTTTGGACAGCATTCCCCATGCCGTGGGTCGCATCGATCCAAGCGAGCAGTGGCGGCTGGCACCGTGGTCCATGACGAACGCGCAACTGCAAGATCTGTTGCGAGCACGTGGCGCGTTCCCAACGCTGCTCCATGCAACGAAAGATGCGGAGGCTGTCTGTGCGCTCGAGCAGGCCCGCAATATTCTCGCCGCAACGGTGGCCGAGGGCGTGACGGCATCGCGCGCTGACCAGGAGGCTCGCGTGGCGAGCGCGCTGCTGCTGATTGATGCGGTCTGTCCCCCGCCCTCAAGCGAGTCACTCGCTGCGCCGCGTACGCCCGAGTATCTGCGCTCGGATGGCGGATCCATGCTCTTTGTGCAGATTCAGCCGCAGAAGGACTTTTCAAGCCTGGCGACTATCGAACCACTTCTGCACGATGTACGCGGCATCCTTGCGCGTGTTCGACAATCGGAGCCGTCGATCGAGATTGGGCTCACGGGGAAACCCGTTCTGCAGGCGGATGAACTTGCCACGAGCAATGCAGATACATCTCGTGGCACGGCGATCGCAGCGCTGATCGTGGTGGCACTCCTGATCGCCGTTTTCCGCAGCGTGCTGCGGCCGATGCTCGCAGCGCTTGCACTTGGCCTCACCTTTGCATGTACCTATGGCGTGGCTACGGTGCTCGTGGGTCGACTGAATCTCCTCAGCCTTGTCTTCATGTTGGTGCTCGTCAGCGCGGGCGTTGACTACGGCATTCATGCGCTCTCACACCACGCAGATTGGCGCAGGCGTGTGCAACCCTCTCTGGCGCCCCGGCGTGCGATGGCCGGTGGATTCGTGCCGATCTGGGTCGGTGCAGCCACCAGTGCCGCCGTGTTCTACCTCGCGCTCGTCACGGATTTCGGCGGACTCCGCGAACTTGGAATCATCGCAGGAAGCGGTCTGCTGATCTGCGCTCTGATGATGACCGCGGTGCTACCTGCCATGCTTACCCTTGCTGCGCGCGCAGGCATGGACAAGGCGTGGCGCGAAGCAGGATCGCCCGTGGATCAGGTCAGGTCCACTTCAGGCGATCCGGCGATGCATGGTCGTGCCGCCCGCGGAGTATTGCTGGCGACACTCGTGGTTTCCGCGGTCAGTGCAGTGCTGCTCCCACGTGTCTCGTTCGAGAGCAATCTCTTGAAACTGCAGGCGGAAGGGCTCGAGTCTATCGAGTGGGAACATCGCATTCTCGCCGACTCGACGAGCGCTTCATGGTTTGGCGCGATCCTGTGCGCCGATGATGCGTCTGTCGATCGTGTTCGGGCTATGGCGGCGAGTGAGCCCACCATTGGGCGCACACTGAGCATCCGAGATGTCATGCCACCTGACACGCCCGAACGTGCGCAAATGCGCAGCGATTTTTCGGCAGCATGTGCTGCGGAGCCCCCGCCCTGTACGGCAACCACAGACCAGCGGGTGGCAGTGCTCGAGCGGGCAACAGCGGCAGCACTCGCAAGTCTCGAACGCCTTCAGACGCTTGGCTCGCTTGGCGCGAGTGCGGATGACTTGGCACCACTGCGCGAGAGAGCAGACCGCTTGCGCACTTTCGGCGCCGAACTGCGGGACTCGGCGGGGGCGGCCAAGACCGCTTCCGATGCGCATGAGAACGCCAGTCGTGCGGCGCGTGCCCTTCGCTACATGGCGCAGGGTGCGGCTGCATCGCAGAGGGAGGCGATCCCGATCGCGCTTCGTGATCGGCTCATGAGCCCGCGCGGTACATACCTTGTATCGCTGCTGCCCGAGGAAGACATCTGGGAGCCAACGCCACTTGCCGCATTTACTGCAGCGCTCACGCGGATCGATGGGCGTGCGACGGGCGTTCCATTCACCGTGCACGAGTCGCTGATTGACATGCGAAATGCATTCATCACGATGTCTCTCTGGTCCCTCGGCAGTGTCGCCGCCCTTGTGTGGATCGATCTGCGGAGCATCCGAGCAACCGCTGTGGCGATCGGCATCCTGCTTCTTGGGTTGCTCTGGACATTCGGCTGCATGGGTGCACTTGGGGTTTCACTCAACCTGGCAAACTTCTTCGGGGTACCGATGCTTGTGGGCCTTGGAGTGGATGGTGCCGTTCACATCTTGCACCGTGCGCGCGAGGGTGGTGATCCGCTCGCTTGGATGTGGACAAGACGCGCGGTGCTCATGAGTGCGGTGACAACCGCAGCCGGTTTTGGCACCCTGCTCTTTGCATCGCACCGCGGACTTCAATCGCTGGGCTGCCTCATCCTTGTGGGGTCGATCGGCACGCTGCTGACAAGCGTTGTCGTGCTGCCCGCGCTGCTGTGTGTCGCCCCCGCTCTCGCGGGGTGCTGTCAGCCCCCGCGTGACAGTGGCGCCGCGGGCGTGGGCGGAACTGCCAACCCATCGTCCTGAACTGCGGTACGAGTCACTCGGTAACCGAGCGACTCAATTGCACGAATGACCTCTGCAGCCGTTGGCTCATCTCGCACGCGCAGCGTGGCCGCGTGCCGCTCGAGCGATACATCGATCGATTCCACACCATCCACTTCGCGCGCCTCCGCAGTGATGGCCGCAACGCAGCCGCCGCAGTGCATTCCCCGCACAGAGAGTTGAACGGTGATCGGCTCGCTGGGCGCGGGTGCGCTGCCGCCCCCGCACGCGCTGCAGAGCAGCAGAACGAATGACAATGCGGCACGAAGGAGTGCGTACTCCACCGTCATGAGTGCTCCTGAACGACGAGCGCATGGAGCGCCGATTCCACGGCTGCCCGTGCCTCCGCGAGCGGTTTCGCAATGCGAGCACCTGCAGCCTGCACATGACCCCCGCCACCGAACTGCGCTGCGAATGCGTTCACATCGATGCTCGCCCGCCCCTCTGCCGTGGGCTTACTGCGGAAACTGCACTTGGTGACTCCGGGCGATTGCTCGCTCAAAAGACAGGACATTTCGATGCCGCCGATGGTGAGCGGGATGTTGACGATGCCGCCGATGTCATCACTGCCGGCACCCGTGGCGGTGAAATCACTGCCTCCGAGCAGCATGATGGCGATTTGTCCCTCTCGGTGCAGCGTGACCGACGACAACGCGCGCGCGGTGATGCCGAGGCGAGCAGGTCTGCCGTTCTCTTCGAGTAGCTGATGAAGGTGAACATGGTCGACTCCAGCGTCGAGCAGCCGCGAGGCAAGCGCGAGCACGGCGGGAGTGACGCTTTGGAATCGAAACCAACCTGTATCCGTGGCAAGTCCCGTGAACAGCGCCTCGGCGATGGAATGTCTGCCACCGTGCTTCTTCAGGTCGACGCCGAGCGCCTCCACAAGTTGAGCGACAAGCTGCGTGGCGGCGGCTGCCGATGTGTCGATCACTCGATCGCTGGCGATCGGATCGCCTCGCCCATGATGGTCGAGTCCGACGACGCGTCCTGCCATGGACTTCAGCCATCCGTCGAGTGGCTCGACCTGATTCCAAGAACCCGTATCGACGAGAAGCGCAAGATCGATGTCCGCATCCATGGTGGGCGGATTGCCATGCACGGTTTCCCCTGCGCGCGCGAGTGCCTGAATGTTCGGATCCACGGATCCACAGAAGAATCCATCCGCGCGCAAGCCCACGGTTCGCAGCGCACGCACAGCGGCCAAGACCGACCCAGCCGCATCTCCATCAGGGCGCGCGTGCGTGACAACAGCAATGTGCTTTGCGCCACGGAGACGCTGCGCGATCTGCGCAATCGTCGCGGTCGATGTGTAGCCGCTCATGCTCCCACCTTCTCGCAGTCGCGCGCCATCTGTTCGACGAGGCTTTCGACCGAGTCGAACCGAACCATGCCCCGAATCCACCGAAGAAACTGCACACGGATGATCTTTCCATACAGATCGAGTGACGAAGCCACCCCGAGCAGGTGTACTTCGAGCGTTCGTGGCTGTTCACCGAAGGTCGGGTTGCTGCCGATGCTTGCCGCGCCGCGCCACGCATCACCTTGTTCGCTCGTCACTTCCACGGCGTACACGCCGTCAGCAGGGAGCATGATGCCGCATGGATCAACGTTGGCGGTCGGGAAGCCGAGTCCGCGTCCGCGCTGCGCGCCACGCACCACGGGCCCTTCGACTGTGTGGGGCCGACCAAGAACCCGCGCCGCGTCAGCCACGCGCCCACGCTCAAGCAGCCACCGAATCAGCGAACTCCGTGCCGCCACGATGTTGCCGTCCGAGAGACTGACTTCGACCTGCTCAGCAACGAGCGTTCGGAATCCAAGACGCGCGCCGACTGTCTGCAATGTGTGCACATCACCACTCCGAGCACGACCGAAGCGGAAGTCCGCACCCTCCACGATCAGTCCAAACGGAATGCGCTTCTGAAGCCACTCCACGAAATCTTCAGGTGAACGCCCAAGCAGCCCATCATCGAGCCGCAGCGACTCAACCCGAGTCGCCCCCGCCTCGTGCAACAGGCGCGAGCGCTCGGCGGGGAGCGTCAGCAGCGGTGGTGCGCCGCCGCGAAGCAGCGTTCGTGGATGTGCATCGAAGGTGACGGCGATCACACAATCGATATTCGGCTCCCGCCGCGCCGCATGGACAAGTGCCTGATGCCCAAGATGCACTCCATCAAAATTCCCTATGAGGATCGCATTCATCGAGTGACCATTCCCAGTTCGGCACCAGAACGGGTAGTTTTACGCCATGCAGGGAGTTCGATCAACTGAAACTGGCGATTCAGCGGTGCCGGCGCAGGACACACTCTTGGACGACCTCTGCGGCGAGTTCCGCTCCATCGCCGCCGAACTGGTGCCATGGTTCGTCGACAACATGCCTCGCATGTACTTCCTCGACACCCCTCCCGCTGCACAGCGTGCGCACCTGCGCGCCATCTTGGCGGCACGTGCATCGGGGCGTCCGGTGGATACCACATTCCGATCGAGCGACGGGGCATCCATCACTGCCATTCGGTCGGGCAATCGGACCGGGATTCTGGCGGAAGTCGTGCGCGAGTTGCCGCTCGATGCATCCCTTCGCGCTGCCAAGATTCACACATCCCGCGATGGTTCGCTCATCATAGACACCTTCGAGTTTGGTGAACAGGAACCGTTTGATCCGACGCAAACCCGCCAGTGTGCTGCGATTGATGCGGCTGTGGAGTACGCGGCCTTGCACCACCCAACGATCGTCGGTGGGGACTTTCGCCGATATCTCGCTGGCTGCTCATCCCGCTATCTGCTCACGCTCACTCCACTGCGGATGTGTCGGCACTTTGAACTCTTCCGCATGGTGAGCGGCACAGAGTTGCCAACCATCTCACTTGAAACGGAAGATGATCCGACCGTCGCGCGTATCACGCTTGCCGTGTCGAACGCTCGTACGCGCACCATGCTTGAGCGCGCGGCTCGCGTGCTGCGGCGCCATGACGCGAGCGTTGTTCGTGCGCATCTCGATGTGGCGCGAGATGGGGATGCGGGGCGTGTGACATTCATCGCCTTTATCGCGCAGTGGGCCACCGGAACGCGCATCGAGTCCGACGATCCACGCTGGCTGCGACTGCGCGAGGAACTGCTGCGCGTGAAGTGGCTTGACTTCCGCGTCATCGAGTTCGTGGAACGCCACCCGACATTCACGGTGCCAGAGGGGGAATTGGTGGCAGCCTTTGCCGATCTGGTTCGCCACATGTTGGTGCCGTCGGATCCCTTGGCGTTCACCCGCGAACGCGTCACTGATGCACTCGCGGCACACGCCACACTGACGAAGCCACTGTTGGAGGTCTTCCAGGCGAGATTCGACCCTTCGCAGCCGCTGTCGGCACATGCGTTTGACCTCCGCGCCTCGGAACTGGCGACACGCATCGCTGCGCTTGGCGACTCGGATGATGCACGCGACATCTTTGAAGCACTCCTGAATGCGATTCGTGCAACGCTGCGAACGAACTTGTTTGTTCCCAATCGTTTCTCCTTGACGCTTCGTCTTGCTCCAGAACTGCTGCAGGGGCCGACACGACCAGAACTCCCGTTTGGCGTCTTCTATGTCTACGGCCGCGGCTTCCACGGCTTCCATGTTCGCTTCAAGGAGATCGCTCGCGGCGGGCTACGAATCGTGAAGCCGAGTACGGCAGTGCTGTACGACCGCGAGTCCGAGCGGCTTTACGACGAGGTGTACGGGCTTTCCTTCGCACAGCAGCTGAAGAACAAGGACATCCCTGAGGGCGGCGCAAAGGCCGCCATCGTTCTGGAGCCACCGGCGGAACCCACGCGATGCGTCAAGGCATTCGTGGATGGCATCCTCGACCTCATTACGCCAGAGCCTGCAACGCGCCGGCTGGTGGTCGACTTGCTGGGATTCGATGAGTTCATTTATCTCGGTCCCGACGAGAACATCAC
The DNA here is from genome assembly GCA_046080505.1 of Planctomycetota bacterium. Lineage (GTDB taxonomy): Bacteria > Planctomycetota > Phycisphaerae > Phycisphaerales > SM1A02 > F1-60-MAGs104. Next base: position 52,351 of record JBJTUC010000028.1, read on the forward strand.
CCCCGCACATATCGACTGGATCGTGGATCGCGCCGCAACCCGCTGCTATCCGCTGGCGAACGCATTCATGAGTTCAAAGCCGAATGGAGGGATCAACCACAAGGAGTTCGGCGTCACGAGTGAAGGCGTCAATGTTTTTCTGCGTACTGCACTACTCGCGCGCGGCATCGACCCCGCGAAGCGGCGCTTCACGGTCAAGATCACGGGTGGGCCCGATGGGGATGTGGCAGGCAACATGATGCGGATTCTGTCTCGCGACTATGGGCAGAACGCATGCATCATTGGAGTGGCGGACGGCAGCGGTGTCGGCGAAGATCCGAACGGACTTGATCATGCTGAACTCATGCGGCTCTTTCATGCGGGACTTGCCATCGCGCACTTCAATCCTTCTCGGCTGTCCTCTCAGGGACGAGTCGTTTCAGCCGACACTCTTGAGGGCATTCAACTTCGCAACTCGCTTCATAATCGGCTCGTGGCGGATGCATTTGTTCCTGGCGGCGGGCGTCCAGCCACCATCAACGAGCGGAACTGGCGCGAGTACCTGCAGCCTGATGGACGCCCATCGAGCCCATTGATTGTGGAAGGAGCGAACCTCTTCCTGACGCCGCAAGCGCGCAATCTGCTGACCGAAGCTGGCACGACGATCTTCAAGGACTCGAGCGCGAACAAGTGCGGTGTGATCTGCTCAAGTTTCGAGATCGCATCGAGCATGCTGATGAACGAGGCGCAGTTTCTGGCGATCAAGCCGCGGTATGTCGAGGAGGTGCTCACGCGGCTTCGTGAGATCGCGCAGGCCGAGGCGGTCATTCTGCTCGCCGAGTCGAGGCGCCATCCGTCGGTACCACTGTCCGAGCTTTCGACACGCCTCTCGCGTGCGATCAACTCGGGCGCCGATGCAATCAAACCTGCGGTGGCCTCGTGGCGCCGAGAGCACGGCGATCTGTTTCGTGAAGTCGTGCTGCGCCATTTGCCGCCGGAACTGCACCGCACCTGCGGTGAGCGCATTTTTTCAGATTTGCCAGTTCCGTATCTGGAGTGGATGGTGGCAAAGAGCGTGGCGAGCCGTCTGGTCTACCGCGAGGGCATCGACTTCTTCGCGTCGATGGACAGTGATGCCGTTGCGTCTGTTTCGCTCCGCTACCTGCAGAAGTCACGCGACATTCGCTCGCTTGTGGATCAGGTCCGATCGAGCGGGCTTGCTGGTGCGTCGGAAATCGCGATGCTGCTTGAGCGCGCAGGAACGCGCGCTGCACTCTTGGATTCCGACTCATGAGCTCGGCATGCCGTCGACTGATGTTTGCTGCCGTGGCACTCTTGTTTCCACTTCCCGTTGGTCATGCTCAAGTTGTCGCGACCGTACCCGAGTTGGAGTCGACAAGAACCTGTGACGCACGGGTCGAATCGGTTCTGCTCTACCAAGGTCGCGCTGCCGTCACCCGCAAGGCGACGGTCACACTGACTTCGGGTGTGTGGAGGCTTCGCTTTGCCCAACTCCCTGCATCCGTACAGCCAGAGACCATCGAGGCGAAATCGTCCGTGGGACGGATCTTGTCGGTCGACTATTTGGCGCAGAGCGCTGTGGAGTCACCCACCACGGCTGAAGCACAGGCGATCGATGCGGAGATCAAACGGATCGACCGCGAACTGGCTGAAACGAAGGACACCTTGTCTGGACTTCGCGCAGATCAGCGCCGCATCGAACTTATTGGCGTTCGCGCCACCACAGATGCGACTGCGACCGCGGGAACCTCACAGCTCGACATCCCGAGACTCGAGGCGCTCCTCAAGTGGACAACGGAACAGCAGACACGGATCTCGCTGGCGCTTCGTGCAGCCGAACAGCAGGCGGATGCGTTGCTTGCACAGCGGGATGCCGCGGTATCCCGACAACAGCAACTCGGTTCGATGAGCAGTTCAATGCAATCGGCGGAAGTCGTGGTCGCCGTCACGGAGAGTACGAGCGCGGACGTTCGGCTCTCATACTTGGTGGAGCGGGCCGGGTGGGAGCCAACGTACTCGGTGCGCGCAGATCAATCCGCGGGATCGGTGCGCGTCGATTTTGATGCGCGCGTGGTACAGGCATCGGGCGAGGATTGGAAGGGCGTTCAATTGGCGCTTTCCACGGCCAAGCCATCACGGGCAGCCGCACCTCCAACTGTGACTCCATGGCGAGTGGATGTGCTGCAACCGATGCGCCCCATCGCGCGATCTGGCGTCGCCGCACCTGTGGAAATGTCCGAGGCAGTGGAACTTGCAACGGACTCTGCGCCATCCGATTTGGCGGGCAGGATCGGATCCGCCGCTGATGCCATCTCGCTCTCTTCCGATGCGCGGATTGGCGGGAGTGGTCCGGCCGTGACGTACACCATCGCGCTTCCTTTCGATGCAGTCAGTGATGGCGAGGCGAGTCGCCGTGCACGCATCGCGTCCTTCGATGCGAAGGCGCGCTTCGTTCACTGTGCACAGCCCGTAGCGGGAGAGGGCGTATTCCTTCGCGCGACGATCGTGAACGGCAGTAGTTTCAATCTTTTACGGGGAAAGTGCTCGGCTTTTGTCGGCAGCGACTTCGTTGGATCGACTCTTTTCGACGGTGCCGCGCCCAATGCAGAGGTGTCCGTGTTTTTCGGCATCGATCCCTCCGTGACTGTCCGACGCGAGGAGGTGGAGCGAGTCGACCGCCAGTCGGGGCTGTTCGGTGGCGGGATCGATACGGTCTCGTCTTATCGCGTGTCAATCATGAACGGCAGTGGACGAACGATCGACATGGAACTCATCGATCGAAGGCCCGTGAGCGGTAGTGACCGCATTGAAGTCCGAGTCGAGGATGCCAAACCACAACTTTCCATGGCAAGTGACTACCTCGCGGCTTCTGCACCGCTCGGATTGCTTCGCTGGGATCTTGCCGTACCGCCCACCCGTGCGGGAGAGGACGGCCTGCTGGTGACGTGGCGCACGACCGTGAGCCGCCCGAAGGAACTTGAAATCACACCCCTGCCGTAGTGATACCCGTGTGAGAGTGCCATGCCGATGAATGCGCTTCTGCTTCTTGTCTCACTGATCTTGACCAACCCGTCATGGCAGGGAGAGTCCGCCGTCCCCACTGCGCAGACCGACTCGAAGGCGACCCGTCGAGTCCACGTGATCGTTGACCGCAAGTCTGGGGTCGGCGGAACGGTGATCACCGAGGATGAGACGCGGCTCGTGATTGAGCGGGACGGCAAGCGAACAGAGTTCAACAAGGATCTTGTGATCGACGTCATCACTCTCGTGGAGGTGACATCACCCGCGCCTGCGCTTGTGTACCTCCGTGATGGAGGTGTTCGTCGCGTGCAACTGGCCGCAGATGACTTCGATGAAGTACGACATGTGATCGGCGATACCCCACGCGTCATTCCGCGTGAGGCGGTGTACCGCGTGGTGCTCATTCGACCATTTGACGAACAGTACAAGTTGCTGCGCGAGTCGATCGATCCCGACGATCACGTGCGTCGGCTTGCGCTTTGTGACTGGCTCGTCTCACAGCGCAAGTACTCCCTCGCGGAGCAGGAACTTGTACCGCTCGTTGAGGCAAGCAAGTTGCCCGAGGCGGTCGCGCTGCTCAAGCGGGTGCGCTCACAACTGAAACTCGATGCTGGAAGGGCCGCTGCGGCAACAAGACGCGCCGATGCTGATGTGAAGAAGGAGACCAAGGATGCCAGCCCAGCATTCGACATGAGCGGCCTGCGCCTCCTGAGTGATGCGGAAATCAATCTCATTCGGGTCTACGAGATTGACTTTGACAGGCCGCCACGCATCGCCATCGCACCAGCGGATGCACGGCAGCTTTTTGCGGATCATGCATCGAATCCGCGGGTTCCACCAGACGCCGCCGAGCAGACTGCTCTGGCTGAAGGAGACCCACTCCGACTTGTTCGGCTCGCATTTGATCTCAAGGCGAGAGACTTTTACCCGCGGATTCGCGTTCTCACGGAGCCCGAGTCGATGCTGCGCTTCCGCCGCGATGTGCATGACAGTTGGCTGATCCCCAACTGTGCGACCAGCGGATGCCACGGAGGTCCCGACGGAGGGTCGCTCTTCCTGCACAGGGGTGAACGGGGCGACATGCAAGTGGCGACGACAAACATGTTGCACATTCTGCTCGGCCGAACTGGTGACCGCCCCCTGCTCGACTTCAGTGACGCAGCGCGTTCGCCGCTGCTGCAGTATGCGCTGCCGAGCGATGAGACCGCGACTCCGCATCCGCCCGTCAAGGGTTGGAAACCTGCGTTCGGCAAGCGCGTGAACGAAGCGAAGTTCGCCGCATCCGTGGCGTGGATTCGTTCGCTCTATCAGCCTCGCCCGACCTACCCAGTCGACTATGAGCCACCCGACTTCCGCCTGCCCCCCCCGGGCAGTAATGCGGATCAGGACGAACCATCTCGTTGATATGGCTCGGGCGTACACTCACAAGCTTCCATGACGCGCGCACTCCTTGGCTTTTTCACGACCCTTGTGGCGACGTGCCTGACGATCGGCTGCGAGGATCCACAGATCGCTGAACGCGATCGCACCGAGCGACAGATTCGTGAGGGCGGCGCCAAGATTGCTCAGGCCGCGAGACTGGCGAGCACCGATAGAGTCGCGGCGGCGGAGACACTGCGGTCTGCTGGGTCGAACCTTTCCCGCTTGTCGAACGCGACGGGCGCTCAAAAGCAGGCTGCGGCTGGCCTCGCATCTGGCGCCCTCACACAGGCGGCTTTGCTCGAGATCGGGCGCGCGGATCAGTTGGAGAGCGAGAACCGTGCTGCCCGAAGTGTTGCCGCGGGACTTCTCTCTGTCCTTGATCAGTTGCACCTTGCCGCTTCCCTCGCGAGCAACGACACCGCCGCAGGTGATTTTGGGTCATATCTGTCGGACGCGTCTGCGGCTCGATCGGAGTTGGATGATCAGCGAGAGCAGTTGGAGGCTCAGGTTGCAACACTGCAGGCAGCGGGCGCAGATGCTCTCGCGCGTGCGCAGGAACTGCTTGACGAAGCAGAGGTGATTCGGCAGCGCGCCGCAAGTGCGGGGCCAGGCGAGATCACACAGATCGCGGAGGAAGCAGCGCAGCAGCGCGATCTTGCGATACCACTCCAAGCGGAGGCATCCACGGCGGAATCGACAGCTGCGATTCAGCAGTCGCTCCTTCGGGTCCGTACGGCAGAGGCGGCCGGCGCGGCAACGCGCGTTGAGGCCATCGAACGTGCAGTGGAGTCACTCGCGCGACTCGGAGCGTTGCGCGAGCGCACGGCCGAGTCATCTGCGGAAATGGCTGCGGAGATCGGGAGTCGTATTGACGAGCTGCTGAGTGCCGCTGATCCGGAGGCAGATGCAGGGCTCACGGGCTGCACAGAGCGCTCCCAGCAGGATCTTGAGAACGCGCGGAACTCATCGCAGTTGATTGGCGGTCAGTCGAGCGTCTCCTTCCAGATTCAAGCGGCGATCGCGCGATCCCTGCTCAACAAAGGACAGTCTGAATTTCAGCATGCATTGCTTCTTCATGCGCTTGCTGAAAGCGAGGCGCTGCGCAAGAAGTCGGGGGAGTATGAATCGAAGGCGAACAGTTGGCTCGCGAAAGCGCAGGCGTCAACCCAATCAGCAATCGAGGCGTACACCGAACTGCAGACGATGCTGTCGTCGGGCGGCGAGTCCGAAGCGAAGCGTGCTCTTGGAGAGACCGTGACGCGCGCCTTGCAGTCGATCACCAAGCCGACCTTCGAAGTCTCGGCTGCCCCAGCGACGGCCAAGGCGGCGAAGGCGGAGACATCGGCAGAGCCGTCGGCGAATGCCAAGTCGCCGCCGTCGGACACTGCCTCACCGTCAGGGCCACCCTTTGACAGCGCGGAGGCACTGGCCGCGTTCATGAGCGATCCGAACAAGGATCCCGCCGCGATGGCTGCGATCGATGAATTCACGGTCGCAGAGACGGACGAGGGGCGACAGATTGCGAGCATCCTGATCGCCCCGATGCGCTCGATGGGCGCACTGCAAGTCGCGATGCGCGACAAGTTCGGAAGTGCCAACCTTGGTCCCATGAAGGCGGCCCTTGGCGGCGGTGGACAGGTGAGCGTGGTCGAGGCGACTGACTCCGCCGCGACGCTCGAGATCCGCTCACAAATGGGTGCGCTCACGATGCAGGCAGCTCGGACCGACAACGGATGGAAGTTGGACATGGACGCCACGCACTCGGCAATGCCTGACCAAGTCCGCATGCAGTTGATGGCCGCACAGGGGATCATCGGTCCGCTGCTCGGTGCCATGGACTCCGTACGACAGAAGGTCGAGTCGGGAGAGATCAGCGACGCTGCACAAGTGCAGGCCGCTCTTGGCATGGCCATGCAGAGGGCGATGGGCGGTATGCGCGGCGGTCCACCGAGCGGCTCGAGCGATGGCGACGCGCAAGAACCCTGACGGGAAACCTGACTGAAACCCTCGGACGCACGCGACTCGTCAGCGAGAGAATCATCGGATCATTTCAAGCACCGCATTTGCGGCCTGCCGCACCTGAGGATCATCTTCGCCGTCCGCCGCGATCGCCTCCAAATCGCTGCGAATCGGATCCCGCGGGTTCTTGCGTAGCACGCCAAGCGCACACCAGACGGCATTTCGCCTCGCTTGCGGAGCATGGACGCGCGTTAACGCACTCGCGCCCATCGCGGCACGCCGAGAGACCTGATTCCACTGCAAGACATCGCGCAGCGGGAATGCGGCAGATCGACCATCCCACGCTTGATCCACCCCCTGCCGCCGCGAATGCCTCGTCGGTTGGTTGTGCGGGCACACTTCTTGGCAGATGTCACACCCGAACAACCAATCGCCAACCTTCGAAGCGACTTGGGGCTCTGGCAACGACCGCTGTTCGATCGTGACCGTCGTGATGCAGCGAGCTGCATCCACACTCCACGGTGAAATCGCTCCGGTGGGACAAGCATCGATGCAGCGAGTGCAGGTTCCGCATGGATCATTGTCGTCCGCTCTTGGCGTCGGCTGGAGCCGTGCCGTGGTGAAGTAGGAAGCAAGAACGGTCCACGAGCCAAGTCCATCGGCAATGAGAAGAGTGTTCTTTCCGATGCGTCCGATGCCAGCACGCTCAGCCAGTTCACGCTCAGGGACTGGTTCGATGTCGCAGCACACCTTTCCACGAGTCCCTGGCAGCGCAGCCTCCAGTTCCCGCTGCAGCGTGCGCAGCCGCCGCTTCATCACACGGTGGTAATCGGGACCGCGTGCATAGCGCGCCACCCGACCGAGCACAGCCGTGCCGCCAACATCCTCCTCCGTATACCTCGTATCCGGCCGACCATCGTGGTACCTCGCCGCGGCGACCAGCACACTCTGTGTTCCAGGCACGATGCGGGCGGGATCGACTCGTACATCAACATGCGCCCGCATCCAGTCCATCGGCCCGTGCCGCCCCCCGTCGAGCCATGCGCGCAGCTCACCGCTTCGCTTGCTCGGCGACGCATCACAGACACCTGCAGCTGCAAAGCCGAGTTCGCGTGCTCGTGCCAAACACCACGCCGTGCAAGCCACTGGATCTGTTGAGGCCGGCACCGTACTGCTCCTCTCGTTGCCCTCAGAGACCGAGCCAGCGGGAAAGTGGCGCAGCGGGAACATCGGGCACGAGCGCATCATCGCGCCGATCACCAGACCTACCACACACCGCTGCAGACGCGAGATAACCGCTGCGAACGGCCCCTTCCATGGTCGCTGGCCAACTCGTTGCGCACCAGTCACCAGCAAGGAACAGGTTGTCCACGCCACCACGAACGCCGTCGCGAAGCGCTCTGGGACGAAGCGCATCGATCCCCGGAACAGCCGCGAAGGTTGCGCGTTTCTCCTTCACCGCCCGAAAGGCAACGGGCTGCAGTCCGCGCGCGCGAGGAAGCGCCCAGTGCACATCGTGCATCACACGCTCAACGATCGACCTCTCATCAAGGTCCATCCACGAATCGGCGGCACTGATCACTGCATGGACACGCTGGCGTCCCTGTGCGTCGCTGTCCTTTCGAAACAGCCACTGCGTATCGCGGCCGGGCAACACCAGATGGGGCGTCTCCATGATCGGCGCATCAAACGCGAGATGCACGCCCAGAATTGGACTGAAGGTGATCTCGTCGAGACGTCCGAGCCGCGTGTCTGCACTCGTCAAGGTGTCCGAGCAAAGTTTGGCCAGCCGATCAGGCGGAACCGCAGCGATCACAGACGACGCTTCAACCAATCCCTCATCTGTCACGACGCCGCTGACACGAGTGCCATTGAACGAGATGGCGAGTGCGCTCACACCCAGTCGCATTGCTCCACCACGCGACTCGATGAACTGCTGCGCGGGATCGTAAAGTTCGACGAGCGGTCGCACCGACAGCCCCATCACGGGGCTCCACGAATCCTGCAGAAATCCTGCCTGGAAGACATACATGGCCAGTGATGCTTCCGTCCTCGCGCAGGGCATGTTGCATGCGCTGATGATGACGGGCTCCCAGAAGTGCGACCGTGCCCGTTCTGTCTGCCGTGTCTCATCAAGGAATGCACCGAATGACCTTCCCTTCCAGCGTTCGCGACCCTCTCGCCCAAGACGAATGAGCCGCCACATGGCACGGGCGACCGCACGCTTGTCCTCAAGCCCAAGGAATCGCATCCGAAGGAAACTACGAGTGAAATGCGCGGGTGCAGGGAATCGCCCTGGTGTCATCTCATCTGGATCACTTGGTGGGTTTGCCCACCAGATGGTGCGGTGCCACTCGATCAGATCGAGCACACCAAGCCGACCGTAGAGATCGAGCAGGTTCGTGCAACTGCCCATCAGAACATGCTGGCAGTTGTCCAGCATTTCACCACTGCGAGGGTCGATGAAACTCGTGGCGCGACCGCCCAGCTTTCGCTTCGACTCGAGCAGCACGACTTCGCGTCCCGCCTCCGTCAGGCGTACTGCCGCAGCGAGTCCGGCAAGCCCCCCACCAACGATGACGATCGGAGGTCCCATCAACGCCTGCCCGCAAGCCGCGCCCGAAAGATGACAAGCGCCTTCTGCAGCGTCGGTACTGACACGCGCTGGCGCACGACACGCTCGGGATCTGCTGCCATTCGCTCAAGCAGTGCGCGGTACATGCCCGTCAGCCCACGAAGCGTTGGACGACATGTTGGCTCGATCATGGACTCGAGCGGCGTACTCGCCTCGAACCGATCACGGGCGGCCTTGATCATCCCCTCGATCAGTGCCAGGCAACGCGATGGTTCCCGCCAATGCAGCAGGCCATCGAGATCGACACCCGCATCATCGAAGCGCTCCTGAGGGATGTAAACGCGTCCCATCCGCGCGTCCTCCGCGACATCACGGATCACATTCACCATCTGGAACGCGACTCCCCGCTCGGATGCCAGGGCAAGTGCGTCCTTGCCTTGGTATCCCCACACACGGACGCACACACGCCCAACGGAACTGGCGACCTGCTCGCAGTACTGGCGGAGTTCCGTCTCACGCTGCAACCGCTGCGGACGGAGGTCGGCAATCTGACCATCGATCATCGCCTCAAAGTCGCTCATGACGAGCGGATACGCACGCGCAACCGCCGCAAGTGCACGCCACAGCGATGTTGGCTCTGCCACTTCGCCGAGAAGTGCAAGACGGGTGTGACCACGGAATGCTTGAATGGATTGTGCAGCATCGTTCGCGGCCGACGCGCCATCGACAATGTCATCTGCCTCGCGCATCCACGCATAGATCGCGTACATCGCCGAGCGTTGAGGCTCGGGTGTCAAACGAAGCCCCCAATAGAAATTCGCGGCGCGCGTGCGTGTCACTTCGCGGCAGTACTCAACCGCATCGCGCAGGTCTTCCGTCAGCAGCAGTGTCCCAGTGGCTGCACTCATGCTGCGTGCGCCTCCCGATGTCCGGATCGGACGGCACGCAGAGAACTCCAGCGTGCCTGCAGCAGGAGACGCACCTTCGTGCATGCCGTCAACTTCGGGCGCGCAAGGCAGGTCTCGAAGTTCCATGACTCGATCAATTGCAGGGTCCGAATCCCGCCCTCGCGGAACAACCAGATCAGAGGTCGATGCTTTGGCTGCAGTTGTGCGAGCAGCTCCCCACCCGACTCCAAGAGCGGCCATGTCCGCTCCGACAGCGCGCGGATCGTTGCACGGTACGCACCGAGGAACTCTCGATCGGGCGCGAACCCGCGCTGACACGTCAACGAGAGTCGCTCGACGAACAGTTCCCCTTGCCAATACTCCGCAGGCAGATAGATACGGCCGCGCTCCAGAAGATCGCGCCGCACATCCTGCCAGTGATTCACCAGCTGCAGTCCTGTACAGATGGAATCGCTCGCCGCGAGCGCGGACTCATCGCGTGACTCATTGAGCAACATGAGCACGATTCGTCCAACAGGATCTGCGCTGAGTCGGCAGTAGCCGATCAGTTCATCCCATGTCGAGTAGCGCGAGACATGTTGATCCCTCTCGAAGGCTGAGATGAGATCAAGGAATGGCTTCAGCGGCATCGCATGCCTCGCTACGACTGGCGCGAGTGCCGTGAAGACGGGATGTGATGAGCGCCCGCTCCCCATCGCTTCCGTGCCTGAGCGCCACCAGGCCAGAAGAGCGGTCGACCGCTCGCTCGATCCGCACTCGTCGCCAAGATCGTCGGCGCACCGACAGAACGCGTACACGGCCGCAAAGTCATTCAAGAGCGCGCTTGGGACGAATCCACTCAACACGCTGAAGTTCTCACCGTGCCCCCGTGCGAGCCGCATGCACCACGCCTGCGCCTCCGACAGTGTGCACATGCAATCAAACCCTGGTCCATAGCGCCCAAGTTCGAGCGTGCGGTCGGCTTTTGTCGATCCCATGCCGATCCAAGCGTACCGCGGAGTTCAGTGGAGGCTTGGATATGATCTGGCTCTGATGAAGATCATTCTGGCGAATCCACGCGGCTTCTGCGCGGGCGTTTACATGGCGATCGATGTGGTCGATCAGCTCCTTGAAATCTGCCCCGATGAGCCGATCTTTGTCTACCACGAGATTGTGCATAACAGGCACGTCGTGCAGCGATTCCAACGGCGAGGTGTGCGCTTCGTGGAATCGGTCGATGAAGTTCCCGATGGCTCCATCGTGGTCTTCAGCGCGCACGGCGTGAGTCCCGCCGTTCGTCAATTGGCACAGTCGAAGCGGCTGCTGTCAGTCGATGCCACCTGTCCGCTAGTGACGAAGGTGCACGCGGAGGCGATTCGCTACGCACGGAAGGGATTCCAGATCCTGCTCGTCGGTCACCGACATCATCAGGAGGTCGTGGGCACGCTGGGCGAGGCCCCTGAAGTCATGCAGGTGGTCGAAAGTCCAGCCGATATCCCATCGCTGAAAGTGAGCGATCCAGAAAAACTCATTTATCTGACGCAGACGACCCTGTCACTCGATGATGCGGGCGTCATCATCGAAGCGCTCAAGCGCGCCTTTCCCCAGATCAAGGAGCCGCCTGCGAGCGACATCTGCTACGCCACCACGAACCGTCAGACCGCGGTGCGTGCCATCGCCCCGCAGTGCGACCTGGTGCTCGTTGTTGGCAGTTCGAACTCATCAAATTCCGTTCGACTGACTGAGATTGCGATGAACATGGGAACCCCCGCGCGACTGATTGATGACCGCAGCGAGTTGAAGCGCGAGTGGTTTGATGGGGTCCAAACACTCCTTGTGACGGCCGGCGCAAGCGCGCCCGAGGATCTTGTGCACGATCTCATTGAGGAACTCGTACGCAGTTACGGCGCTGAGGTCGAACAGCATGATGTGCGCCACGAGGAAGTGGAGTTCGGTCTGCCGGGCAGCTTGAAGTCACTGATGCGTGAGCGCGGCGTCGACCCTGAGGGACGCCGCATTGTCCGCGGCGACGAAGGGAATCGACTGCGCGAGTGGTTCAGTGCACACAACATCCCATTCCGCATTGTCGACCTCACGGTGCAGGGCGTGGCGGTTGCACCTTGACCAACCAGTCCGATAGACCTGACCAGCGCTCGCTGACGCAGAGTGAGATTGCACCTACGTCGGCGGGCAGCCACGGCGAACCTGCGCCGTCGCCTGCGATCGACCGAGATGCGCCGCACCTTTTTGCCCTGCAGCGCACCACGCTTCGCGAGTGGTGCACGGAACGCGGAATGCAGCGCCACAACGCCGATCAGATCTTGGACTGGGTCTATCGAAAGGCGTGCGCAGATCCGATGCAGATGACAAATCTCTCGAAGCGCAACCGCGATCTGCTTGCACAGTCGATGCGATTCACGACCGCGCAGCGAATCGATCACCGCGTCGCTTCCGATGGCACTCAGAAACTATTGATGGCGTGGGAACACGGGCCGACCACAGCGGCCCCCACGGCACTCCCCGTGCTGAACGCGACGCCCGTCGCATCGGGTCGGCAGACGGAGTGCGTGATGATCCCTGCAGATTCACGCCGCACTGCCTGCATTTCAAGCCAACTCGGGTGCCCTGTTGGCTGTCGATTCTGTGCGTCAGGGATCGGCGGCCTGGAGGGCAATCTCACCGCTGGACAGATCATCGAACAAGTGTTTCACCTCTCCACGCTTGATGCAGTCGAGCGCATTTCACATGTGGTGTTCATGGGAATGGGTGAACCGCTGGCGAATCTCAGCGCGGTGTCGGACGCCATCCGCAGCCTGCATGCAGAGTGGGGCTTCGGTATCAGCGCGCGCCGAATCACGGTGTCGACGGTTGGATTGCCAACCGCCATCCGCCGCTTCTGCGACTTCGAGCTACCAGTGACACTTGCTCTGAGCCTGCATGCGCCGAATGATGAGATACGACGCAACATCATCCCTTGGGCGGACTTCAGCACGATTGAAGAACTGCTCGACGCCTGCGATGAGTGGTTCCGCCGAACTGGGCGTGAGATCACGCTTGAGTACATCCTGCTCGGGGGGGTCAACGATCGAGCCGAACACGCCGAAGAACTTGCGGAGCATGCGCGGCGCATCCACGCGAATGTCAACCTGATCCGATACAACGAAGTGAGGGGGATGCCCTTCCAGCGTCCCAACTCCGATTGCGTGCTTCGCTTCCAGGAGATCCTTCGCGAGCGCGGCGTGAACACGCACATTCGGGCGAGCCGTGGACGGGACATTGCAGCTGCCTGCGGGCAGCTGCGGCATGAGCACGCGACCTCTACCCCGCGCTGAGTGGGTTCACGACAGCTCCGCTCTCGACTGCCAGCTGACGAACATTGACATCGGTCATCCCTCGCACAGTGCCAGCGAGTGCCCCGTCGTGCATGCGTCGGGCCCAAGCCACCCAGAACGCAATTCGATCAGGCTCGCGGGACGCGCGCGTCAGCAGCTCGGACATCGTTTCGCGCAGTGCACGGCTCTGGACTGTGCCACGAACCTGCAGCGGCACGAAACGCCGAGTGAATCGCAGGATTCGGTCGGGCCAGTCGCTCGATCGGAACTCGATGACCCATCGATGTTCGCGTACGCGCGCTTCCATCCGATGCAGATAGCGGCGCCGAATCTCATCGCCGCGTGCGAGCCTCACGCCGAGCGTCTCACGGATTCGGTGGCTCTCATCCACGCTTGTGGTCAGCGTTCCGATGTACCACAGATCGCGAATCAGGAACGCCTCCGCAAGAGGCAGGATCGCAAGCCGCGGTAGTTCGAGGGTTGGATCGGCACGGCAGAGTTCCGTGATGATCGCTGCGTAGCGAAGCGCATAGTCAAGCCCACCCCACATCTCGCATCGACGCATTGCCACAGCAAAGTCGTGCAGTGCCTCATGACCATGACGGGTTGACAGCAACCCCGACAACTGCTGCAGTGCAGCACCGACACGCCGCCGCATTCGCCGCGCCTGTGTGCGCTGCCGTCGATTGCCAATCTGCCGCGCAGCTGTCGCCACGCGCACAAGCCGAAGCAACGCACGCTGCCCAGATCCATCGGCATCCTCGACGGGAGTGAGCGTCGTCGAAGACCGCGGTGTACTCCCGGTGGTCTGCAAGCCGGCGGCGATACGCCGACCAAGCTGGGTGCCCTCACGGACCGCCGCAATGCCGGATGCCTCAACCTGAGCGATGCCATGTTCGAAGGCCTCGATCGAGAGCGGGATCCAGCCGCGTTGGAACGCGATCCCCAGTGCGATCACATCCACGGGGCGATCCGTGAGAAATGTCGCGCGAGCCATCTCCGCAAGGTCGAGCAGATCGGTGCAGCTGCGCTTGCATGTCGCCTCCACCACCGATTCGAGTCGCGCAGCCGTGCGCCGACACTCGTCTGAGATCTGATCGTCGAGTGTTCCGCTGTTGGCAACCACCGCCGTGCGCTGCGGATCGGCAACTCGAAGGCGCTCGTCGGTCGCGAGCGCACGAATGGTCTCGAGCGGATCGACACCGATCACCAAGTCCGCTTCGCCATAGGGAATCTGCGTGGTGAATCGTTGCCCCCGTGCTCGCGGCGACGCATCGGGTGCATCCGAGACGGGCGCTTCCATTCTTGTGAACACCACCTGCGACCATGCGCTTCGGCCAGGCCCCAGCGGCGTGCTGCGGTGCGTCCATGAGACCGCGAATCCCATGTGGCGTCCTGCTTCTGCAAGAACGCTGCCGACAATACCGGGAGCATCACCTCGAAAACCCCCGATGTGTGCGCGCCACAATCCCTGCTCTCCATGAATCGGCTGCGGGACGGGTAACCGATCGCCGGTGCGCAGCGCATCCAGTCCAGGCGGTGGCCGAGTCCGAATGATCTCGACCTGCTCGAGCAGTGACTCGAGGCGAAAAAACACGCCTCGGGCACCTGGAATCAACGACCGATCGACGAGCGGTTCGGGGCGTAGCGGATCGCTGCCGCGCAGCAGTCCACGCGCAATCTGAGCGGCAAGTCCCGGATCACGCAGTTCGCACGCATGATCAGCAGGCAAGATGAATCGCTGAAAGCGCAAGAACCCATCGCGGTCCACTTCGCGCGCAGCTCGTTCCAACGCCGCGACATCCCGCCGCGGCGGTGGTCCATCACGCGCAATGACCAGGGTCAGCGCATCCGTGCCCGCTGCAGTCATGAGTGCATCGCGGATCGTTTCATTGTCATTCACATCGAGAGCAACAACTCGAAGGCGGGACTCCCCCTCCGCACCTGCCGCTGCGCGCGCGAGGCGCTCGACATCCACCCGCTCCGTTGCACCAAAGTCGAACACCACCATCACACGGCGCTGGCGTTCGATCGATGCCTGCCGAACGGCAAGCACACCCTCGTGTAGGAAACGCTGCACATGCCAACTCTCCACCACGCACGCGCTGGCTCCCGCGCGGACACCCTGACGCCCGCTCACAAGCGCGAAGGATTCCTCGCCGTCCTGCTTGCGCTCGGCGAGCAGCGAATCGGCATCATGGATCGCGGAGCGAATCAGCCGCTCCGCCGACTCAATGCCGACATCTTCGCCGCGTCGTCGAATCTCAATCGTGGCAATGGACGAGGGAATGCGCGCGAGTTTGTCCTCCAGCTGCAAACCTGGGCGCATCTCATGAAGCAGACGGATGACGCGGCGCGTCAGCAGACTCGTGACCAGTGCATCATTGACGGCAAGCGGCTCCACATCTCCAGCAGCAGGCGGAAGGCGGCTCCACCAGACGCGCGCAATATCGCCGCCCGATGCTCGCAGCGACTCGGCCGCCGCAACGATCCGTGGCGCCACGGAGCCGGGTCGCGCTTCAAGCACCACAACGTTGTGACAGCGTTCCAGAATCCGTCCCACTGCAGATTCATCGAGCGGCTCCGGCGCGCCAATCCCGAGCACTGGAACCCGCCCAGCCATGCCAAGTTCATCGAGCATATGGCGCACCGCCACGAGAGCGGGTCCTATCGCGATAAACCCATACTGTTCACGTTCACCGGGACTCGGCAAATGCTCGACGCTGTTCAACTCCAGCGCACGGATGATGCGCAGCGGATCCGCGGACTCGCCGGTGCGAGCGAGACGACGACGGCGCAGCCACGCATCGTGATCCACTCGCGCCACATGCCGGTTTGGCAACACGTTCAACGTGGCAGCCGATCGCAGGAGCGAAATGTGCGCCACCAACGCCGAAGGACGTCGCGTGGCACGAGCCAGACGAAGGGCAACATCGCAGCCGGCGCGCAGTCCCTCCACATCTGCCGCCTCAATCGCCGTCAGTCCTGCACGGCGGCACACGCGGCGCGGACAGGTGGTCGGTACGGCGATGGGATGGTCCTCGAGTACAAGCACGATCCCGCCGCCCTCACTCAGCGGGAGGCGCCCAATCTCCTCCATCTGCGCAACGAGTCCATCGAGTTCTGCATTTGGAACAAGCACCACACTCCGTCGCCCTCGTGCCGCCTCTTGCGCAGCGAGTTCGAGTGCGCGAGAACCACTTGCCACGCTCACCAACTGAAGCGCATTGCGCTCAAGCACCTCCAAGGCACCCGATTCCTCAGCTGCGGCAATGACCGCCTCAAACGGTGGACTTCGCACGACGATAAGGCGGTGCACATCGAGCTCCGCTTCAAGGAGACCCTTCAGAAGCGCTTGCGCGGCCGAAAAGAGCGCGGCACCGTCGACAAGATCAAGCGGAGAGCGGGAGCCGCGCGTACTGGCCTGCGCAGTCGCCTCCGTCGAAGCTCGCGCATCTTCCACCGCGTCCATGGGGAACGATGGTAATCCTCCGCGCCGCGATCAGGCGCCCCGCAGCAGGCGATCAATCACCCATGCGATCGCATCCGCATCGTTGCTCGGCGCGTGCGCGGTCGCATGCGATGCGACATCGGGCATGGCATTCGCCACAGCGAAGGAAAGTCGGGAGTTTCGGAGCATGCCAATGTCGTTCAGCCCATCACCGACGGTGGCGACCAAGCCCTCGTCGATGCCTCGCGCGCAGCAGAGCCGCTGCACCATCGTCCACTTGTCGACCGCGGCATCGAAGATCTCCAGCAGGTGCGTGTCCGCCCCGGGCTTGCCGGCCGACACGAGGGCAGGCCAGTGCTTGATGGACAACTGTTCCGGGACTTCGCGCAGAAGCGCAGCGGTGACATCGCCAAGTTCAGCCTTGTGCGCCACCGTGCCCACACGCAGCACATACTGCAAACAGTCGCGTCGCTCCACATCGTCGCCGGGCAGTCCTGCAAGCGTCCGTGTCGCGACAGGGTGAATCTCAAACCACCACCGGCTCGCCGCATCCAGTTCGCGGTCCCCCACCAACAGATAGTCGTATCCACTCAAGGACGCATCCTTGAGTAGATGCGCGAGATGCCCGTGCGACAGCAGACTTTCCGTGCAATGCTGCACCAACTCGGGCGAGATCGTGATGCGGTCCTCGCAGCGTCCCGTCGCGATGTCATGCAGCGCCGCACCACCCGCCGTGATGATCCGCCCCTCACCGAGCACGCCTTGTGCGATTGAACGACATTCCAACCAAGATCGCCCCGTCGCAAAGACCACCTCCACCCCAGCGTCGCGCGCACGGGCTATCGCCTCGCTGTTGCGCCGCGATACGCGCCCCTCGCTGTCGAGCAGCGTGCCATCCAGATCGCTCACCAGCATTTGTACGGGCATGGAAACTCCCAAAATGCTACACTTTCCCTTCTCATGGACCGCAAGCGGCTCGCCAATGTGCAACAGTCCGACCTCACAGAGAGTCGGATCAACGATGACTTTTTGTTCTGGCTAAAGAACAGCGGGCCGAACTGGCTGCTGGCGGTGCTCGTGGTGCTCTGCCTCGCCATGGGTTGGAACTGGTGGAAAAACAAGCAGGGTCAGGCGCGTGATGTGGCTTGGAGCGAACTCTCTGATGCCGACATTCCTGCCACGCTCCGTGATGTCGCGGCAAAGCACTCCGATGTGGATGGCGTCGCCTCCTTTGCGCTGCTCACCGCTGCCGATCGCTACCTTCAAAGTGTCGTCAGCGGACAGCGCTTTGATCGCGAGCCAAGTGCGACAGATGCGGCCGTGACATCCGAACTTCGCAGGGAGTGGCTGCTCGAAGCGCGAGTGCTGTACGACGAAGTACTCACGCGCGCCGAGGCGTCGAACGATCCGAATGCGGTCGCCTTCGAAGTCGCAGCGCTCTTCGGACTCGCGGCGGTCGCCGAGTCGCGCGGGGAGGCTGATGTCGCGAAGTCCGCGCTTGAGCGCGTGGATGCGAAGACTGCAGAGAACATGCCATGGATCTCCAAGCAGGCGAAGGCGCGTATCGAAACGATCGCGCTGGTGTCGTCTCCCTACCAGATTCCAGATGCACCCATGCCGCAGGCGGTGCTGCCTGATGGCACGCGCTTCAACCTGCCGACGGGTGCCTCGGTCGCGGACGAAGAGGCGATGCGTGCACTGATTGGAGGTCTGCAGGCCGGAGGGATGACTCCTGCTTCCGATCAACCGATCATGCCTGCAGCACCCTCGGATCCTGCGGCTCCACCAGCGCCCGCCGCGCCAGGTGGCGATGCGCCAAAGCCCTGAGACGCCGTGAGCGGTTCCGAGGAAGCGCCGAAGGGGGACGCGCCGATACGCGCGGAAGAGACGGATGCGATGCGACTCATCACTGCTGCGGGTACGGTCGACCGCGACGCGTTGCTCGCCGTGTATGAACGCTCCGCTGCAAGCGATGATGACGAGCCCGTTCGCGTCACATTCTGCATCAATCACCATCTCTCGAAGCGTCTCGACCGCTACCTCGTGGACCGCGTGCCGTTCCTGAGCCGCACGGCACTGCAGCGGCTCATCGATGAGGAGGCAGTCACCGTCAATGGACGCATTCCAAAGTCGAGCACGCGGCTTCAGCACGGCGATGTTGTCGTTGCAGCGCTCCCACCGCCTCCGAGCAACGAGATCGCACCGGAGGAAATCCCGCTCGACATTCTCTTCGAGGATGAGGAACTGATCGTCATCAACAAGCAGCCCGGACTGATCGTCCACCCCGCACGCAGCCACAAGTCTGGCACGCTCATCAACGGTCTTGCGTGGCACTTCATGCATCGCTCGAGCGGCAAGCTCTCGGAGGTTGGTCGCGAACAGGCGCGCCCCGGCGTCGTGCACCGACTCGACAAACACACGAGCGGTGTCATGGTCGCCGCCAAGACGGAGACGGCACACTGGCGTCTTGGCAAGCAATTCGAAAGGCGCACGACGCAAAAGCGGTACATCGCACTTGTCGAGGGTCTCCCCGATCCGCTGGCCGATCTCATCGACTTGCCGCTTGGCAAGCATCCGTCGATCCGCGAGCGATATGCCGTGCGATTCGACGACAGCGGCAAGCCATCCCAGACCTTCTATCGAACACTCGAGATCTTCAAGGGCTTCACGCTGGTCGAACTGGAACTGCGGACTGGGCGCACGCATCAGATTCGCGTTCATATGTCCCACGGAGGTCACCCACTTGCGGGCGACGACATGTACGGTGGAACGCACCTTCGCGAGTGTGATGTCGGAGGAGACAGCGACGCCCCTCTGCTGATGCGACAAGGGCTGCATGCTGCGATGCTCGGCTTTCG
Source organism: Planctomycetota bacterium (assembly GCA_046080505.1). Lineage (GTDB taxonomy): Bacteria > Planctomycetota > Phycisphaerae > Phycisphaerales > SM1A02 > F1-60-MAGs104. The sequence goes on from JBJTUC010000028.1 coordinate 71,856, forward strand.
CCATCCAATCACAAACGAACCGATGCTGTTTGAGGCACCTCTGTGCGACGATCTCAAGCGGACCGTGGATCTCCTGCGGACTCACCGTTTCATCCGATCCGTCGAAGCTGGCGGCAACAAGGTTTCTGTTCCGCGCGCGGGCGACTCCCCGAAGTCCTGAACTGGGCGTTGCTCTTCCGCGCGATCAGAGTCGCTCTTCGCCGCTTGCACGCCGCATCAGTTCCTGCAGCGCATGGTGTGGCGTGGCACCGCCAAAGAGGACCGCGTGCACCGCGGACGCGATGGGCACTTCGACGCCAAGACGCCGAGACAGCTCCACGACCGCGCGGCATGTATCGACCCCCTCCACCACCGAATGCATTGACCGAAGCGCGGATGCGAAGTCCTCGCCACGGCCGAGGCGTTCACCAAGCGTTCGATTGCGTCCATCTTCGCTGAAGCAGGTTGTGGCAAGATCGCCGACCCCAGCGACGCCAAAGAATGTCTCGCGACTTCCGCCGAGCGCCATGCCAAGCCGCGCCATCTCCGCCGTGCCGCGCGCAAGGAGTGTTGCCTTCGCGTTGATGCCGAGCTGCATTCCATCGACCATGCCCGCAGCGAGGGCGATCACATTCTTGAGCGCACCCGCCGCCTCCACACCGATCTGATCCGCAGAGAGGTAGATGCGCCATGCGGAGGTGGCGAGTGCCTGCTGCACCTGCCGTGCCGCAGCGGCTTCGCCTGCGACCACCAGAGCCGTCGGTAGGCCAAGCGCGACCTCGCTCGCGACGGACGGTCCGGAAAGCGTCACGACCTCACCACCGATCTCGAGTTCCCGCAGCACCTCGCTCGGACGCTTCAGTGTCTCCACCTCGAACCCCTTTGCCAGGCTCACCACCGTGACACCCGCCGGACATGCCGGACGCAGAACCTTCCACACACTCCGCGCGTACTGCGATGGGATCGCCGTGATAATCATGCGCACGCCGCTCATGGCAGCGTTCCCATCGGTCGTGATGACAACCGAATCAGGAATCACCAAGCCATTCACGCGCGTGCTGCGACGACTTTGCAGCAATCCATCGACTTCCTGATCGTTCCGCCCCCACAGACGCACCGCATGACCTGCCCGAGCACAATGACTCGCGACAACGCTGCCGAACTGACCGCAGCCAATAACGGCAATCTCTTCGGACATGGAAGCACCCTACCACGCCACCGTCTGGAGGTGGGTGCTACCCTTTCCACTCACGCCATGCAGCGAACGATCCACCACATCCAACACACCAAAGGAGCGACTCCGTGAGCACGATGGACGCGCGAGCGCATTCGGCCGAACACAGACGCGACGACGATGCCGCACAAGGCGGTGTCCGGCTCGAGCGGCGGCTCTTCGTTGCCCTGTGCGGCGGGGTTCTGCTGCTCGTGGCAGCCATTGGACAGTCGTTCCTTGGGATTGAACCTGCCGTCGCACAGATTCCCGCCGTACTCGGTGCGATCATCTTGACCATTCCGATGGCATCGGGCGCGATCGCCGAATTGCGCGCGGGGCGTCCCTCAAGCGACTCGCTTGCGACGCTTGCCGTACTCGCTGCGATGGCGAACCAGCTGTATCTCGCCGCAGGATTCCTCGCGTTCTTCTTGTGGTTGTCGGAACTCATCCTCTCGCGCACAGCATGGGGAGCGCAGCGCGCCATTCGCGAACTGCTCGAACTCACGCCGGATGTGGCGCGCATCGTGGACAGCGATGGCAGCGAGCGCGAAGTCCGCCGCAGCGCGTTGTCGGTCGGTCAACTGGTGCGTGTCAGACCTGGCGAAAACCTGCCTGCGGATGGGCGCATCACGCGCGGAACAACGAGCATCAACCAGGCATCCCTCACGGGCGAAGCGGTTCCCATAGAGGCGCAGGCGGGCAGCGAGGTGTACGCGGGCACCACAAATCTCACAGGGCAGATCGACATTCAGGTGACTGCCGTCGCTGGCGAAACGACCATCGGAAAGGTGGAGTCCCTCATCCGTGAAGCAGAGAACTCCCGCAGCGATCGGCAGGAAATGATTGAACGGCTCGCGGCGTACTACGTGCCCGTGGTGCTGATGGTGGCAGGGCTCGTCTGGTTCTTCACGACCAAGAGCGCATCCGCCGATGTGCGCAGCCAAGCAGCGGTGCGCGCAATCACCGTGCTTGTGGTGACCTGCCCAGGCGCGCTTCTCATCTCACATCCAACGGCGATGGTGGCTGCCTTTGCCGCGGCGGCGCGGCTCGGAATCATGATCAAGCAGACTCGAACGCTCGAGGAGGCTGCGCGCATCGATACGGTGGTGATGGACAAGACTGGCACGCTCACAACGGGGCGTTTCTCCGTCAGTCGGCTTGCACCCGCCGAGGGCGCCGAGGGCGCTGCTCTGCTGCAAGCGGCGGCAGACTGCGAACAGTCGAGCAATCATCCTCTCGCGCGCAGCATCCTTGAGACTGCACAGCGCGCGCGCATCGTTCCTTCGACGATCGATTCGTACGAGGAGATTCATGGGCGTGGCGTACTCGCTCGAACAAAGGCAGGCACAGTGCTGCACGCGGGGCGTTCACAGTGGATTGCAGAACTGAACCCTGGCGCGCTGGCGCAGATAAAGCAGGTCGAGGAGCGAACCGAAGGCATGTCGAGCGTGCATGTCATGCAGGACGGGCGTTACCTCGGAGCCGTTGGGCTTGAGGACAAGCTTCGACAGCACGCTGCTGAGGCGGTCAGCCGACTGCGTCAGCTCGGTGTCCGACGCGTCTGCATTTTCACCGGCGACCGACTCGGTGTGGCGCAGCGTGTGGGCGAGTCGGTCGGCGTCGACACGATCGAGGCGGAGTGCCTCCCAGAGGAAAAGCACGAGGAACTGAAGTATCTGATTCGCCGCGGAAATCGGGTGCTTGTTGTCGGCGATGGCATCAACGATGGTCCGATCCTCGCGAGCGCCGATGTCGGTGTGGCGATGGGACTGTCGGGTTCGGACATCGCCACAAACAGCGCGGGCGTAGCGCTGATGAACGAGGATTTGCGCCACATTCCCTTCCTGGTGGAACTTGCATCGAAAGCGAAGGGCATCATCGCGGCGAACATCGGCATCAGCCTGCTGCTTGCAACCATCGGACTTGCGCTCGCTGCCACCGGCCAAATCGACATCTGGGTGACCCCCTTCTATCAAGCCACCGCCTACATCTTCGTGATCGCCAACAGCCTTCGGCTGGTCCGATTTGGTGAGGAGTACGCGGATGCCGAGGAGATACGGCGCGCGACAAGAACGGCGCTTGCGCCAAAGCCGACTCGTGCAGCCCAGCGCGCCGCCTGATTCAGGCGATCGTCACCTTGGGATCGAGATAGACATCCTGAATCGCGTTGAGCAGGCGAACACCATCCGCCATGGGGCGTTGGAACGCCTTGCGACCCGAAATGAGTCCCGTGCCACCTGCGCGCTTGTTGATCACGGCCGTTCGTACCGCCTCGGCAAGATCGTTTCCCCCGCTGCTTGCACCACCTGAATTGATGAGCCCGCTGCGCCCGGCGAAACAGTTGAGCACCTGATACCGAGTCAGATCGATCGGATGATCGCTGCAGAGTTCCGTGTAGATGCGCTTGTCGAACTTGCCGTAGCTCGAACCGCCCATGTTGAGCGCCTCATAGCCTCCGTTGCAGTCCGCCTGCTTCTGCTTGATGATGTCCGCTTGGATCGTGACGCCGAGGTGGTTCGCTTGCCCTGTGAGGTCGGCACTCGTATGAAAGTCACGACCATCCTTCACGAAGGCCTTGTTCCGGAGATAGCACCAGAGCACGGTCACCATCCCGAGTTGATGCGCTTCATGGAACGCCTCCGCCACTTCGATGATCTCACGGTCCGCATCATCAGATCCGAAGTAGATCGTTGCACCCACCGCGGCCGCACCCAAATTCCACGCCTCGCGCACCGACCCAAAGAGGATCTGCTTGTGCTGATTGGGGTAGGTGAGCAACTCGTTGTGATTGATCTTCACAAGGAACGGAATTTTGTGCGCATAGGTGCGTGCGACGCTGCCGAAGACGCCGAAAGTGGTCGCGACCGCATTACAGCCGCCTTCGATCGCAAGCTTGATGATGTTGCCACCATCGAAGTAGAGCGGATTGCGGGCAAAGCTCGCGCCAGCTGAGTGCTCGATCCCTTGATCCACGGGAAGGATGCTGCAATAGCCCGTTCCACCCAGTCGACCGTGCCCGAAGATTGCCTGCATATTGCGAATCACCTGCGGGTTGCGGTCGGTTTGAAGGAACGTCCGATCAATGAAGTCTGGGCCGGGCAAGTGCAGCAGATCACTGCTGACTTTGGCCTTGAAGGTCAGCAACGCCTGCGCCTCCGCGCCCAAGATCGACTCGGTGGTTGATGCTGCTGCAGATGGGCGGGCCGGTGCTTGCGTCATAGGTGGACTCCTGTGCGATGGGGCGAACGTGTCATGCAAAGATAACCGACAGCGATCACAATACCTCCATGCTCTATGCGGGGATCGATGAGGCTGGATATGGACCGCTGCTCGGTCCACTGTGTGTCGGCTGCTCCGCATGGCAGATCGATGACAGCGACGACTGTGCCTCACCGCCCGATCTCTGGCAGCGCATGAAAGCCTCCATCTGCCGAAAGGCACGTGATCGACGAGGACGCATCGCCATCAACGACAGCAAACGGTTGAAGGGAACGGGTGCGGGTGGACGGCATCCGCTTGCTGACATCGAGCGCGGCGTTCTCGCTGTACTTGGTGCACTGCACGGTTCGCCGTGTGAGACGGACACGACCGTCTTCAGTCGGCTTGGCAGCGCAGCGCCCCCAAGCTCGGAGCCTTGGTACACGGGATGCGTTCCCCTGCCCTGCGCATGTGATGCGCCACATCTTTCGCTCGGATCAAGCATGCTCCGCCGCTCTCTTGAGAACGCGGGCGTTCACATGCATGGGCTGCACTGTGCGGCAGTCGATGCGGGACCGATCAATGATGCTGCGCGCCGCGGCGCCGTCAAGTCGAGCCTCCCTTGGATGCTGGTGATGCAACACACCCACCGTCTCCGTGCGGCATCGGGCGGCCATCCCCTGCGGCTCGCGGTCGATCGGCAAGGCGGACGGATGCGGCATGTTGACGAACTGCTGCGCGAGTTTCCAAATGACCGACTCTCCATCGAGCGCGAGGACGAGACAGAGAGTCGCTATCGCCTTGAGGGATCGCTCGGCGTGCTTGTGATCTCGTTCACGGTCGACGCGGAGGCGGTGCACCTGCCCGTCGCGCTCGCATCAATGACCGCAAAGTATGTCCGTGAACTGTGGATGCAGCGGCTGAACCGCTTCTTCACATCACGCGTCGAGGGGCTCGAGCCGACCGCTGGCTATGTCACCGATGGACGGCGTTTCATGGACAGAATCCGCCCCTCGCTCGACCGCGACGGCATCGACTGCACGCGCCTGGTGCGATCGATTTAGGGGCGATCTGCCAAACTTTCCCCCGTCAAAACGGCCCTGTGACGGCGGGCATCCTGTTTGAAACTTCGGGGGAGCCTGCTAGACTTCGGGACTTTCCATCAAGGCACGCTCTCTCCATCGAAGGAACCCCAATGTCCACTGACCTGAACCGCGTTCGCAACATCGGCATCTGCGCCCACATCGATGCCGGGAAGACCACGGTCACCGAACGCATACTTTTCTACACGGGCAAGATCCACAAGATGGGCGAAGTGCATGAGGGCACCGCCACGATGGACTCGCTGCAGGAAGAGCAGGAGCGTGGCATCACGATCCAGTCCGCCGCCACCACCTGCCCCTGGACCTACCAGGACAATGAGTACAAGGTCAATCTGATCGACACGCCAGGCCACGTGGATTTCACCATCGAGGTGGAACGATCCCTGCGTGTGCTCGATGGTGCGGTTGCCGTGTTCGACGGCAAAGAGGGTGTGGAAGCGCAGAGCGAAACCGTTTGGCGTCAGGCGGACCGTTACGGTGTGCCACGCCTCTGCCTCATCAACAAGATGGACAAACTCGGCGCGGACTTCGAGTTCTCCTTTGGCTCGATCCTGACGCGCCTTGGTGCGAACGCTATTCCCGTGCAGTTTCCCCTCGGGTGGGGCAATGAGTTCAAGGGAATCGTTGACCTGATGTCCATGAAGGCGATGTACTGGTCAGCCGATGACGATGGACAGACCATCACCGAGGGCGATGTCCCTGAAGACTGGAGGGCACAGGCGGAAAAGTGGCGCCTTCAAATGGTCGAGAAGATCGCGGAACTCGATGACGCACTCACCGAGAAGTACCTCGCAGATCCGGCATCGCTCACCGTTCCCGAAATGAAGGCTGCGCTGCGCAAGGCGACCATTGGCCTGAGCGCGTTCCCCGTGCTCTGTGGGTCGGCGCTCAAGTATGTCGGCATTCAGCGCGTCCTTGATGCGGTCGTGGACTATCTGCCTTGCCCAACGGAGCGCCCAGATGTCGAGGGTGTCGACAGCAAGGATCCGTCGGTGCGCCTGACGCGCCCTCACTCTGAAAGTGCGCCGTTTTCTGCGCTCGTGTTCAAGGTCGTGGCGGACGTGGCGGGAACCCTCACATACCTGCGCATCTACTCGGGAACGCTGACCAAGGGCATGCGCGTGCTCAACCCAGGCAACGACCGACGCGAGAATGTTTCGCGCCTCTACGAGATGCACTCGAAGCACCGCAACGCACTTGATTCGACGAGCGCCGGACAGATTGTTGCGGTCGTCGGACTGAAGGATTCCTTCACAGGCGACACGCTGTGCGATCAAGACAACCCCATCATCCTTGAGCGTATGACCTTCCCGGAGCCCGTCATCTCAATGTCCATCGAACCGGTCACCGCCGATGACAAGAAGAAGCTTGGTGAGGCGCTGACGACGATCCGCCGCGAAGACCCATCGTTCCGCTCGAACTACAACGAGGAGACTGGCGAAACGATCATTTCGGGCATGGGCGAACTCCACCTCGAGATCATCAAGAACAAACTCGTGCGCGACATGAAGATCGGCGTGAACGTCGGCAAGCCGCGAGTGGCCTATCGCGAGACCATCACGGGACGCGCGGACAAGGTCCGTGGTCTCTTCAAGAAGCAGACGGGTGGTCGCGGTCAGTTCGGAGATGCGGTCGTCAGCGTTGCACCGATGACCAAGGAAGAGGCGGAGGCGGACGAACTGGTGATGAAGGACGGCGTGGTGTTCGTGGATGCCATCGCAGGCGGCGTCATTCCGCGCGAGTTCATTCCGAGCGTCGAGTATGGCGCGCGGCAAGCAGCCGCGAGCGGCATTCTCGGCGGATATCCCGTCATCAACGTCAAGGTGGAACTGGTCTACGGGTCGTACCACGACGTCGACTCCAGCCAGATTGCCTTCGAACAGGCTGGAGCGCTCGCCTTCCGTGAGGCGTGCACCAAAGCCGGACTGGCGCTGCTCGAGCCGATCATGAAGTTGGTTGTCACCACGCCCGACGAGTTCTTCGGCAATGTCTCCGGAGATATCGCGAGCCGCCGCGGACAGATCGTCGACAGCGAGATGCGTGGCGTGGTTCGGTTGGTGACGGCAGAAGTTCCGTTGTCGGAACTCTTCGGCTACACCACGAGCCTTCGCTCCATGAGTCAGGGTCGTGCGAGCAGCAGTATGGAACCGCTGACCTATCGCATCATGCCCGATCGCCTCAAGGACGAAGTCCTCGCCAAGCAGTGATTGACGGCGGCAACGGAGCGCCGCGAGCTGTGACGAAGACAACACTTCCCCGCACGATCGAGTCGCGTGCGAGGGAATTGCTCGATCGTGCCGCGCGTCTGGCGCTTCGGGGTCACGGCGCAGTTGAACCAAACCCAATGGTCGGCTGCATTGTGCTCGCGCACGACGGCAGCGTCGCTGCGGTTGCGCATCACCGAGCCATCGGTGGTGCTCACGCCGAGGCAGCCGCGCTGATGCACGCAGGCGAACGCGCTCGCGGCGGCACGGCACTCGTCACACTCGAACCCTGCGACCATCATGGTCGAACGCCCCCCTGCTCGTTGGCACTTTGCCGTGCTGGCGTCCGCGAGGTGATCTACGGCGAGTCCGATCCACACCCGACTGCAGCTGGCGGTGCGGCGCGTCTGCACGGCGCTGGCATCGATGTCTGGCAGTGCTCGACCGCGTGGACACGCTGGCTTCATGCGCCATTTTTCCGCCGCTTGCAGGAGAGGCGCCCGTGGGTCATCGCCAAGTGGGCGCAGGACCGCACAGGTGCCACGGCCGCACGCGCAGGGACGGAACGCTGGATCAGTTCACAGCGGAGTCGAACGATGGTGCACCGCGAACGCGCACGCGTCGACGCGGTTCTCGTCGGCATCGGTACGGTGCTCGCCGATGACCCGCATCTGATGCCTCGTATCGCTGGCCGTCGGCGCACGCCGCTGCGCATCGTGATCGATCCGTTTCTCGACATGCCGCTGCAATCGAAGATGGTTCGCACGGTTGCCGAGGGGCCGGTGACCGTGTTCACGACGGCCGATGCGTTCGAGGCGCGTCCAGATGTAGTGGAGCGACATCAAAAGAGCGGCGTCGTCCTTCGCCCGCTTCTCCCGAGTGCGACGGGAATGTCGCCGCTGCGCGGTGTGTCGCAACAAGGACTTCGCGTCAGTCTCGAAGCGCTCGCATCCGACGGCGTATCGACCGTGCTGTGCGAGGGTGGCGCACGCCTCATTGGTGCGCTGCTTGAGGCGGATCTGGTCGATGATGTGTGGGCGTTCACCTCGTCCAACACACTCGAATGCTCAGCGCCCGACCCCCGGCGCATTCGCTTCCCCGTGGGCGATGCTTTCTCGCTGCACGCATCAGTCATGCGCAGCAGCGACCGTGTGGACTTCTGGCGACGAACCCGTCACGGCACCTGAGATGTCCGCGGGACGACTGGTCTCGTGCGCTGCGCGGCAGGCAGACAAGACTCCGCATCAAGTTGAAGCGCGAACGACGATGGATGGATCCGCAGGACGCCACTTCCGTCATCGATCCCAAATCGCCCGTTGTTCCGCTCCTGCACGACCGAGAGCGCGGCGAGTTCCCGTCCGTCGAACGACTCTGCGACGATCCGCCCCACGACGAGATCTGTCGATGGCCGCTCAAGCGTCAGCTCCGATGCGCGCGCTGTGCACAACTTGGCGAGCAGCGATTCCGCAGCCGCCTTGTCCGCCTCAGACTCGCCTTGTGCGTTCACCACCTTCCACTCGCCAGCACTTCGCTGCAAACGCCAGGGCTCGCTGCCGATCGGCTCCACTCGCAGCGCTGCGATGTCTTCGGCGCGGCAACCCGTTGCAGTCGGATCCACCAACAACAGCCCGATCGGTACCGCTGCTGCAACCGCTGTCGCATCGAGTTCGAGCACCGCATCTGGTCGCTTCGTCAGCCGTGCGAATCGCTCGGCCGCACCGCTGCGCACGGGCGATCCGATCTCCAGGCGCTCCACATCATCGAGGCGCGTGACGCTCCCATCAGCAGCGATGGACTGCCGCTGACTGTGCACCTCCACCGTTGTGGTCGGCCGATCGAGCCCGAAGGGCAGCAGTTCAGCGGGTGAATCTGCGACAAATCCGCTGGTCTGCGCGCGCTCGAGAGCCTCGAGCCATCGCTCAATCGCTGCTCGATCCGCGCGCGTGTTCAGCGGCGAGACGAGGCGCCACTGCGGACCTTCGCGGACCACCTCGATTCGCTCGACAGCACCTTGCACCCGTTGCTCGCACACCAGCCGAGTGCACTCGACATCGGCACGCGAGAACAAGAATGGCAGTCGCCACTGGCGAAAGTCGCCAAGCAGCGCCGCATCATGAAAGGTGGAACGCGCCACACGCGGAAGCGGATCTGCATCCGTGCACATCCATGCGAAGCCAGCGGGCAGTCGAGCACCCAGTCGCAGCGTCAATGAGCCGCCGCCCCAAGCAAACTCCGCGGTCGGCGCATCAGGCGTCAGTCCTGTCGCGCTCATCGTGTCGCCGGATGCAGCGGCAACAGTTGCAGTCTCGCGAACCTGCAACTCCGCCGCTCGAGCGAGCAGCCCATCGACCTCCGCATCCTGCATAGGAAACTCGAATGGCTTCGACTGCCACCAGTGGCCATCGCGGCGAACGAACTCGGTGATGCTCTCCGCCCCGCGGCGAACGGTCACGCGCTGCACATCCGCCCAAGGCACGGAACCTTCACTGATCATGCGCCGCAGACCACCGACAGAGTCCTCCCGCACACTTTCAGACTGCGAGGCGAACCAGACCATGGTTGCGATCGCTCCAAGCAGCCCAGCGACGATCCAGAGGCGCAGCAGCGGTCTCCCCATCATCCGCGTGACCTCCACCATCGGATCAAGAAACCGATGAACAGAAGTGATGCGGGTAGCACCAGCGACAAGCCCGCCGTCCACTGCAGGCGCTCCCGAACGGAGATCGCCCCGATTCGGGACGCCTGGCGCGTACTGCCACTATCGCCCAGGCGGGCATCGAGTCCTGCAAGCCACAGTGCGCCATTCACAGCAAGTTCTCGGTTTCCTGGCGTCACAAGCACATTGCCGGATCCGGCCACGGTGCGCGCCGCATCCACCACCGAGGTGAACATCCACGACGGCGATCCAATCACCAGCGCGCGCGCACGCGACCCGCCGACGACGGCGCGTTCCGACGCGACAGCCACGCTCAAGCCCGCATCGAGCGCGGCTGCCGAGCGCGGATCGGGTGAACGCCTGCGCCAATCGCGCTCGATGGAGCGTGCAGGCGCGGGCGGTGCAACAAGCAGCTCAATCGCCTCGGCATTCGCGCGCACGGGCATCACCGGTACCGCCACTTGAACGCCCACCGTTTGCCCCGCAAGCGCACGAGCGATCGGCAGATCACTCTCACCCACACGCAGCTCCACGCGAGTCTTGCGTTCGGTCTTGCCCTCACCGACGGGGATGTCGTCCACGATTACGGAATCCGTTTGCGCAGCAGCACCCAACTTGAAAGCCATCTCTGCCCAAGGATCTGGTCGACCCGCCAGCGGTCGAAGGCTTGGACCGATCGACAGCAGCAGCGGCCTTCCCTCCGCGACAAGACCTGCAACGGCCTCGAGAAGAGCGCGCTCACGCGCATCTCGCTCGAGAGATACGGTGCGCGGCGGCACAACCATCCAGACGCTGCATGCCCGCGCAATCGGCCTCTGTGCTGCCGTCACTGGCCACTCGCGGACATCGATGCGCGCCGCGCGACAGGCATCGACAATTGCCGACACATCGCTGCCATCGCCCGAGGGCAAGAGAAGTGAACGCTCCTCCGAGTGCACGAGCACCAGTTCTGGACGCGCATCATCCAAGATGCTGCGCATCGACCCATCCATGAGTTGCTCCATTCGGAAACGGCGGTCAAATCGAACGATGCTCGATGCGTCGCTGGCGTTCACGGCCAATGCGGAATCGGCAATGAATGCGACACCGTGAGGCGATTCGATCACGAGTCCTCCACCCACCGCGAGTCCAGTCGAAACATCCTGTAGCGGGTCGCTCGCGAGCGCATCGATCACATCGACGGTCCGAAGCAGCGCCCGCGCACGCACCCCAAGTTCCGGCCGCAATCGCTGGGCAAGGTCGACAATCTCAGGAGCTGCATCGCTCGCGACACCACGCTCCACCAGCCAAGTCGAGAACGCACCGAGCTGCGTTCCCCAGTCGCGATTATGCGCGGCGACGACGAGCGCTGCCTCACCCGCATCGGGCAGCGCACGGTCCGGGCGACTGACGCGCATCGCGCCAATCGTGCGGAGGATCGCGGGCGTTCCAACGGCGAGAGCGCGCATGGCACTTCGCACACGCTCAAGTTGCTCGCGATCCGCAGAGCCATCAGGCAATCGATCGATCACCGCACTCAAACGGTCCGACTCGCCCCCGGCAAAAGATGCGAGTCGTTCCATCTCCGCGCATCCGCTCTCCACCGCTGCAACGCTGTCTGCAGTCGATGTTCGATGGCGGCGCATCAGCGCATTCACCCACTGGGCGTAGTCCGCCGCGCCACGCTGCGCCGTTGGATCGATGCGTGTCCACGCAATCTCGGCACCCTCCGAGGCCGCGCATCGGTCAACGGCGGCAAGCACATCCTCCAGCTGATCGCCGACGCTGCCATTCAGCGCGCCGCCCGGATCAATCCAGGTGATTCTCCACTCCCCCTTCGTGCCTCGAAGCAGTGCGGAGAGCTGCGGCGCCACTTCCCACTGCCGCCCCTTCGTCAGATCAACGGCCGAGCGCAGCAACGGAGCGCGAGCAACGATGCAGACCGAAACAGCGATGGCAAGTCCCGCACAAACGCCAGAGACAATTCGCAGATTGACCGTGAACGGTGTTCGACTCGAGGAGCGTTCCGCTTCGGTGCGCTGCAGCGCCCATGCGCCCGTCAGAAACATGAATGTTGCCGCAAGAAAGTAAGCCACATCCGCGCTGTCGACCGCGCCGGTGAGGAAACCCTCGAGTCGGCGGATCGGATCAGCCGCAAAGAGAAGATCAGCCTGATCCGTCGAGAGCGCGGGAGCAACGGAGCGCAGTCCGATCAGCAGCACGAGCCAGAAGAAGAAGGTGCCGAGGTAGGCGACCGAGGCGCTTGTCGTCAGTGATCCGAAGAAGACACCAGATGCGAGCGCCGCGCTGCCAAGAAGAACCACGCCAAGCGCAGCGCAGATGCACTCACCGACATCTGGATTTGCGAGCGACTCGAGGACGGCGAAAGGAGCGCCGACACCAACGAGCACGAGTGCGAGTACCACCACCATCCCTGCCAGCCAACGCCCGAGCACATGGAAGGATGGTCCCGTCGGGCTGGTGGCGAGCACTTCCCAGAAACCACTTCGTCGGTCCTCCGTTGTCGGTCGCAACGAGATGGCGGGCGCAACGAGCAGCATCGCCCAGCCCGCAGCCGCCGCCACCGCACGAATCTCCGCCGGTGCCCCCGGCGCGATCGCAGCGACTCCCGCAATGACTCCCGTCATGAGCGTGAAAACCGCAAGCGCTCCCCATGCGGTTGAGGTCATGAAGAGCGCCCCGGTTTCGCGACGGGCGATCAGCAGCAAGACTCGCATCAGCGACTGCCCTCTGCACGAACGACCAATCTTCCGAATACCTCCTCCAAGGGCGGCTCCACGCGCTCAAAGCGCCGAACAGAAGCGCCCGAACGCCGAAGGACCGCTGCAAGCCGAGTGGGCAGTGAGGCCGCATCAGGATGACTGTCGTCCGCGGCGATCACGATGCGACACCAGCCTTCGGCGAGAGATTCGGACCGCACCTCGATGACGCCTGTCTCGGACTGAAGCGCACCGACATCACCTCCCGTGCATTCAAGATCAAAGCGCGCAGCAACGGCACCTCGTCGGCGGAGATCAGTTGCAGTCCCCTGCGCCACGAGTCGACCACTCGCAAGCAGCACCAGGTGATCGCAGACAGCCTCGACTTCCGCGAGATTATGGCTCGAGAAGAGAACGGTGTGCTCGCCACGCAAGGACTGCACAAGTCGGCGGAACGCCTGCGCAGTCACGGGATCGAGGCCCGTCGCTGGTTCATCCAAAATGACGACAGCGGGTGATGCCACGAGCGATGCGGCAAGACCGACCCGCTGACGGAAACCTCGGCTCAGCGAACCGACGAGCTTTCTGCGTACCAACTCGAGTTGGCAGCGTTCGACCACTCGAGCCACGGCTGCGCTGCGGTCGCGCGGCGCGACTCCCCAAAGACCGCAACGAAACCTCAGGTACTCATCAACACGCGCCTCGAGCGGCAGCGCATTCGACTCGGGCAGATAGCCAATGGAACGCCGCGCGAGCATCGGATCACGCCGTACGTCGGCCGAACCTACCCGCAGCGATCCCGCATCTGGCACGATCGCACCCGCGAGCATGCGAATCGTCGTTGTCTTTCCGGCCCCATTGGGGCCAAGAAATCCGCAAACCGACCCGGCAGGCACCTCGAACGAGAGACCGTCGACCGCTCGAGTTCGACCGAAGGACTTGGTGACCTGATCGACTTTGATCATGGTGGGTGTGGGACGGCGAAGCGTACACTCGACCCTTCGATGCCGAATTCAAAGCCGCCTGCATCGCTGCTCAGTGTGCTCGACAATGTCGGCGCTGGCATCGGCATCGTGGATGCAACGGGCGAAGTCGTACTGATGACATCTCGCCTCGCGGAGCAACCCGCAGAGACGCTGCGTCTGTTCGCCGAACAGTGCACGCTTGCCCTACCCCAGTTTGCTGCATCGCCAACGCTGCACCTCCGCAAGCGATTTCGATCGGGCTCCCACACCTTTGAGCTGCTCATCTCTCCTGCCGCCGGTGGCGGCGCCTCCGGCGTGCTCTTCGATGTGTCCGCACACACACGCCTGTCGGAACGCCTCGATGGCGTCGATGCGGCGGGCGCCGACCTGCTCGATCTCGACGCACAAATCGTGAATCCACTGAATGTGGCGGAGCGCCTTGCGCTGCTCGAGGGAAAGATCGCACAGGCGATGGAGCGCGAGTTTGCAGGGCAGCCCTACGAGGTTCGCCTGCGCAATCGCAAGACCGATCAACTTGAACTGGTCATCGGTCACGGCATCGACCCGCTGCGAATCGGCGAGTCGATCTTTGCACGGCCGATCGCAAACGGCATTTCAGGCATTGTGGCAAGTTCGGGGCGCAGCGTCATCTGCCACAACACGGACGCGGATCCACACTATCTGCCAGGACTGCCGGGTGCGCGATCCAGTCTGACTGTTCCGATGCTGCTTCGGGAGCGCGTGATCGGCATCGTCAATGTGGAGTCACTCCGAGCGGATGCCTTCAACGAAGATGATTGCCTCGCGCTCGAGACCTACTGCCGTTACATGGCGATGGCGCTCAACATTCTTGACATGCTGATCGTGGAACGCTCATCGACGAGCGAGCGAGTCAGTGCGATCCTGCGGGACGAACTCGCAGTTCCCACACAGCGGCTTCGCGACGCCACGATGGATGTTGCCATGGGCAAACTCGGCGCATTCGAGCATCTCGAGCGGGCCCTCGAGATGCTTTCGGCGAGGATCAAAGGTGCAACATCAGGTCCACAGTCGGTGCTTGGTATCGATCGGTTGCCTCGCGATCGATCGCGCGACCCGTGGATCGAAGGCAAGCGAATCCTTGTTGCCGACGATGACGCGAATGTGCGCGAGACGATCCAGGGGCTGCTTCAGGAGGCGGGTGGCATCGTGGAGAACCGCCCGGATGGGAGTGCAGCGCTCGAACTCGTTCGGCGCGCGCAGGATGAAGGGAAGCCCTTCGATCTTGTTATCTCCGATGTACGCATGCCAGACCGCAACGGATACGAGGTATTCCGCGGCACCCGCGACGCATCGCCCGCCTGTGCGTTTCTCATGATGACGGGTTTTGGCTACGACCCAAACCACTCGATCGTCCGATCGACGCAAGACGGATTGAACAACTTTCTGTTCAAACCCTTTCAGGCGGGCGTCCTGCTCGAAGAGGTACGAAAGGCGCTCGGCGCGCCACAGTAGTTCAAGGGGCGTACCGAGCGCGAAGCAGTCGCGGCAGGCGCTCAAGATCGCGCAGCACCACAGCCTCCATCAGTCCGCCCGATGATGCAATCTGCAACGCGGGCTGCTCTTGACTTGCAGCGATCTCGCACAGCAGTGTGCCGCCGCGGCGAAGAAGGCGAGGCGCACACGCCACCACTTGCCGCACCATAGCCAGCCCATCCGTGCCGCCACGAAGGGCAGTCTCCGGCTCCCATGCCCGAACATTCTGCGGGACGTCTTTCCACTCGACGTCGCTGATGTACGGTGGATTGGCACACAGCACATCCACAGTGCCCTCCACACCGAGCCCGGCGAGCGCACCATCCATATCGCCCTGCACCACTTCGATGACAGACTCGAGCCTGTGCGCTGCGACATTCCGCCGCGCAAGTTCCACCGCAGCGGGCACGACATCCGTGGCAATCACACGAAGCCCGCGGAGCGATTCAACCTCGGACGCGGTGCGCTGATTCGCTTCGGAGCCCTTCCATGCCAACTGCCGTCGCCCCGTCCGTTGTGCCCGCAGCGCGCGCGCCACTGCAATCGCAATGCATCCTGTACCCGTGCAAAGATCCACGATGCACAGCGGCGAAGAGCTGATCTCGGACGCCGCACCCGCGATGCGAACCGCCTCCTCCACCAACAACTCCGTGCACGGACGGGGAATGAGCGTTGCAGGTCCCACCTCAAGTTCACATCCGTGGAACGCCCACCGACCGACGAGATACTGCACTGGTTCATGCCGACCGGCGCGCTGCACCAGATCACGAAGTTGTGCGAGCTCCTCCGCCGTTGCCACGCGATCGGCATCGATGTAAATCTCGAGGCGTTCACATCCGAGCACATGTGCGATCAGCAGGTCTGAACACAGTTGCGGCGATTCGACGCCTTTTTCTGCGAGAAAAGGGTTCATCCATGCGCGCAGGCGGCGAATCGTCCATGGCTCAGCCACAACGGAATCGTAACGCAGGTGAAGGTAGACTCTTCGGTCCGACCCAATGACTTCTGACACCACCACCCAGATTCTCGAAGCCATCGAATCCTGCGCGCGAAACGCTGGAGTGTTTGGCGCCATCACCCGCGAGGCCGGACGGCTGGTGTGCGCAGCTTCGGGCTGTGCGTCGCCAGCGGAGTATGCGCTTGAAGTCGGCGCAGACGGATGGCGACTCTCGCTCGGGACTGCAGATCGTTGGCTCAGCGAGTCCATCGAGTCATCGCTTGTCGAATCGCGCGACTCCATCGAAGACTTGTTCCGCGAGGCGCTGCTCGACCTGGGCTCCAAAGCCGATCCACCGCGAGTCAAACACTTCCGTGACGATGCGAAGCGCTACGTCTTTGAAACGCTGCTCCCTGCCGATGGGAGCGATGCCGCTGTTGCGGCTCGGTTACAGACATTCCTGCTGGCGTTCGAGTCGATGTTTCGCCTCCTTGGCGACATGGACAGCGGACCGGAGGGCTGATGAGCGCGCCGTCGGTCCTGATGTTGGGATGGGAGTTCCCGCCGTTCATCACGGGTGGGCTTGGCACGGCATGCCATGGGCTGACGCGCGCTCTGAAGCAGGCTGGGTGCGACGTGACCTTTGTGTTGCCGCGGGCCGTTGATCAAACCCACGCCTCTCATGTGCGTTTGGTCTCGCCCGAGGTGCTCGCCACACCATGTTCGAGTTCCCATGGCGGGTGGACCCCCGCGCCCCTCGCACGCATCATCGAGTCGACGGCAGACGCCTCCACGAGAATGGACTTCCACCCGAGCGATTCGCCCGCGTCCACACAGGCACGACATGAGGCCCTGCTCCGAGGAACGCCCGAACGCATCGACATTCTCCGCCTTGGAAGCACGAATCAGGGCGTGTACGGTTCCGTGCCCCATCGCCTCGAGATGCTGCGGAAGTCTGGTGCAATCGTGGACGAAGCCACAGGCACATCCGATCCGCAGACCATGATCGCGCGGCTGATCGCTGCGGGCGTCGAGCCTGCGCTTGCCTGGGAACAAGTCGTGATCGATCAGGTGCTCCCGGAAGCTGCAACACCTCCCGCGCATGCGCCGATATCGCTCAGCGGCGGATACGACGGCGATCTGGTCCTCGCCGCGGAGCGCTATGCGCAGTTCTGCGTGCAATCAGCGCGCAACTTGAACTTCGACATCATTCACGCGCATGATTGGCTGACCTATCCGGCGGGGCTTGCACTCGCGCGCCTGACTGGGCGCCCGCTTGTGGTTCATGTGCACGCGACAGAGTTCGATCGCTCGGGCACGCATGTCAATCAACAGGTCTACAACATCGAACGGCGCGGCATGCATGGTGCCGTACGAATCATGGCGGTGAGCAATCTCACGCGGAATCTGCTTGTGAACCGCTACGGACTCTCGCCCAACAAGATCGATGTTGTCTACAACGGGGTTGAACTGGAGCCGGGGTCCTACGGCATCAAGCGCATCGAGCGCGGAGAGCGCATCGTGCTGTACTTCGGGCGCATCACCATGCAGAAGGGTCCCGAGTACTTCGTGCGTGCCGCCAAGCGCGTTCTCGAAGTGGAAAAGAATGTGCGATTCGTGGTTGCTGGATCGGGCGATCTTGCCAGTTCCATGATCGAAATGGCGGCAAGTCTCGGGATCGGCGGAAAGATGACTTTCACGGGATTCCTGCGTGGGCGGGATATTCCGCGCGTCTTCTCGATGGCGGATCTCTATGTGATGCCAAGTGTTTCAGAGCCTTTCGGCATCGCGCCACTCGAGGCGATGGGGCACCGAGTGCCCGTGATCATTTCCAGAAACTCTGGCGTCTCTGAAGTGTTGACTCATGCACTCAAGGTGGACTTCTGGGATGTGGATGACATGGCAAACAAGATCGTGGCTGTCCTGCGCCACCCTCCCCTTCGGGCGGAACTACGCGACCGAGGGCTCTTTGAGGTTCGAGGTATCACCTGGGACGGGGCAGCAAAGCGATGCATCACGTCCTACCAAAGTGCGATGAGCGCCGTACGACGCATCCCCGCCGGTCCGCGCCACGCCTGATTCTCTGCGCAGCGTCACTTCGCCGCGGAGGGCTCCTATACTCGCAGCACGATGGGTCTGTTCACTCGTGCGAAGCCTGCGCCGAAGACGGCACCGACACCCCAACCCCACCCCGCTGCCGCGAAGCAGCACACACACTCCACTGCAGAAAGTGGAACACCTGTGCCCTTGCTTGGCGATGCGGCACTTGAGAGCAGCGCGCAGGAGAACGCGCTGCGCATACTCAAGAGCGCCCGAAGCAGCAGCGACGGAATGCTGTCGGCGGCGTTCTGGTCAGACAAGCTGATGGCGTGGTCGATGCGTGATCCGGACTTCAAAGTCCAGCTCTTTCACTTCGTCGATTGCTTTCCCGCGCTGCGCAACTCAGACTCGGTGTACGAACATCTCGTCGACTTCATGTCGAAGCCGGGACTTTCGCTTCCGCCCGGGATGGACTTTGGACTGAAGGCAGGCGGGTTGGCAAAGGGGTTGGTTGCCCGCACGATGTCCTCGCAAATCGAGGCGATGGCTGGCAAGTTCATCGCAGGGACCGATGCAAAGAGCGCGCTTCCGACGCTGCGGTCTCTCTGGGATCGCGGCCTTGCCTTCAGCGTTGACCTTCTCGGCGAGGCATGCCTCAGCGATTCGGAGGCCGCCGCATACCGAGCCAAGTACGCCGATCTCATCGAGCACCTTCCAAGTGCCGTTGCGGCGTGGCCAGCGCAGGCATCGCTCGAGCGCGACCATCTCGGCCCGATCCCGCGAACCAACATATCGATCAAGATCTCTTCGCTCTTCGCGCGCACCGATCCCATCGACACCGAGGGATCGATCCGCGGATTGGAAGAGGCACTGCTGCCGCTGCTCGAATCGGCCGCTCGGCGCGGCGTCTTCGTCAACTTCGACATGGAGCAGCAGTCGCTGAAGGATCTGACGCTCGAACTGTTCATGCGCTGCTGCGAGCGCGTTCCCTTTGAAGCGGGCATTGCCATGCAGGCATACCTACGAAGCGGCGAGTCCGATGCGAAGCGGCTGATCGATTGGGCACGGCGCTCCAATCGCGTTGTGACCGTTCGCCTTGTGAAGGGCGCCTACTGGGATTCACAGACCATCCTCTCTGAACAGCAAGGATGGGCGAATCCATGCTGGAGTTTCAAACGCGATACGGATGCGTGTTTCGAGCGTATGGCGGCTCGCCTCATCGAGGCCACCCCCCAAAGTGGGGGCAGTGGCGGAACGCGTCTCGCGCTCGGTTCGCACAATGCACGATCGATCGGGGCGGCGCTGGCACTGTTGGAGCGGCACGGGCTGCCGCGTGAAGCGATCGAACTACAGATGCTGCACGGCATGGCCGACGCGCTCAAGGGTGCATGCATGAAGGAAGGCCTTCGTGTTCGCGAGTATCTGCCCGTTGGCGAGATGATCCCTGGTATGGCGTATCTGGTCCGCCGCCTGCTTGAGAACACCAGCAACGAAAGCTGGTTGCGCTCAGGGTTCGCGGATTCGGCTGACGACAGCCAACTGGTCGCGACCCCTCATCGCTCAGCGGGTGCTGGCTCTGGCCGAGATGATGGACTACTGCGTATTCGCGGTTCGGCCGAACGACATGCGCTCAGCAACGCGCACGCGGATGTGGCGGATGGCCTTCCGTTCTTTACGGAGCCGATGCGAGACTTCTCGGATGCTGCCACACGAACGGCGTTCGCCGCAGCTGTACATACGGCGCGCGTTCCACCCGTTGCCAATGACACGACGGTCGAGCAGGCGCGTGCGGCGCTCGCTCGGCTGCACGCTGCGTTCCCTGCCTGGCGCGAGACACCGCTCGCTGAACGCGCCGCAGTCTTGATTCGCGCGGCCGCCGCCATGCGCGCGCGGCGCGATGAACTCTCGGGCGTCATCATCCGTGAGTCGGGCAAGACATGGCGCGAGGCGGACGGCGATGTCTGCGAGGCGATCGACTTCTGCGAGTACTACGCGCGCGAGGCTGCGCACCTCTTCCATCCGCATCGCCTTGGCCATTTCACAGGTGAACTGAATCAGGAATGGCACCAACCTCGCGGCGTGGCGGTCGTCATCAGCCCATGGAACTTCCCGCTGGCGATCTGCTGCGGCATGACAGTCGCAGCGCTTGTCACTGGCAACACCGTGGCGGTCAAGCCCGCCGAGCAGACGCCCGGCATCGCGCGAATCCTTTGCGACATCCTTTGGAACGCGGGTGCGCCGCGCGATGCGCTGGCGTTCCTTCCAGGTGCGGGCGAGAGCGTGGGGGCGGACCTCGTGCGTGATCCGCGCGTGGCAGTCATTGCATTCACGGGTTCGAAGGCAGTTGGCCTCGACATCATCGCGGCCGCAGGGCAGACTCCGCAGACGCAAGGCTTCGTCAAGAAAGTGATCTGCGAGATGGGCGGCAAGAACGCCATCATCGTGGACGAGAGCGCAGACCTTGATGAGGCGGTGCTGGGCGTTCGGCAGTCTGCGTTTGGATTCTCAGGGCAAAAGTGTTCCGCCTGTAGTCGTGCCATCGTGGTCGGATCGGCACTTGAACCATTCCTGCAGCGACTCGTGGACGCGACGAGCACACTCACGGTTGGCGATCCGCTGCTGCCTGGTACGGACATTGGTCCAGTGATTGACGCCGATGCCGCGCGCCGTATCCGTGCCGCAATCGAGTCAGCAAGCCGCGAGGGGCGGATCGCTGTACAGGTCCCAATACCCGATGGACTCGAGGGTCGAGTTGGAAAGCCGTTCATCGGACCGACCATCATTCAAGATGTCCGCGGAGATCACCGCATCGCACAGGATGAGATCTTTGGTCCCGTGCTCGCCGTCATCCACGCGCGCGACTTCACGGAAGCGCTCGCCATCGCCAACGGAAGCGACTACAAACTGACGGGGGGTGTCTTCAGCCGTCGACCATCGCATCTCGAGCGCGCACGCCGGGAGTTCCGCGTGGGCAACCTGTACCTGAATCGCGGCATCACAGGTGCGCTCGTCGGACGACAACCCTTCGGCGGCTTCGGCATGAGTGGTGTCGGCAGCAAGGCGGGTGGATCGCAGTATCTGCTTCAGTTCGTCGAGCCACGGAGCGTCTGCGAGAACACGATGCGCCGAGGCTTCGCACCGGGCCTGACCTGAACGGCGCCTCATGTTCGCCACATTCGCGCCGCACGCACGCGGCGCATCAGCCCATACCGAGTGCGCGGTACTGCAGTGCCTCTGACACATCTTCCGCGTGCACCTCCGAGTGCGCGTTGAGATCAGCAATCGTCATGGCAACACGGCGAATCTTGTCGTAAGCGCGCGCACTGAGAGCGAGTTCATCGAGGCCATGCGAAAGCAGATGCATCGCCGCACCATCGAGTCGGCAGACTCGGTCGAGAAGTTCACCCGGAAGCCGCGCGTTCGCGAGTGAACCCTGGCGCACCCTTGCACGCGCGCGCGCCTGCAGCACTTGGACCAACAGGGAAGCGCTGTCCGCGCCAGGTTTCGCACGCGCGAGGTCGCGCGCACCCACGCGCCGAACCTCCACATGCAGATCGATGCGGTCGAGCACTGGCCCGGAGAGCCGTCCAAGGTATTCGCCCATCAGCCGCGCTCCGCGAGCACCGCCGAGACGGTCCCCCTGTGCAGATGGGTTCATCGCCGCCACGAGCATCGCTGCCGCGGGCCATCGAATGCCTCCGCTCGCCCGAGCGATCGACACTTCGCCACCCTCGAGCGGCTCGCGCAGCGACTCGAGCACATCGCGGCGGAACTCCGGCAACTCATCGAGAAAAAGAATGCCATGGTGTGCAAGCGTGATCTCGCCGGGCCGCCCTTGTGGTCCGCCACCGATGATGGCCGTGGCGCTCGCACCGTGGTGCGGAGCACGAACAGGCCGAGCCACATTCAATCTGCCTGAACGCAATCGCCCATCCATGCCAACTCCAGCACACGAGGAGATTCGCAGTACCTCAAGCGCTTCCTCGGGAAGAAGCGGCGGCAAGATGCCCGCGAGCGCGCGAGCAAGCATGGTCTTGCCGCAGCCCGCGGGACCGAGCATCAGCACATTGTGCCCGCCCGCCGCCGCAATCAACATCGCGCGCTTCGCCGTGGATTGCCCCTTGATCTCACGAAAGTCGACTGGCGCGAGACCAGTCGGAGGGGCGGCGTCCCCCGCCGCCTCCCCCCCAACATGGCCCTCGCTGTCACATCCCTGCCCCTGTTGGATGAACAGCGAATCCCCGCAAAGCGGGGACCGCTCCCCCCGAAAGAAGTTCACGGCATCGGCGAGCGTTTCCACCGCTGCAACTCTGCTGTTTGGAACGAGCAGCGCCTCACGCGCGTTCTCCATGGGAAGCAGAATTCCTCGGCCAACATCGCGTGCCATCAGTGCTGCGCTCACTGCACCGCGCACCGCACGAACCCGTCCATCGAGCGCCAACTCACCTGCCACAAGCCACTGCTCCGAGTCGATGTCCACACCGCGTCGAGGATCGACGGCACCTGCGGCGCGCAACAGGCCAAGCGCGATAGGCAAGTCATAGACCGCCCCCTCCTTTCGGGTCCCCGCTGGAGCGAGGTTCACCACGACATGATGCCGCGGTACTTCAAATCCCGAACTCTCGATCGCACGCCGCACGCGTTCAACGGATTCTCGGATCGCCGCATCCGGCAGTCCCACCACGGCGATCTGCGGCAGCCCATGTGCGGACAGGTGGACTTCCACCTCGCACGGGCTTGCGTCGATGCCTCGCAGCATGAAGGAATGGATCCTCGCCTGCACAGAGGCGCACCATATGCAGCCGCGACGCCGCGCCGAAAAACACGCCCGTTTTTCGTATCCTCGACTCGCGCATGGAAGTCACCGTTGCCACCGCACTCGCCATCGGTCTTGCGGGAGGCATTCTGGGCGGGCTGATGGGGCTCGGTGGCGGGGTCATCATGATCCCGCTGCTCACCATCACTTCAGGCAGCAATCCGTACCTCTACCAGTCGGCATCGCTGCTCGCCGCGATCGCGGTCAGCATCGGCAGCATTCCTCGCCATGTGCGCTCTGGCTTGGTCAATCGATCCTTCGTCCTGCGCTCCCTGCTCCTGTCTATCCCGACCGTTGCCGCAAGCGCACTCACGGCAGCTCTTCTTCCCGATCCGCGCTTGCTTGAAGTGATCTTTGCCATCTTCGTTGCGGCAATTGGTGTCAGCGAGATTGCCGGAGTCTTCGCACGCAGCAGTGGCGCAGCGGATGCCGCACCCATCCGAGACACTTGGCCACGCGCGTCGGTGGTTGGCGGCTGCATGGGAACGCTTTCGGGACTGCTCGGCGTTGGCGGTGGCATCATTGCACTCCCAATGATCCGCGCGCTCACTCGCTTCGACATGCGAACCACGATCGCAACGACCGCCGTCCTCGTGCTTCCCGCCGTGATCGTCGGCGGGCTCGTGCGCCTTGCAGCGGCGCTGCACACCGCAAGCGCTGATGGACAACCGATGACGGCGTGGGCGATCCTTTCGCTGGCGCTTCTCCTCTCGCCCGGATGCCTCATCGGTGGAACGCTCGGTGCCACATTGGCCCATCGCCTTCCGCGCTCGGCGCTCGAGAAGACATTCGGCATACTCTGCCTTGTGATCGCCGCGCGCATGCTCGGACTGTTCTGATGAACGACACTCCTTCCCAAGCGGACTCCGCACCGCATCGAGGCCGCTCATCGCGAACACCGTGGCTTGTGGCACTGGCCGCAGCGTGGATCATCACACCCATCGTGCTCGGGATCACGCTTCTGACCCAGGTGGGCCCCGCCTCGAACTGGCTCCACGCACATCCGGACATTGCCGTGGCGACATGCATCGCCGTCTTGGCGTTCACCACGGGTTTCGGATTGCTGCCACCGTATGTGCAGTCCATCATCGCTGGATGGACGTTCGGTGCCGTGATGGGAACCGGGGCCGTTCTCATCGGGCTGCTCGGCGGCGCGACGATCGGATTCTTCGTAGCGCGCATGCTCAGCGGCGACGCGCTGATGCGAATGATTTCGGCGAACCCGCGTGCGAAGGCAATTCACCACGCACTGGTCGAAGCGAAGCAACGCCGCACATTCCTGCTGATCTTGTTGCTGCGGCTTCCACCCAACTCACCCTTCGCGCTGTTCAACCTTGCGATGGGTGCGGCTCGCGTGCGCTATGGGCCGATGATCGCTGCGACCGCCATCGGCATGCTGCCGCGCACCGCATTTCTCTGCTCTGCCGCGGCGGCGGCCGCTGCCACAGGAGCACAGGACATTCAGGATCTGGTGCGACGCCAGAGCTGGCCATGGCTGATCGTCGGTGTCGCCAGTTTCATCGCGGCGCTGCTCATCATCCGCGTGCTTGCAATGCGCGCACTGCGCGCCGCGGGGCTCGCCTGACCGACAGTTCGATCATCGCAACCGATCACCTCGGCGGCTCGAGCGGCTGCTGCGTGGGAGATACGGGAGCTTCACTGGGAGGAACGCGCTGCTGCGGGCTCGGGTCGTGCGAGATCGGCGCCTCCAAGCCACCCTCGGCTTCGGGAGTGGCCGCAGGAGGCGCCAGTCCCTCATGCATCGATGGATGCTGCGCGAGGCGCACATCGATCTGGCGAAAGAACTGGTCGCTCTGCGAGAAGAAGGAACCGCCGCGAACCCGACCGCGTGGCTGCATGATGACACGCGGCATCCGATCACTGGCATCCACTTCCACGCTGAACGACCAGATTTCAGTCTGCCGCCGTACTGCTTGCCCATTCATGACATCACGCTTGAGTTCTCGGTGAATCTCGATGCGGTGCGCCGCCTCATCCACGAACACACCGTTCTCCGTCACGAACCAGTCGGTCAGCTCTGGCTGACGCGCCGCCAGCACCGTCGCTGACCAGAGTTGCTGCCCGCTCACACCTGGGTACGCGCGTGAAACACTGCCAAGACGACAGCCGCCAAGCAGCGGCAACATCGCGAGCAGCACGCACGCCCACGCGCGCGCCGCGCTGGGCGCGATCTTGTCAATCGGGGAACAAGGCATTTGCATAGACCTTCTGTACATCATCAAGTTCCTCCAGTCCATCCACGAGCGCTCGGATGCGCTCGGCCAATGCGGCATCCACCGCCACCTCAACCTGCGGTACCCAAAGTACCTGAGCCTGTTCCGGAGCGATGCCAGCCACCTCGAATGCATCGCGCACGGCCGCGAGAGTCGATGCGGGGCAGGTCAGTTGCCATGCGTCGTCGTGGCCCACCACATCGTCCGCCCCCGCCTCGAGCCCGATCTCCATCACACGATCTTCCGAAAGTGCTTCGCGCGGAAGGATCACGACACCACACTGCCGAAACGAGTGGGCAACGGATCCGTTCACGCCCAGATTGCCTCCGTGCTTGTCGAACAGCGTGCGAACCTCTGGTGCCGTGCGGTTGATGTTGGTCGTCAAGCACTCGACCACCAGCGCAACGCCACCAGGACCGTACCCCTCATACCGAATGGCCTGATACTCCTCGCCCTCAAGCGCGCCACTACCCTTCTTCACCGCCTTCTCGATCGTGTCGCGCGGCATGTTCACGCTGCGCGCTTCATCGATCGCCATCCGCAGCGATGCGTTGAAGCGCGGATCAGCTCCCCCGGTGCGAGCTGCGACAATGATCGCGCGAGATGCCTTCGACCAAAGTTTGCCCCGCTTGGCATCCACCGCCGCCTTGCGATGCTTGATGTTCTTCCACGCGCTGTGACCTGCCATGGAAACGGATCTCCGCTGCGATCATGCGCGCGCCGCGCTTGAGCGGCGGCCGGTCTTGCCGCTCTTGGCGCGCTCGATGGCTTGCTTGACCGCGCCCCGCGGCTTCGGCTTCGCCTCACGCGCCTCGCGCGCTTCCTCGGCCCGGCCAGAGTTGTGGAAATGGTCCACCGCCGCGGTCAGCGCGTAGTGAATCTGCAGTGCGCGTTCATGGCCGAAGCGGCGCTCCAATGCCGCCGAAAACTCTGCCGGTGTCGCATCATCGACAAGAACTTCCGTATGGCGCATCAGGTCGATGGTCGTCTGATCGATCGGAACAAGCGCGACACCAAACCCGATGAGCATCATGCGCGAAGACACGTACATGGGCATGCCATCGAGATGCTCCAGATAGGTCCGCACATCGCGCTTGGGCTTGCCGACAAGTTGTTCAAGGCTGACCTTGTGATGGCGGCGAAACACATCGGCGAGGGTGGAACGCACTCTGCGCATGCGGCTGAACCCCTCGGGAAACTTCGGACCGATGGTCTGCACCATTTCCTCGACGAGATTCACGCGGAACTCGTTGAAGTCCACATTGCGGCTACGGACACGCGCGAGCGCTGCATCCGCCTGCTCCAATGTCGCGTCGTACAGCAACGACGAATGGAGGAACAAGGCAACAAGGTCACCACTGTTGGGCTCCTCGGTGCGGGCTTTCGGCGTCCACTTCTTGATGAGCGAGTTGAAACGATTGATGTTGAAGTGCGTCTTCCGATCTTTCATGGTTCAGTTCCCCCGTTCATGTTGGTCTCTGTGTGATCCGTCTCGCCCGCGCCCCCATCGAACTCACCCGAGCCCACCCCGAGAGTCGGCATTCCGATGGTCGGGAGTGAAGAGCGCAGTTCAAAGGCGAGTTCAGGCACGCGCCGCAGCGTGGTGGAGTCGCGAAGTGAAGATCGCAGGAATCCAGCCGCACTCCGCAGTGCCGCGATGGAAAGCGGTCCGCGGTCCGACGGCAGCACCGACACGGATACTCGCGCATGCAGCAGATCGGGGCTCACGGAAACTTCCTGAACGGACACCATCCCCTGAAGCCGAGGGTCCGCAAGTCCGCGCGTGATGCGCTCCTGCAGCGCGCGCTGCAAGACGCTGGCCACCTGCGCGGGCCGCGAACTCGGCACCGCCTCACGCAGACTGCCATCGGGCGCGAACGACAGCCCCGGCGGCAACTTCGGGCCCTTCCCACGGCGCTCACGCATTGCCGCCACCTAGCGGTCGCACCATCGTCGTGCGATAGCACTCAAGAATGTCGCCCTCGCGAATGTCGTCGTATCCGTTGATCTTCATGCCACACTCGTTGCCCGAGCGAACCTCCTTCGCATCGTCCTTGAACCGCCGGAGCTGCTCAAGGCGGCGATCCTTCTCGATCACGATGCCGTCGCGCGTGACACGAATCTGCGCATTGCGCTCGATGGTGCCATCCGTCACGTAACAGCCAGCGACCGCGCCCACCTTCGAGATCTTGAACACCGCACGGACCTCGGCATGACCGAGCACCTGCAGGCGAACCTCGGGCTCGAGCAGTCCGCGAACCGCCTTGTCCATGTCCTCAGTCAGTTGGTAGATGATGTCGTAAAGGCGCAGATCAACCTTGCGAACCTCCGCGAGTTGCCGCGCCTTGCCGCTACTCGTGACATTGAACCCGACCACCACGGCGCCCGTCGTCGAGGCGAGTTCCACATCGCTCTCGTTGATGCCACCCACTGCGGCATGCTTGATCGAAATCGTCACATCATCAGCCTTGATCTTGCTGAGGACGGCCTTCAATGTCTCCACGGAGCCCTGCACATCCGCCTTCACCACAAGCGGCAGTTCTTTCCGCTTCGACTTTGCCATTGTTTCAAAGATGTTGTCGAGCGTGACCTTCGGTGCCGAAAGTTCCCGCTCCCGCTCGAGGGCGCGACGCTCCAGTGCAGCCTGCTCCGCCGCCGCGAGGGAGTCCACCACATAGAACTTGTCGCCGGCATCAGGAAGGCTGTCGATCCCCGAGATCGCCACAGGCGTGGTGGGATCCGCGGACTGCGCTCGCTTTCCATGATCATCCACGATGTCGCGCACCCGACCGAATGCGCGCCCCACGACCACGAAATCGCCTCGCTTGAGCGTTCCTTCCTGAACGAGCAGTTGCGCGACCGCACCGCGCCCCTCCTCCATCCGTGCCTCGAGCACCGTGCCCTGCGCATGCCCGCCCCAATCCGCCTTCAACTCAAGCACATCAGCCTGCAGTGCGATCAACGCAAGCAGATCATCAACGCCAGTGCCCTTCAGACCGCTCACTTGCACGACTTCGACAGAACCGCCCCACGGCACTGGATTCAACTCGTTCGCCGCCATTTGACCGTAGATCTTCTGCAGACCCTGCTCGCTGAATTCGGGGCGGTCAATCTTGTTGAGCGCCACGATCATTGCGACCTTTGCCGCGCGCGCATGATTGATGCTCTCGACCGTCTGCGGCATGATGCCGTCGACCGCATCGACCACAAGCACGACGATATCCGTCACCCGAGCGCCGCGGGCACGCATGGCGGTGAAAGCCTCGTGACCAGGGGTATCAATGAAGGTGATCGGCCGCTTCTGCCCGCCTGCGTTCACATGCACTTGGAACGCGCGTGTCGACTGCGTGATGCCGCCCGCCTCGCCCGCCGCAACATTGGTCGATCGGACGCGATCGAGCAGCGTCGTCTTGCCGTGGTCAACATGACCGAGAATCGTCACCACGGGTGGACGAGAGCGCTCATCCGTGCGTTGACGATCCGCAAATCGCTCGACGATCTCCTCGGCCGCAGTCTTGGTGCGGTCGATTTCCACCTCCACGCCGAAGTCCATCATCACTTCCATTGCCTGCTCGCCATCGAGCGCAGCATTGATGGTGATGGGATTGCCCGCGAGCAGGAAGCGCTTCATGATCTCCGCAACCTTCACGCCGCTGATCTCCGACAGTTCCTTCACGGAAACAGGATCTGGAACGCGGATCGGTCCTTGCGGCTTCGCTACGGCACGAGTCGGCGCCGGGCCCGTGGGGCGCC
The DNA here is from genome assembly GCA_046080505.1 of Planctomycetota bacterium. Lineage (GTDB taxonomy): Bacteria > Planctomycetota > Phycisphaerae > Phycisphaerales > SM1A02 > F1-60-MAGs104. The sequence goes on from JBJTUC010000028.1 coordinate 101,168, forward strand.
GCGCGGTACTGTGACGCTTGAAGTACCCATCGGCACCTTCCATCTGACGCTTCTTCTCAGCATCGTCGCGCTCTCGGAACTTGTCTCGCTGTCCCGACCCCGCGCGTCCCGATCGACCGCTATCCGTCGGTCGTCGCGTTCCAGCGCCGCCTGCGCCCCCAGGGGCCGCAGGCCCTCCTGGCCGAACGATTCCTGCGCCACCGCCACCCATCGGGCTTCGACCAAAGGGCGGTCTTGAGGAGCCGAACGGACTTCTTGGTCGAGGCGCTGCGATCTGATCAGCTTGTTCAACACGGATCACCTTGGGGCCGGAGAGCGCAGTCTTTGCCGGCGTCTGCAACTGCTCGCCCGGATTCCGGGGGCGGGTGGGTCGCGTGGGAACGTTCATGGGCGCCGGAACTATCGGCTTTGGCGGCGCCGCTGGTCTTGGCGGCGGAGCCGTCACACGCGGCAGCACTGGCGAAGCGGATCCCCCTCCTGCCGAGGGCGGACTCGGTGGTGCGCCTGTGGTTCCCGCGGACGCACCCGAGCCAGAAGCAACGCTCGAACGAATCCCCACACCGACCGAAGGGGCAGCAGTTGTTCCGCCAGCTGCGGCGCTCACCGCGCCACTCGAAGGAACCTTCGGCGCGGCGGTCTTCGGTGCGGCTTGCGTTGGCGCTGCAGCAACTGGCGGTGGAGTCGTCGGCGCAGCGCCACGAGCCCCCGCAGAAGGTTCCACTGCAACGGCTGCAGCTGGCGGATCAGCCGCAGGTGGCTCTGCCACAGTGGGAGCCACAGCGGTGGTCGAATCCGACTCTCCATCCTTCTTTCGCTTCTTCGGCGCAGCCTTCTTTGCCTTTTCGCGCAGCGCACCGACATCAACATGCTCAGTGGTCTCTGTCGCACTCGATACGGCCCCACCGCTGAACCACTCCTTGATCGTCTCAGCGAGACCAAGCGTCACGGTCGCTTGTGGCGTGGTGACTCCCTCGACACCCTCGCGCAAACACTTCTCGATGATGTCCTTCGCGGAGATCCCGATGTCCTTTGCGATCTGGGTGATTCGAACTTTCTTGAGGGTCTTGGTTGCCACAACAGGCTCCGTATCTTTCGTTCAGTCTTGCAGATCCGTCATGATTTCGATCCGTTGCCGATCCGTGCGAGTGCCGCCCTGATTCCCTCGCCCATCAACTCTGGCTCGTTCCACTGCCACCAAGGATGCTGTCCGCCGCCGCTTCACTCTGTGCATCCGTCTCAACGATGGGCTCGCCAGCCGTGCCGCCGCCGCCGAGGACCGCATCCACGACCGCGCCTTCCTCTGCCTGCCGTGCTTCAGCCTCTGCCCGCTCACGCTGCATCTCCTCGGCGACCACCTTCGCGCGCGCCGTGCATGCGTCGACCACCTGCAGGGCAAGCTCTTCGCTCATGCCGCACTCGTTGATCAGGCTCTGTTCGCCAATCTCTTCGACATCGAACACACTGATCATGCCAAGCGCGCCCATACGATCGAGCATCTCGTCGGCCACGCCTTCCACCGCCTTGACCGCGGTCTGCAGCGTCTGCAGCCCCTTCTCGAACTCGGGCGGCGTGAGAATGTCCACGTCCCATCCCGTCAGTCGAGCCGCAAGGCGAACATTCTGCCCGCGACGACCGATCGCCAGAGAGAGTTGATCATCGCGCACGATGATTGTGGCACGACCGAGTTCGAAGCACAGACTCACTTCTTCGACTTCCGCCGGCTTGAGCGCGTTCGAGATGAGCACTTGGCTCGACTCGTTCCAGCGCACGATGTCGATCTTCTCGCCACCGAGTTCGTCGACAATGTTGCGGATCCGAGAACCGCGCACGCCGACGCATGCGCCGACTGCGTCCACCTTCGAATCCACCGATGAAACGGCGATCTTGGTGCGGAAGCCCGGTTCGCGCGCCATGGCTTTGATCTCGATGGTGCGTTCGGTCACTTCAGGCACCTCGGACTCGAAAAGGCGACGAATGAAGTCGGGATGCGCGCGGCTCATCACGATCTTCACTTGGCTGCCCGCATCGCGGACATCGAGCAGGATGCACCGAACGCGGTCGCCTGGTTGGAACTGCTCGCCTGGAATCTGCTCGCTCTTGGGCATGAAGCCTTCTGTGCGGTCGACCTGCACGATGAGGGCGTTCCCCTCATAGCGCAGCGCACTGCCCGTCACGAGTTCCCCCTGACGCTTCGAGAACTCATCGAGCAGTGACACACGCTCGTTCTCGCGGAAGCGCTGAATCATCACCTGCTTCGCCGTCTGCGCGGGGATGCGCCCGAGCTTCTCGAGTGGGATCATCTCGTGACCGCCATCCTCAAGATTTCGCCAGAGCGAGATTGCGCCCGTTTGGCGATCGATCGCGCAACCGAACTCCTCGAGATCCTCCGAATTGAAGTGCTTGCGCACAGCGCTCACCATGGCTTGTTCGAGGTCTTGCACGAGTAGCTCGCGGTCAATGTTCTTCTCGCGGGCAAGTGCGTCGAGATGTCGGATCAGTTCGCTCATGGTGTCAGTCCTTTCAGTTTTCGGTTGAGATGTTGAGATGTACCGAGTTGTCGCCGCGAACACGAGACGCGATCCTGACCAAACAAAAAGACCATGCTCGCCGCGGCGCGAACATGGCCCGTCCTCAAACGGCGTTGTGCCGGCGGATCAGACCACGGCGGTCTCCTCGCGGCACAACACCCCTGCTCCCGAAAGACGCAAATGGACGCGATAACGCGTCATATGCGGCTTCCGACTGCCGATTCGACTCGATCCGAGAAAGAAAGGATGGAGGGTCGCATGAAGCAGCTGCACCTTCGCGAACCTTGGGGGAACCGTGACGACCCAAAGTCGTACGGAGCCAAGATCCATTCGGGAAACGGAACGGACGGGCCCCCCAAGGGAACCCTTGGGTCACCCTTGGAAGACCTGAAAGTCTAACGCACGGCGCGCGATTTTGCAAGCGATTTCGGCAGCGATCAGAGGCTCTCCGTACACTCAAGTTGTGATGACGGCTTTGATCTGGATGTTGCCTTGCATGGCGATTTTCGGGTTGACGAGCGCACCCGTACTGTCGAGGTCACCGGACGATCCCGTGCGCGCGCGAGTCGTGTTCGCGGCAACAACCGTGGCGCCTGGGGCGGATTTGCCTGCCTCGATCGAGGTCTCCGTTGCGCCCCAATGGCATGTCTGGACGCAGTCTGGTGCGACAGTGGCGGGTGCCACCACCTTCGATGGCGCAGAGTGGACGAGCGTCGAGGTCTCCGAAGCGGGCGGTGCTGTTCGGGCCGCGTCCGCCGCCACAGGCACATGGATCACGGCACCAACGAGTGCGTTCACTCCAGTCCTTGCGCAGTGGCCGAAGTCTCACCTCGTCACTGCCGATGTCGGTGACGGACCACAGAAGTATGCGGTCTTCGAGGGCACCTTCATGATCGGGGTGCCGCTCGCGATCGCACCCGATGCACGCGAGGGCGAGTACTCCTTCACATTGCGACTGCGCTACCAGGCGTGCGATGCGACGACCTGCCTTGCACCGACGGAAATCGACATGCCCATCACGCTGCGCGTCGCGGCCGGCGCGTCGATGCCCGCACTTGATGCGGCGCTCAAGGACTTCGACCCGAGCATCTTCGCGGCGCTCCACGGCGGCGGGACTGGCCCTCGCCCAATCAAGTTCGACTTCTTCGGCCTCGCGTTCTCCATCGATCCAAAGGGTGCAGGCTTCCTGCTCGTGCTTCTGATCGCTGCGCTCGGAGGCATGCTGCTGAACTTCACGCCCTGTGTGCTGCCGGTGATTCCACTGAAGATCATGGGTCTCGCCCACAGTGCAGGCAATCGGCGGCGCTGTCTGCTGCTCGGCGCGATGCTGTCGCTTGGCGTGATCGCATTCTGGGTGGGACTTGGCGTCGCGGTGTCGCTCATCAGCGGATTCACGACTTCAAGCCAGCTCTTTCAGTACCCATGGTTCACCATCGGCGTTGGTGTCGTGATCGCCGTGATGGCGATCGGGATGTGCGGGCTTTTTTCCCTGCGTTTGCCGCAGTCGCTCGCTGGCATCGACTTCCGTCACGACACATTCACGGGCTCGTTCGGTTTCGGCATCATGACAGCGGTGCTGTCCACGCCATGTACCGCACCGCTCATGGGTGCCGCGGCAGCATGGGCTGCGACGCAGCAGCCGTGGGTCGTGCTCCTGGTGTTTGGCGTCATCGGCAGCGGCATGGCACTGCCGTACCTGCTCCTCAGCGCGTTCCCACAACTTGTGCAGCGTGTTCCGCGCAGCGGCCCTGCGAGCGATCTTGTGAAGCAGGTGATGGGCCTGCTGCTGCTCGCCGCGGCCGCGTACTTCATCGGCGCTGGTGCTGCGGGCATGCTCGCATCGCCGCCCGAACCGCCGACAAACGACTACTGGTGGATCGTCGCTGCACTCGGCATCGCCGCGGGCGGTTGGATGAGTGTGCGCACCTGGAAGATCACGCCGCGCATGCAGCCGCGCCTTGCGTTCGGATCGCTTGGGCTTGGGATCCTGATCGCAAGCGCAGCGGTCGGCATCCAACTGACCGATGACGGCAAGATTCCGTGGGTGTACTTCACGCCCGAGCGCCTCGCGGATGCGCAGGCCCGCGGCGACGCAGTGGTCGTGGACTTCACCGCGGAGTGGTGCCTCAACTGCAAGACGCTCGAGAAGACGATCCTGGAAAGTGATGCGGTTTCTGCGCGGCTCAGCAGCGCCGGGGTCACTCCCATCAAGGTCGACTTCACCGGCGACAACCCGCAGGGTCGCGCGCTCCTGAAGCGCTTTGAACGACTCACGATTCCGCTGCTTGTTGTCATCTCGCCGAGCGGCGAAGAAGTATTCAAGAGCGACACCTATACGCCCATGCAAGTGTTGCAGGCGATCGATGCCGCGCGGGGACAGCCGCCCGCGTCGGCCGCCACCACGGCGGCGACTCCGCCGCCAAACTGACCGCTCACTTCTCTTGCTCGCGCTCCGCCATGTTCGGCGACGGGGCGACCGTCTGCGCCGCGCGCGAGTCGACGACCTGCCGTACGGCATCGATGCGCCCTGGCCGAAACTGCCGCAAGGGATCCGCTGCGAAAGACTCGTTGCACATCGCCGCCGCATCGATCGCAGCGCGCGCATCATCGATCCGCCCCTGTGCGGCGAGCGCAATGGCAAGACGCAGGTGACTGTCGCAGTGACGGGGGTTTGCCGTGAGAACGGCGCGCAGCGACTGCTCGAGTCGTACGGCAGCGGCGCGGTCACTCGGTGCCGCATCGAGCGCATCGTGTGCGGCGAGCGATGCAAGCCGAAGTGCCGCGAAGCGGCTCCACGCGGAATCTGCGGCGAGCGCAGCACCCTCCTGCGCGCTCAACAGAAACTGCTCCTGCTCAATCGGCGATGCCGTGTCGCGCGCGGCGGCAAGCCACTGTTCTGCGGCACACAACGCAAGCGAACGCCTCCGTGGCGAATCCACGGATGCAGCTGCAAGCGCCTGCGCTGCATCGCGCCGCGCTGCCGCGAGTCGTTCACGGGACTGTGCCTGCGCCGCATCAAAGACTCGCTGTGCTGCGGCAACCGCGATGTCATCCTGCCGCGTGAGCGCCGGTGCGGTCCACACCACGAGCCACAATGCAGCAGCGGCAGCAAAGGTGGCCCAGGTCGCCGAAGCGATGTTCGACGTACGACGCGGCTCCGCCGCAGTGGTGGCGGGCGCGGCAGCGAGCACCAACCACGCCCACAGAACGCTTCCCGGGAGCCAGAACACCATGTCGATCTGTCCGTGGGTCGCGACCACGCACGCCGCTGCGACTCCACCCACGGCGACGCCCCTGCGTGCGCGCTCATCTGCGCTGCCACCCTGCTGCGCTGCCGCCCATGCAGCTGCGACTCCCGCGACCGCGCCCGCGGCTCGCCAGAGCCATGCATCCCCACTGAGCGCAGGCGCCTCGAACAGCGCCGAAAGGATCACGCCGAACACGACGCTCGCCAACGCGATCTCGCGCACAGTCCTGCCATCGTCGCTCACATTGTTTCGCTGCAGAACACCCGCGCCACCGTGCCACAGCAGACACAGCATCGCGGCGCCGAGAGCAAACCCGCTCACGCCAAGCGCGGCGGCCCAGTCGGCAAGCGATCCGTGCGCGCTTGTGACTTCCTCGACAGCACCAGTCGGCCGCATCTGCATGAACGCAGCCTGAAAGCCGGCGGGGCCGACGCCGACGAGCGGCGCATCAACAAGCGTCCGCACTGCACCCACGAGATATTGCCAGCGGAACAAGAGACTCTGCTCGCCCCAACCTTCGCCGACAAGTGCGCGTGCCACCAGCGCAAGCACAGCCACGATCGGCAGGAAGGCAAGCCCGTGCGCCCATCGCTCGGATCGCCGAAGCAGAACGCTCGCCACTGCGCCGACGGCAAGCGCACCAACGCCGCCCTTGGAACCGCTGGCCACGACCAGACCTGCGCAGAGCAGCGCCGCCAATGTCAGGAGCGCACGCACCACGACTCGCCCGCCGCGAAGGGCCGCGTTCGCGAGCAGGGTCGCCGTAGCGGCAGCGACGGTTGCAAAGACGTTTGCAAATCCAAACCAGCCCGTCGCCTCATTCTGCAGGAGTCGCCGCTCGTAGGTCAGCACTTCGGGCGACTGCGGGAGCCACCCCTGCGCACGCAGGAACAATTCCCTTTGCTGCTCGTAGAACGCCAGTGTCGCTTGATGCTCGACGGTCATCTGCACGAGTCCACGGACCGCAAGCGCGACACCAATGCCCGCGAGCGAGGCGAGCAACGCGCGGCGCATCTGCCCCGATCGATCCCGCAGGGAAAATCCGCATACGCCAAGCGCTGCAGCGATGGACGCGATCCATGTTGTGCAGCGCCACAGCTGTTCCACATCCTGCATCGCATGCGCGGCGGCCACGGCGCAAGGCATCATGCACGCGCTCGCCATCCACGCCCACCAACGCGGGAGCAGCGCGCGGTCCATGGCGCAGCGCACAAGCAGCCACGCTGCTGCCGCAAATGCGACCGCATCGAGCAGCACGCTCTGGGCGGGCGTGGCGCCCACAAACACGGCAGGCTGCTGCGCGGGATCGAGGTCGAACACGGGCAGCGCAGCGAATGCGATCATGCACCGCGCAGCGGCGACCGCCAAGACGGCGCCGAGCGCCACGCGGTCACTCACAGATGTGACAGGCTGCGACACGCGGCTGCTATCGTAGGGAAATGGAGGACGCATCCTCGCGACCCGCGGTCACGGTCTACTGTGCCAGCGCGCGCGGCGTCGATGCGGCTCATCTCGCCGCCGCTGCCGCGTTCGGGCGTGCTCTTGCCCAGTCGAACTTCAATCTCGTCTACGGCGGTGGTGGCATCGGCCTGATGGGCGAGCTCGCACGCTCCGCGCAGCGGCATGGCGCGCATGTCACGGGCATCATCACCGAGCAATTTCTGGCGCTCGAACAGGGCTGGACGGGCTGCGACGAGTTGGTCGTCGTCGGATCCATGCGCGAACGGAAGCAGCGCATGGAGGACCTCGGCAGCGCCTTTGCCGTACTTGCCGGCGGACTCGGCACATGGGAGGAGTTCTTCGAAACGCTCGTGGGCCGCGTCATCGGACGCCATGCCAAGCCGATCGGCATACTCAACACGAATGGGTTTGCGGTGCCGTTGCGTCAACTGATCGCGCATGGCGTCGAACAAGGCTTCGTGCGTGACGCGGCGCTCGATCTCCTGGTCGTGCATGATGAGCCAGCGGGTTTGGTGGAACAGCTTGCGCGCGCGCTTGCGGTGACTGATCCGACCCCCCACGATCCGCAGCGGATGCTGCCGATGCACGGGCCACAGGAGGGGCGCAGATGAACGCCCCCACTGCCGACACGAGCGCTTGTGGAGGAGCATTGGGCGCGCCCATCGGTTTGATTGCTGGAAGCGGCGTGCTGCCACTGCTCGTGGCGCGGGGCATTCGGGCGGCAGGTCACCGCGTTGCGTGCATCGGGCTGCACGATCACTTCCACGCCGACCTGCCCAGTCAGTGCGACACGTTTCACCGCGCAGGCGTTCTACAAATCGGGCGTTGGATTCGCCTGATGCGTGCAGCCGGAGCGCGAGACGCAGTCATGGTCGGGCGTGTGAAGAAGGCCACGATGTACCGACCGCTGCAACTCCTTCGCCAAATGCCCGACCTGCGGACCGTGCTGCTCTACTATCAGCGGCTTCGGTTCGATCGGCGAAGTCCCGCACTCCTTGCGGCGGTCGCCGACGAACTCGCATCATCGGGCGTGCATCTGATGGACTCCACCCGCTTCATTCCAGATCACATCGCCTGCGAGGGCATCATGGGACGCACGGCGCCATCCGCCGCGCAGCAGCGAGACATCGACTTTGGCTGGCCGATCCTTTGCTCGGTGGCGAACCTTGGCATCGGACAGGCGATCACCGTTCGCGACTGCGATGTGATCGCCGTCGAGGCGATGGAGGGCACCGATGCGACCATCGATCGCACCGCCGTGATCTGCAAGCGCGTTGGTTGGACGATGCTGAAGACGACGCACGTAAGCCATGACTTGCGCGCCGATGTGCCCACGGTCGGTGTGCAGACGGTGGAACGCATCGCCGCTGCGGGAGGCCGCGTGCTGGCGCTCGGAGCGGGCCGAGTCATCATGCTTGAACGCGACCGTGTTATCGCCGCGGCAGACCGCCTTGGCGTGGCGATCATCGGCATCCGTGGCGCTGCGCACGATCCGAAACTGCCGTGAGCGACCCGCTGCCTGTTCGCTTCGTCTCGCGTGCGGGCTTCAAGTTGCATCATGCGCTCGAGACCTTCGGCGTTCGCGTGGATGGGCTCGACTGCGCAGATTTCGGCTGCAACGCGGGGGGTTTTACGGATTGCCTGCTGCAGCGCGGCGCTCGCCGCGTGGCGGCGATTGATACGGGCTACGGCATGCTCGATTGGCGCCTGCGCAACGACTCCCGCGTCGAAGTACAGGAACGCACGAACGCGCTGCACGCGCCTGCACCGAAGGGCGGCGTCGATCTCGTCGTGATGGACCTTGCCTGGACATGCCAGCGTCACTCGGTACCCGCGGCACTGCGATGGCTACGCCCGAATGGCCGCATCATTACGCTCATCAAACCGCACTACGAGTCGCAGGGCAGTGAACGAAAGGCGCTCGTGAAGGGCGCACTACCGCCTGAAGTCGCGGCGGCAGTCATTGCGCGCGTTCTTGATTCGATGCCGGAACTCGGTGCGCAGGTGCTCGCGGATTCGCCGAGCCCGCTCATGGGCGGAGGCGGCAACAGCGAACACCTTGCACTTCTGTCGAAGTGCTGAGTGCCTCCGCCGAAGGTGGCATTTTGCTCGATGAAATCGCAGCGTTTTTACGACCGATTCGCCACCGCAAGGCGACAATTTCGGATAGGATTTCGGGCTTCCCGTGAGCAGCGCGAACCCCCCTTCTCCCGACCCGTCGTCCACGCTCGGACTGGTGATCGACAAGACGATCGACCGTGAACTTCATGAGTCGTACCTCGTCTACGCGATGAGCACGATCATGGATCGCGCGCTCCCTGATGTGCGCGATGGACTGAAGCCTTCGCAGCGGCGCATCCTCGTCGCGATGAATGATCTCAACCTGACTCCCGGGCGAAAGCAGATCAAGTGCGCGAAGATCTGCGGCGACACGAGCGGCAACTATCACCCGCACGGTGAGTCGGTCATCTACCCCACGCTCGTGAACCTTGGGCAGGCATGGAAAACCCGCGCGCTGCTCGTCGACAAGCAGGGCAACTTCGGATCCATCGAAGGCGATCCGCCCGCCGCGATGCGTTACACCGAGGCGCGCATGACAGGCGTGGCGGTGGCGATGCTCGAGGATCTCGACAAGGGAACCGTCGATTTCCGCCCGAATTACGACGATCGGCTCATGGAGCCCATCGTGCTCCCCGGCAAGTTCCCAAATCTTCTTGTGAACGGTTCCTCGGGCATTGCCGTCGGCATGGCAAGTTCGATGGCACCGCACAATCTCACCGAGATCGCGAACGCCATCGCGGCGACGATCGACAATCCGTCGATCGGCCTCGAAGGGCTCATGGCGATCGTGCAGGGACCAGACTTCCCGACGGGCGGAACGATCGTGGGACGGCGAGGCATCATCGAGGCATATGCGACCGGTCGCGGTCGCCTGACGGTCCGCGGCAAGGTGCGCCACGAGACGCGCGATGGACGCGCGGTGCTCGTGATCGAGGAGATTCCGTACCAAGTCGTGCAGAGCGCGCTGATCGAGAAGATCGTCGAAGCGAAGAAAGAAGACCGCATCCCCGACATCTCCGATGTGCGGAACCATAGCGGGCGCGACGCGCAAACTCGCATTCTGGTGGTGCTGCGCAAGGGAGCGGATCCTGCGGTGGTGGAGCGACAACTCTACGAGTTCACGCCGCTGCAGACCACCTACAGCATCATGAACATCACGCTCGTGAACGGTCAGCCGAGAACGCTGCCGTTCACCAGCTTGATCGGCTGCTACATCGATCACCGACGCGATGTGATTCGCCGCCGCACCGAGTTTTTGCTGCGGCAGGCGCGTCAACAAGCGCACAAGCTCGAGGGCTTGGTGTACGCCGTGTGCGACATAGATGCGGTGATCGCGATCATCCGTGGCTCGCGCACACGCGAAGAGGCGATCGAGGCGCTCCTCGCGCGCGCGTTCCGAATCGCACCCGACCATCCGAACGCTCCGCTCGTTCCCCAGCGAATCGCCGAGGCATCGCGGCGCGGCGACGGCGCACGACTGACGCGCGTGCAGGCAGAGGCGATCGGTGCGCTGCGCTTGATCCAACTCGTTGGACTCGAGATCGAGCGGCTTGCGCGGGAGTTCACCGAACTGCTCGCAGAGATTGACCGCCTCGAGGCGCTCTTGGCGGACGACAGGCTGATCTTGCAGATCATCCGAGCTGATGTGCTGCAGTTGGCGGAACGCTTCGGCGACGCGCGCCGAACCACCATCGAAGCGGGCGAAGCGGACGACTTCAACCTTGCGGAACTCATCCAGGAGCATGACGTGGCGGTCACCGTCTCGCATGAGGGGTTCGTGAAAAGGCTGCCCGTGGACACCTTCCGCACGCAGGGGCGCGGAGGCGTGGGCATTCGAGGGTCCGACGCGAAGGATGGCGACTACATCGAGCGGGTCTTCATCGCGAGCACCCACGACGACCTGCTGTGCTTCACGAACACGGGACGCGTCTACCGCACGAAGGTTTGGCAGATTCCTGAAATGTCTCGCACCTCCAAGGGGCGCTCCGTGCAGAATGTGATCGAACTGAAGGCGGGCGAGCGCGTGGTGGCCTACCTGCCGATCCGCGACTTCGAAGCGCGCGAGGACTACCTCTTCTTCGCAAGCGCAAACGGGCGTGTGAAGCGTTCCTCCTTGAAGGACTACCGCAATGTCCACCGCAGCGGCATCATCGCCGTCAGACTCAACGAGGGCGACCGGCTTGTGAACGTCGTCGAGACATCGGGGCAGGATCACATTCTGCTCGCAACGGCTGAGGGCATGGCGATCCGCTTCGATGAGAACGATGCGCGCGTCATGGGGCGCGATACGGCGGGCGTGGCAGGGATCGACCTTGCCGACGGCGATGAGCTCGTCGGACTTGTTCGCTGCGACGACACGGCTCAGTTGTTTACCTGCACCGAGCATGGCTTCGGCAAGCGAACGGATATGACCGAGTACCTCGTCCATCAGGATGACGGACAGACTCGCGCGCAGTCGCGCGGCGGCAAGGGACGAATTGACATCAAGACAGATGAACGCAATGGGCGGGTCGTCGCGGTGCATCCGATTCACGAAGATGACGATCTGATGTTCGTTTCGAAGGGCGGCATGGTGGTTCGAATTCGTGCCGCCGATGTGCGGCTTGTCGGCCGCAACACGCTCGGAGTTCGCGTGGTCAAGTTGCAGGACGACGATGCCCTCGTGGGGGCGGCGCGCTTCGACCGCGCAGATGAGCCGTCGCAGGAGGCGAATACGGCGTCCGAGGGGGCTTTGGCGGACACCCCAACCGAGGGCGCGCCCGCGCCAAAGGGGGATACTCCATCGGCCAACGGAGCGTGACTCGAGCCGGGTGTTGAGTACGAATGGGCTTGGGTGGTAGGCTCGGCGCATGGCGCTCAATGAATGGTCGGACACTGTCCTTGTTGGCGAGTTGTCGGACGAACCTGGTCTCACCGACGATCTACACCTCGTGCTTCAGCGGGCGGAGGGCAAGTCGAAGGACTTCCATGTGATCCTCGACTTCTCGAGCGTCACCTATCTCAACTCCTCCAATCTCGCGCAGCTCCTGCAGCTTCGGAAGGTGCTCGCGACATCGAAGTGCACGCTGCATCTGTGTGGCGTCAAGGATGGTGTGTGGAGTATTCTTCTGATGACAGGGCTCGATCGGCTCTTCAAGTTCACGGACGACCTGCCTACGGCTCTCGCTGCGGCGCAAATGGGCGCCTAATCACCCCAAACTCTCCCGCTCACGCCTGAGCGCGAACCCATCCGCTCCATGCGCATCCGCCGAACAGCACACGAACCGCGGATCGAACTCATCCCGCTCATCGACGTGATGATGTTTCTGCTGTCGTTCTTCATTTACTCGCAGGCGCTCGCTGTGCGCGTCAGCGTCATCCCGATGGAACTGCGCAAGTTCCAGAGTGGACAGGCTGCAAAGCCCGCGCCAGCAGCCACCATTTCGATCGCGCTCGACGGCAAACTCTTTTACAACCGCGTGCCCTGCGCGCTTGCGGAGCTTGCAGGGCGCGTTGCCGAGTCGAAGCAGGAAGATCCCAAGACGGTCATTTACATCGCCGTTGCGGATGGTCAAGGAACGATTGACCGCGCGCCGCTGATGCAGGCGGTCTGGGACAAACTGCGCGGCTGCGGACTCTCGGTCAACTTCGTGGGCAAACCCATGGATTCTGATGACAAGTCGCCGTCGACCACGCCGCCTGTCTCTCCATCTGCACCACCGCCGAGCGGGCCGGCGGCACCCACTGCGGCACCCACTGCGGCACCCTCTGCGGCACCCTCTGCGGCACCCGCCCCGTGAACGAGGCTCGCCAAGAGAACGCGCCGCTGGTCTTCGGCTTCGTCATCGCCATCTTGCTGCATCTTCTTGTCGCAGTACCTGCGCTGCAGGCATCATGGGGCGTGGGTGGAGCCAGTCCGCTGAACTCGTCCCTCGATGGCTCGAGCATGTCGGAGCAGAAGCTGCGCGAGCGACTTGCGAAGGCGCTGCAGGAGGAGTTGGAACGCGCCGCTCGCGAGCAGGAGAATGAAGTGGTCCCTGGTATGGAAAAGGGCTCCGACGAGGGAATGACATGGATCGGTTACGAGGAGTATCAACAGCATCTCGCTGCGCACGGCGAGACCGATCAGGCGGCGTTCACCGAGAAGGATGCGGGTGGTGGCGGCGCGCCGCAAGCAGGCGAACAGACCTCTGGTGCGCAGCCCGCGGAGCCGCCTCAGCAGGCGGCTGCGCAACCGCCGCAGCCACTTGCTCAGCCGCAGGAATTGCAGCCACAGCCGACGCAGCCGAAGCAACCGACGCCGCCCGTGGAAGCCGTCTCCGCGGCCAGCCCGCGCCCATCACCCGACCCATCGGACGCGAAGGGGTTTGAGCCGCAGCCCACGGAAGCCAACTTGCCGCCAACTGCACCCGATGGAATGGATGCGGTCTTGCCTCCTGCCGTGCGCCGAGAGGAGACGCAAACGAATCCATCTTCGGAGTTGCCCCCCACCGCACCAAAGCGCGATGACGTGATGCCGGAGCCAGTACCCCGCCCCGAAACTCCGCCCGCAGCCGCGCTTCCACCTTCGACCGCGCAGCAGACACAGCAGCCGCCCGCCACGCAGTCACCCGCTCAGGCTGCACCGCAAACACAGACGCAGCAGCCTGCGACTTCTCCATCGGTTGCGCCGGTGGCTGGGCTGCCAGGCAGCGTCGGTCCGGGGCAGAGCCAAGGAGAACGCTCCGACCGCGAGTCCGATGCCACAAGCATCGCCGATGTACCACCCTCCCTCTGGAAGAACGGCAAGCCGCTTGCACGCAAAGGACTCGAGATCAAGACCAAGAAGCCAGCGCTGCCAATCCTGACGCAGTTGACCACACGACCTGGGAATCCAGTCTGCGAGATCCTCTTCGGCAAGGACGGCGTTCCCGTCTCGTGCAAGGTGCTGATGTCGAGCGGCTACCCAGATGTCGATGGACCAGTCCTGGACGCGCTGTACCGCTGGCGCGCGAAAGGATCACAGCTCGACAAACTTGCGCCGGGAAAAACGCTCACTTTTCGCGTGCGTTTCATACTCAACTGAACACGAACCCAAACTCGCGCAACCGCATCACTGCTGCAGACGGCTTCGCCAGAGTCCGAGCGATGCATCATCCGTGAGGTCGTACCACAGCGGAGTGACCGTCACGAAGCGGTCCATGAGCGCTTCGACATCGCTGCCTTCCGCCGTGTGGACGAACTCCATGCCGCTGCCACAAGGCCAGTAGTAGGCACGGCCATCGGGCGCCTCGCGCCGCTCGTGGCGGTCGACGCCGGCAGCGGTGTTCATTCGCACCACCTTGATCTGCGGCATCGGTGCATCGGGCGTTTCGGTTCGAGGAACATTGATCGACACCACTCGGTGCGCATCGAGGGGGTGCTCGAGCACGCGGTCGATCGCTGCGCGCGCAATCTGCGCCGCACGCCGCCACTCAATCCTCGAGAAGTCCCCAAGGTGCAGACTGACTGCGATCGCTGGCACACCGAGAAAGGCGGCCTCGATCGCGGCAGCAACGGTCCCGGAGTAAATCACATTGATCCCGACATTTGCGCCGCCATTCATGCCGCTGATCACAAGGTCTGGTGCGCTGCCGGCACCGAAACGCTCCGGCCAGATCGTCCGAAGCCCAAGCTTCACGCAGTCGGCTGGCGTCCCATCGACGGCGATGCCGCGGAAGGTCTCCGTCACTGCCACCTCGCGCGTCATCAGCGCGCGGTGAAAGGTGATGCCGTGGCTCATGGCGGACTGCACGCCGGCGGGCGCGACGGTGAAGACCTCGCCAAGCGATGCGATCTCACGGTGCAGCGCTTCGATCCCTTGCGCTTCGATTCCATCGTCGTTGGTGAGCAGGATTCGCATGGGAAGGTCGTGAGCATAGGCAGGGAACGCCGCCGCTGCCGATGTGCGTACTCGCACCGCCTCAGTCGCGGACTGGCGTCAGCACATACTCGCGACCGCCCCATCGCACGGGTTTACCCGCCACAAGATCGCGCGAAGCCTGCCACATGATGCCCGCCACGGCGATGGAGCCATGCACGCAGGTCAGCGCAGCGAGACGCGGAACGCCGATCAGCGCGAAGATGTGCATCAGGGTTGCCTGCTGCATGCAGATTCCAAACGCGCCGCAGCCAATGCCTGCCCAACCGAGCGGTTCATCGCCCGACCGCAGCGCGAGAATGCCGCAACCCACGCTGATGCACGCGACGGCGAACACGCCAGCACCTGCGAGTGCGCACTCCATCGCGTAACGCCGCAGTTTGTGCGGCCTCCGCCGGGACGCCTCGATGAAGATGCGCCGCCAACCGTGACGAAACTGTCTGTAGGTCTCGTACATGCGCACATGCAGCATGTCATCTGCTACGAAGAGCCCCGCTCGCAGATGTGCCACTTGCACGGCGGCCCTCGCAAACGCCAGATCCTCGAGCAGATCGTCCTTGACCGACGCATGACCGCCGATCGCGTCGTACCCCTCGCGCGTGAAGAGCATGAACTGCCCGTTGGCGAAGGGGCGTGGATGCACTGCGTCATTCGCCCGTGCGATGGGGAAGAGCTTCATCAGTTCCATCGCGGCCAACGGCTGCACCGTCGCCTCAAACAGATGCCGAATGCTGACACCGGGCAGCGCCGACAACAGCGACAGCCCGCGATCCTCCATCAGCGCAACGGACGCACGCACGAGCAGTGGATCGAACAGCGTGTCTGCGTCGGTAAACAGCAGGCGTTCACCCGTGGCTGCCAGGGCGCCCACGGCGGCGGCGTTGCACTTGCCCGCCCAGTCCTCTGGGCATGACTCGTTCTCGATGATCCGAAGTGAAACGCTGCGGCGTGAAGCGTCAGGATGCCGAGCCCACTCACGCTCGAGTGCGGCGCGCGAGGCATCGGTGCAGCGGTCGAGCACAAAGATCACTTCGAGCAACGCTGGATAGGACTGCGCAACGAGGCTCCGCAGCAAGTCGGGCGCGTGCTGTTCCTCATTGTGTGCTGGAACAATCACGGAAACGGTCGGCCACGAATCGAGAGGCAGGTCGATCCCACTTCGCATGTTGGGACGCCCGCTGCGGTCGCGGTGCACACGCCAACGCACGATCAACCAATAGAAGCCGCCCGCAACGGACATCGCGGCACAAGTCCAGACGGCGACCACAAGCATCGGTCGCAGGCTACCCCCTGCCGCTCTCCGTTGTCGGAGTACGCTTGGGTGTTCCCGATGCAGACGCTCACGCGCAGTCAGGCGGCCGATTATGACCGCCAGTGCAGTACGCACTGGGCGATCCCATCGCTCGCGCTGATGGCGCACGCATCAGCGGAGTGCGCGCTCGCCGTACTCCGCGCACTCTCATCGCCAGCGCCGCGCGTGTTGGCCCTGTGCGGGCCTGGCAACAACGGCGGCGATGGATACGCGGTCGCGCGCGCGCTGCACTCCCATGTGTCGCGGCTCGCGCGTGCGCGGTCGTGCCCCCCACGCCTCGCGGGGACGCCGCGGTGATGCACGAAGCGGCGCGTCGGCTCGATCTGCTTCTGCCGTGGGCCGAGCGCGATTCGTGGTCGTCCTCGCACGACTGCGTTCTGATCGATGCGCTGCTCGGCACTGGCATTTCTCGCGCGCCCGATGGAGAACTGCGCGATGCAATACGGTGGTTGAACGCCCGCCGCGCTGCGGGCGCGCAAGTGATTGCCATTGACGTACCGAGCGGTCTCGATACGGACTCTGGAGAACCATTCGCAGGCGGCGACGCCGTCCACGCTTCACGCACGCTCACGATGGTCGCCATGAAATCGGGCTTTGCAGCAGCAAACGCGAAGAAGTTTGTGGGTGCGACTGAGGTGCTGTCGATTGGAGGCCCACCACTCGACCGCGTTCCATCCGACTGTTGAATTCACCGTGTACGCATCCCTCGTCTCCAACCGCTATCTGACATCACGGCTGATCCCCGTCATCGCCGTCGCTGCGGTCGCACTCTGCGTCGCGCTCGTGATCACGGTCGTGTCCGTGATGAGCGGGTTCCTCGACATGCTGAAGGCATCCGGGCGCAGCATCGTGGGCGATGTCATCGTGTCATCAGGAATCGGCGGCATGCCATACTCCGAAGAACTGCTCGCGGAGCTTCGCGCACTGCCAGAGGTCGCGGGCGCAACGCCGCTGATCGACACCATCGGACTGCTCCGCATGCCCTACCCCGCGGGACCGCAGAAGGAGACCGCGCATGTGCAGGTGTGGGCGATTGATCCCGAATCGCTCACGGGTGTGACGGACTTTGCCGAGGATCTCTACTGGCGTGCGCCCAAGGACGCAGCTACTGCAAGCGCGATGGCGCCAGACGATCCGCGCCGATCGCTTGACCCAACGATCCTGGAAGATGGCAAGCGGCTCGTGCAGTCGAGCACCAACACTCCAGGCATCGCACTCGGCATGCATGTGTCCGTCGGCAACGCGCGCCAACGCGACGGCTCGTACTTGCCTCGGTACGGGTGGTTCATGCCGGGGCTCGAAGTCACCCTCACCGTGGTCCCCGTTTCAGGCAAGGGCAAGATTGCCGAGCCGCGCGAGCAGATTTTTCCTGTGGTCAACGAAGTACAGACGGGGCTCTTTGAAGTGGACCGCAATCGTGTGTACATACCGCTCGCGGAGGGACAGCGATTGCTTCGACTCGACGAAGCACCGCTCTACGACCTGACGGCGGATCCCGATGCATCGGGCAGCTATCCGGTGATCGGGCGCACGCCTTCGCGCGTCACAAAACTGCTGTTGCGCGCGAACCCCGGGTGCTCGGCGGATGCGCTGCGGGATCGCGTGCAGACCACCTATGACGCCTTCGCGGACCGCATCGAAGCGGACCGTATGCGAACCGCGTCCATGCCCCGCTTCGTGCAAGTATTGACTTGGGAGCAGCAGCTGCGCGATCTGATCATCCCCGTCGAGAAGGAGCGGGAAATGATGCGCGTGCTGTTCTCGCTCATTTACCTCGTGTGCGCAGGGCTGATTCTCTCGATCTTCTGGGCGATCGTTGTCGAGAAGACGCGCGACATCGGCATTCTCCGCAGCGTCGGTGCATCGCGCACGGGCGTCATGTGGATTTTCCTGCGCTATGGACTGATCATCGGAACGCTCGGAAGCGCGCTGGGCGTTCTGTTGGCGTGGGCGATCGTGACGAATGTGAATCCGATCCATGAGGCAATCGGCAGCGATGCGCCGCTGGCGATCCGCGTCACCGCATGGTCGCTTGCGTTGGCGTGCGCCATTGGGCTCTGCGTGACCGCATTGCGGCGGAAGTTCCTGCCCACACTGCTCTGGACACTGGGGACGATCGTGTTGACTGGGGCGGCGCTCGGACTCACGCTGCACCACGGGACACTCATCTGGGACCCGAGCATCTATTACTTCACACTGGTGCCTGACAAGGTGGATTGGTGGGCAGCTGGAACGACCGCCGTGGGCGGCGTGCTCTTCAGCGTGATTGGCTCGGCGATTCCCGCGGCAAAGGCCGCGGACATCGACCCGGTGGAGGCGCTTCGCTATGGCTGAGCAGCCACTCCTTGAGGCGTGCCAAGTTCACAAGACCTACCGCTTCGGCGCGCACGGCGTTGAAGTCCTGCGCAGCGTTGATTTGAGTGTGCGAAGCGGCGAGTGGCTCGCTGTACTCGGCTCATCTGGATCTGGCAAGAGCACGCTGATGCATCTGCTCGGCGGTCTTGATCGCCCAGATGCGGGCAAGGGCGAGATCCGCTTCCGCGGTGAACCCATCTCCCTTCAGCCTGGTTCTGCACTCGACAACTACCGAAACCGCGACATCGGATTCGTGTTCCAGTTCTATCACCTGCTCCCTGAGCTGAGTGTGCTTGAGAACACGCTGCTGCCGGCGCTCGTGCACGGCGCGCGGCGCGAGGGGCGCGCGCTTCTTCGCCAGGACGCGAGAGCCTTGCTCGGATCCTTCGGCCTCGATCACCGCCTCTCGCACCGCCCTTCGCAACTGTCAGGAGGTGAACGCCAACGCGTCGCAATCGCGCGTGCGCTGATCAATCGCCCCGCCGTGCTGCTGGCGGACGAACCGACAGGCAATCTGGACGCCACCACGGGAGCGGGCATCCTCGACCTCCTCGCCGAACGGCACAAGCAAGGTCTGACCATTGTCATGGTGACCCACGACCGCGAGGTGGCTTCCCGCGCCACTCGGCAGATTCGTCTTGTAAACGGCACGAGCGACTCGACCGCGCAGGACTGATCGATTTCTCGTTGAAGTACGCCATATCCGCTCGCAAGCCGCGCAGCAGAAGTACTTTGGCATCTTTTTTGCTACCGCACTACGCTCGCTCCCGCCGAACTTTGTGTCGAAAGAACTGAGAGGCACGGGTTGAGTGTCGGTCCGGCGAATCCGATAGTTCATCGGCAGCATCGTGCTGCTGATGAGTGCCGCCTGCTGGGAGTCGTTCGGCGGCATGAGGTTGAGGGTCGTAGGATCAGCGATTCACCAACAGGAGGTTCCCCATGTTTGAACGACTTACCGATCGCGCACGCAAGGTCATGGCACTCGCCAATCAGGAGGCGCAGCGTTTCAACCATGAGTACATCGGCACCGAGCACATTCTGCTTGGGCTGGTGAAGGAGGCTTCGGGTGTGGGCGCCAATGTGCTGAAGAATCTTGGCATCGATCTGCGCAAGGTGCGGCTCGAAGTCGAGAAGCTCGTCAAGAGCGGGCCCGAAATGGTGACCATGGGCAAGTTGCCGCAGACGCCACGCGCGAAGAAGGTGCTCGAGTACGCCATCGAAGAAGCGCGCAATCTCAATCACAACTATGTGGGCACCGAGCATCTGCTGCTCGGTTTGCTGCGCGAGCAGGATGGCGTGGCTGCGCAGGTCCTTGTGAATCTCGGGCTGAAGCTTGAAGATGTCCGTGAGGAAGTCCTGAACCTGCTCGGTGCTGGTGGCGAAAGCGAAGAGGAGACTCCGCAGGGGCAGCAGGAACCTGGAGCGGGCGAAGCGGGACCGGGCGAGCGGGAGCCAGGCGCACGGCGTGCGACCAAGAGCAAGACCCCTGCCCTCGACTCGTTCGGCCGCGATTTGACCGAACTCGCTCGCAACGGCGAACTCGATCCCGTCATCGGACGCCATCAGGAAATCGAGCGGCTCATCCAAGTGCTGTGCCGTCGAACCAAGAACAATCCAGTGCTGCTTGGCGAAGCAGGCGTCGGAAAGACCGCGATCGCCGAGGGTCTTGCGCAGGCCATCATCGCACAAGAGGTTCCCGACCTGCTGTTCGAGAAGCGCCTCGTGGTGCTCGACCTTGCCGCGATGGTCGCGGGTACCAAGTACCGCGGCCAGTTTGAAGAGCGCATCAAGGCCGTGATGAACGAAGTCCGCCGCGCCAAGAATGTGATCCTTTTCATCGACGAGTTGCACACCCTGGTCGGCGCCGGCGGCGCCGAGGGTGCGATCGATGCATCCAATGTGCTGAAGCCAGCGCTCTCGCGCGGCGAGATCCAGTGCGTTGGCGCCACGACCTTCGACGAGTATCGCAAGTACATCGAAAAGGATGCTGCCCTCGAGCGGCGATTCCAGTCGATCGCCGTCGAGCCGCCCACCGCAACGCAGACCATCGAAATCCTCAAGGGTCTGCGCGACAAGTACGCATCCCATCACCGTGTGCGGTACACGGATGAGGCGCTCAGAGCGGCGGTCGAACTCTCAGGGCGCTACATCACGGGGCGCGTTCAACCGGACAAGTCGATCGATGTCATCGACGAGGCGGGCGCGCGCCTCCGACTGAAGAGCATGACCAAGCCACCTGATTTGACCGAACTCGAGGAGCGCGTGGAACGCCTCGCGATCGAGAAGGACGAGGCCGTGAAGGGCGCCGACTATGAGCGTGCCGCGGAACTCCGCGATCAGGCGGAGAAGTTGCGCAAGGAAAAGGAGAAGCTCCAGCAGGCGTGGCGTGACCGAATGAACGAGACCGAAGCCACGGTGGACGAGGAGGTCATCCGCGAAGTCGTCGCCAAGATGACCGGCGTGCCGTTGACCCGCATGGCAAAGGGCGAATCGGAGCGGCTGCTGCAGCTCGAGAACGAACTGCATCGGAAGGTCGTCAGCCAGGACGAGGCGGTCAAGGCGGTGTCGCGCGCGATCCGAAAGGCACGCGCGGGACTCAAGGATCCGAAGCGCCCGATGGGTTCGTTCCTCTTCGTCGGTCCATCTGGCGTCGGCAAGACGCTCCTGGCGAAGGCGATCGCGGAGTTCATGTTCGGCGATCCCGAGTCGATGATCTACCTCGACATGAGCGAGTACATGGAAAAGCACACGGTGTCGCGGCTTGTTGGCGCACCCCCCGGTTACGTCGGATACGAGGAGGGCGGACAGCTCACCGAACGCATCCGACGGCGCCCCTACTCCGTGGTGCTGCTCGACGAAGTCGAGAAGGCGCATCCCGATGTGTTCAACATGCTGCTGCAGATCATGGAAGAAGGTCGCCTGACGGACTCATTTGGCAGACAGGTCGACTTCAAGAACACGATCGTCATCATGACGAGCAACATTGGCGCCGATCTCATCAAGGGCGGCTCGAACTTCGGCTTCACCAAGCGGGCGGAGGTGCAGGACTACGAGAAGATCAAGAAGTCTCTTCTCAGCGAAGTGGAAAAGTTCTTCCGACCGGAGTTCATCAACCGTCTCGATGACACGATCGTCTTCCGGCCGTTGGTGAAGGACGACCTTGTGCAGATCATCGACATCGAACTGGCGAAGGTGCGAGAGCGCCTCGGTGAGCGGCAGATGACGCTGGCGCTCGATCAGGTGGCCAAGGACTTCATCATTGAAAAGGGCTACAACCCCGACTTTGGCGCGCGACCTCTGCGGCGTGCGATCGGTTCCTACATCGAAGACCCGCTTGCGGAGAGCTTGCTCACCGGCGAGTTCAAGGCTGGCGATGCGATCGAGGGAACACGCCCTGAAGGCAAGGAGCATCTGGTCTTCACCGTGCGCCCGAGCACAGGTGCTTCGACCGAACCGCCTCCAGCGGCAAGCACCTCGATGACGACGTGACGCTTCGCCTGCTTGTCATCCGCATGATGCTGCTGTCGCTCTTTGCGGCAGGAGTCCTCATCGCGGTTCTGCTGTTTTTCGACTCGCAAGGACAACTGCTTGCCAAGGCGGTCGGAACTTGTGCCATCATCATCGTGGGCTGTGGAGTGCTGCTGCCCACGCTCCCACGAAGCGATGAGATTGCGCTTACGCCCGTTGGTATCGCGAGTGCCATGACGATCGCTGTGCTTTCAGCGCTTGGGATGACGCTGATCTGGGTACCCACGAACTTTCTTCGCGAGGATGCAGTGGTGGCGCTCATGGTCCTGATCGGCATGACGTTCCCGGCGCTGCTCGTCCCGCTGCGGCATGTGGCATCCCCACACGCAAAGACGCGGCGCCTGGCGTGGGGCACGCTGCTTCTCATTGGCGGCAGCGCATGCGGACCCGCAGTCGTTGTTGGCGCTGCTGCTCTTCAATGGACAAGTCGAACATCACTCGACCGCTCCATGAGTATGTGGATCGTGCTCACGGGATCCGCTTGTGGCCTTGCCGCGTGCGCTTGCGGTGTGGCGCCCTCTCGCTCACGCTTCGTCCGCATTCTCTGCGCACTTGGCCTCGTACTCGTGTGCGCAGCGGCACTGCAGTGGACGCTGATCGTGTTGCAAGACCGGTTCAACGATGCCTGGGAGTTGCAACTCGCGCTGCCGCTTTTGTTCGCTGCCGGATCGCTGGCGGTTCTCGGCGTAGCGACCGCATTACCGCTCGGTATCGTCGAGCGGCGCCTCATCCCTGCCATCATCGCGCTTCTGCTGGTCGCAGGCGGACTCTCGTTCTGGGCGGCCAATGGACAGTCGCATGTCTCAAGCAACTTTCTCCCCGAGCGCTTGCTGACCGCAGACCTGATGATCGCCGTGTGCCTTGCGATCGCCGTTGGTGTGATCTACCGCGTCGGCGCCAAGCGCAGCAGCAAGTCAGCGACGATTGAATCCACGGAAGTCCTGTGTCCGCGCTGCGGCAAGCGCAGCCGTTTCGCCTCAGGCAGCGACTCCTGCAAGCACTGCGGGCTTCGAGTCCTGATTGCGTTCAACGATGTGCGCTGCCCAAGGTGCCGACATGATGTCTCGCATCTCGAGGGCAACTCAACATGTCCCGAGTGCGGCACATTGGTGGACCGATCAGCCGTTCGCTACTTGCTGAACGCCTCCGCGACTGCAACGCAGCTGTCTTGATGGGCAGCGAAAGAGCGCGCTCACTCGCGCTCGTGTTTCAGCGCACGCCTTCGGGCGCTTGCGCGTCGACCTTTGCGTCAGGCTCCGCCTCAACGATCTCCGCAGGGCACCAGGTCGCGGCCAACTGCTTCATCCGCGCCACGAGTGCGTCCCTGTCGGTGAGCGACAGATCCGCGCTCGCGGCTGGAACACGATCCTGTGGAGTGGGTTGCAGACCGCTCGCCTGCGCGAGTGCACGCTCGCGCGCAAGCATCGCAGCATCCACGCGCTCAGGCAGTTCGGGAGTCCCAAACCAGATACGAAGCTCGCGAAGGTTCGCTCGTTCCTTGATCGACTCTGATGCACCACGCAACTCTGACGAGCCGGATGGCTGCGCGTCAGCGACCCATGGAATGAAGCAGACTCGGTGCCCTGACGTATGTCCGTGGTGCATCCACTCGACGCTGGTGGTCCAACCATCCCCTGCTGCGAGCAAAAGCGGCTCTGCAAGTGAACGCGGGGCGAGCAGTGCACTGTCCGCGCGCACCACAGCCAACCAGCCCGCACGAACGAGAGGTCGCTCTGCGCGGAAATCGCTCTGATAGGGCTTTGCCAACTCCACCCACTGCACGAAGATCGGCTGCGCGCCACTGTTCTGCGATGGAGTCCTCGGAAGCTCAGGAACACGGCTCACTTCGTCCGCCGTCACGGGCTGCGAGGGAGCAGATGCTTGTTGCGCTGCAGCACTGGCGTTCCACCAGATGCCCGTGATGGCCGTGATCACGGCTGGAACTAGAACACGCGATGACAGGGATGCTCGCTTCACATTCACTCCTTCACAAACTGCAGGTCGTCGATCACGAACCGACCCGTGGCGCTGCCAGACGATCCGCCGACTTCCATACGCACCGAGGCGATCTGCGAAAGGTCGATCAGCGGATTCACGGACTTGAAGTCACGCAGCCGAAGCCGCACGGTACGCAGTTCGTTTTGCCATCCGGCACCCGTGCCGCTGCCTGTGCGCTGGTAGGGACGATTGATGGCTTCGCCGGAGGCACTGCTCGACACCTTCGCCACATTGCCCTGCGCATCTTGGAGCACCCAGGTGAAGGTCGCGTCGCCATTGAGCGTGACGGTGTTGGGGTGCCGGGTCCCCTGACCAACGCGCGCCTGCACAAAGCTCCATGAGGAGAGGTCACTCAGCGCAGGCAGCAAGTTCCAGGTCATGCCTGCCGACACACTCCAGTCCCACGCGACCATGCGCTGCGTGTCGGTCGATGTGGCACGGATCGAGCCATTGTGAGGATTGCCAGTGCTCCAGGTGTAGGTCGAGTCCGTGTCACGCGCAAATGCCTCTGAAATGTTGGTGACCGTCGAAACCACGCTTCCACCACTGCTTGAAGTGCTCGTGCCAGTCTGCGTCTGGAAGTCATCAATGGTGCGCACGCTGGTGCCCGCGGCGGGCACGACCTCCTTGACAACCGTGAATGCCGAAGAAACTCCCGCAGGGCGCAAGGATGCGGAAGGTCGCCAGAGGAACTCGCCGAGTGCGATCTCGGACTCAAGGTGATACTTCAGCGCAGCAAGGATGAACGCCTTCGCAACAGCCTGCGCACCCGCGTTGTTGATTGCCGTGCCTGTGGGGCCTTGGAAGTCGTTCGTGCCGCAGCAGTTGAAATCATTGTGGTCCGCCCCGTGCACATAGACGGTATTGCGGAAACCTGAGCAGCGTTCGGCAAGATCGAATGACCAGGCGACCGTGTTGGTCGGGATACCACTGACATCGCCATCGGCAGAACCCCACAACAGCATGAAGTTGG
The DNA here is from genome assembly GCA_046080505.1 of Planctomycetota bacterium. Lineage (GTDB taxonomy): Bacteria > Planctomycetota > Phycisphaerae > Phycisphaerales > SM1A02 > F1-60-MAGs104. Next base: position 126,510 of record JBJTUC010000028.1, read on the forward strand.
CGGCGTGCGGATCTGCAGAATTGACGCCAAGAAAGTCCGTGGGTGCGATCGAGCAGAGGAACTTGATGTCGGAGAGTCCGTAGCCCGTCGGGGTGTAAGTGTTGTCGAAGATGCGGTCGTACGCACGAACGATGCCTTCGCCGCCACGACTGTGCCCGATCCAACCGATGCGCGACACATCGATTCGTCCGTTGATGGCGCCGCCCGCGACGGTGCTCTGCTGCGCGATGATCGCACTTGTGTGCTGGAGAGTCGTCGTCGATGCAGTCTCGATCCCCGGGACCGTGTTGTTCTGGTGGCTGATCACAATGAACCCCCAGCTTGCCAGGTGCGTTCCGAGGTAGTCGTACCAACTGTATTGATGACCATTCCCGTGGGAAATCACCACGAGTGGTCGCTGTCCGAGGGATGCGATGGTGGTTGGGTACCACAGTCGCGATGTTGTGAAGCCCGATGTCGCCCCGCTCGCGGTGTAGGTCGAGAGCGTTGTCACCTGCAGCGGTCCCGATGCCGTCGGGTCGCGTGCGATCCACAGTCCTGCCGCGTTCCCGCCACCGTCAATCAGATCGCCTGCGCCAAGCCGACCATCGCGGTTGATATCCACGACCAAGTCGTAGCCGCGACCAACCGCCAGATTTCCATCGCCCGACAGCGTTGTCCCACCTGTCAACTCGAACACATTTTGCGCGAGTGTCGAACCGAGCGTGATCGCCTGCGCCGTCCCGCGGACATCCTGCAGGTTGTCGTTCGCAGCCCACTCGGCGGCGGTGCGGTTGGCGACCACCCACACATCAGCGACACCACCTGCGGTCACGGGCGTCAGCGCAGGGTCGATGCCCACGCGGACTGCGCTGCCCACCGTGAATGTCTGCACGAACGACACGAAGGGGGCGACTGCAATCGATTGGCATGCCAGTTTGATCTCCGTCGGCTGTCCGATGGGGCACGAGGCACCCCAAGCAGAGACCAGCGCGGCAAGGTCGATGCCATCCACTGCACCATCGCCGTTCACGTCACCTGCCGCCGATTTCCCCCATCCACTGAGTACTGTGGCGAGATCGAGAGCATCGACGGTCCCATCGCTGTTCAAGTCCGCATCGCACTGGCCATGCGCGCTTGCCGAAACGAGAATCGCACCGACGCACAGGGGAAGGACGCACGTGGATCGCATCTACTCAAGGTAATCGGAATGCGGACGCGTGCAACACAAAATCGCTAGAATCCGCAGAATGGCAGTGATCTGTGCTCTAAGAACCAAGCGTCTGGTCTGGCTCGTGGTGTACGCCGTTCTCTGCTTTGTTCTGGGAGTCTGGGGCGCATACGACTACTGGGTTCGCATTCCCCAGGACGAACAGCGGTACCGTGAGTTTGAGGATGTGAAGAGCACCTTCGATTCACTGCAGAAGAAGTCGAACGAAGGGAAGTCCTTGAACGCCGAAGAGCGAACCGCTTATGAGGAATCGAAGAAGCGAGTCGCGGAGTTTCAACCGCCCCCATCGCCCGTGCCCGCGTGGGACCGTCCCCTGCAACTGTATGTCTATGTGATCGGCTGTGGGATCATCAGCGCCCCGTGGTTTGCGTGGTCGCTTTGGAAGGCACGCGGCAAGCGAGTGGAACTGACGGACTTCAGCGATGCCGGAGTCCTTCGAAGCAGGGACACCACATTCGAGGTTCGGCATGCAACCGAGATTGACATGTCGCGCTGGATGAGCAAGTCGATCGCAGTCGTTCGAGGACCAGACGGAGCCAGTATCGAGATTGATGATTACATGCTGCAAGACGGTGAGAAAGTGGTCGGCTTCTTCGCGCATCGCTTCCTGCCCGCCGAATGGACAACGGAGGCGAAGCGGGTCGCCCCGGCGAGTGCCGATGGCGAGGCGTCGAGTGAAGAGCCCGCCGCGGCCACAACGGAAAAGTCCTGATGCCTCGCGGACTGACCGAGCCGACCACAGCCATCCCGAAGATGGACCGCTGTGCAGACCTCCCGCACAGACCTCGCGTGCTACTCGGCAAGATGGGACTTGACGGGCATGACCGCGGCGTGAAGCTCATCGCACGCATCATGCGCGACAGTGGGATCCATGTGATTTATTCAGGACTCTGGCAGACCCCGCGCGGTCTCGCCATCGGTGCTCGCGATGAGGATGTTGACTGTGTGGCGGCATCGATGATGAGCAACTCGCATCTTGTGCTCGTGCCAAAGCTGCTCGAAGAGTTGAAGTCCGTCGGGCGACCGGACATTCCCGTCAATGTCGGCGGCATCATTCCGCAGGAAGATGTCGCCACGCTCATGGAAGCCGGTGTGGCGCGGATCTACCACACAGGGACGGGCATGGATCAGATCGTGGAGAGTGTGCGCGGATCGGTTCGCCCCTACGCCCCGCTCGGTCCTTCCGCACATCCGACGGCGCAATTGGGCAGACTGATGTCCATGGCTGCGGCCGGCACGCTCCCCGCGTCGACCACTCTGCGTCGGCCTGCGCGCGTGATCGGCATCACGGGCGCGCCCGGTGCCGGTAAGAGCACGCTCGTTGCTGCGATGGCATCGGAGGCAGTTCGGCGCGGTCGACGGACAGCGGTCATTGCCTTTGATCCGATGAGTCCGATCACTGGCGGCGCGCTCCTTGGTGACCGCCTGCGCGTCGACTTCAACGCTGTGGATGAAGGGGTGTTCTACAGAAGTATGGCGATCATCGGCGAGGACTACCGAACGCTCGAACAACTGATCGGGCTTGTGGGAGCTGCCAACTTCGATCATCTCGTGGTGGAGACGGTCGGCGCAGGACAGAACGATGTTGCGATCCGCCACTTCGTGGACCGGACTGCAGTGGTGACCGTTCCAGGAATGGGCGACAGCGTTCAGATGGACAAGGCGGGCATTCTTGAGATCGCTGATCTGTTCATCGCCAACAAGGCGGACCATGCGGGCGAAGCGAAACTCGTGCGCGAACTGCTCGACATTGCATCGGGTCGACCGATCTTCGAGACCGTCGCCACGCAGGGACGCGGCATCGTCGAACTGTACGAAGCGTTGTTCGGCAACTGAATCGCGCCGACTGCGTGCGCGGGCCTTCCGTAGACTGCGGCGCTCCACGGAACAAAACCATGACGGCAACCCAACTCCCACGAAACACGAATCAGGCACTTGGCATCGGGCAGTACGCGATCGACTTCCTTCACGCGGGCGATCCATCCCCCGCGGTGCGGGAGCGAACCGTGCTGTTCCACACGGACAGCGTTCTCTGTGGTGTGTCTGCGCTTGCGCTTGGCACGAATGCACCTGTGCTGCTGCGCGAGGAGGCGCTCAGTTACCCCAGTGGAAAGTCTGGTGCACGCGTCTTCGGATCGCGTCGGCTCGTGGCACCCGAGAAGGCGATCGTTGCGAACGCCGCCGCCGTGCGCGAGTGGGATTCCAATGGAACGAACTTTGGTTACAACCCGGCGCTCGGACACACAGCGGGCGAGTTTGGCCACAACGACTTTTATCCCGTGGCGATCGCCGCTGCGCAGATCGCACGGCTCGATGGTGCCGCTGCGCTGCGCGGGATGATCGCAATCGACGAGATTCGCGGACGGCTTGCCGAAGTTTTCAGCCTGAAGACGTACAAGATCGACCATGTTGTGCATGGCGCGATCGCGAGCAGCGCTGTGTATGGTGCGATGCTCGGCGCAACGGCAGAGGAGATCGAAAGCGCCATCGGCATGACCGTGGCGCACTACATCCCATGGCGAGCGATCCGAGCGGGCAAGCAGCTTTCCGATTCCAAGGGCGCATCTGCAGCGCTGAGCACGGAAGCTGCGGTGCTGTCGATGCAGCGTTCCATGCGCGGCTTCCTCGGACCGCGCGACATCTTCCGAAACCCGGAGAGCATGTTCCGTCAGTTCGAGAAGACGCAGGGGGACAGCCCTTTCGATCTCGTGCTCGGCTTCGCCGGGGACGACTTTGCCGTGATGGGCATGCACTTCAAGCTCGGCCTCTACGAGCATCAGTCAGCAGGTGCGCTGCAGGGGCTTATCGATCTGCTCGTGGCGCAACCTGAGCTGCTTGTCTCGCCCGATCGGATCGCGGCCATCCGCATCACCGCATACGAGCCGGCATTCTCGATCATTGGTGATCCGGCGAAGCGCGATCCGCACACGCGGCAGAGCGCTGACCATTCGATGGTGTACATCGTTTCCACGATGCTTCGGAAGGCCTTCGAAGCGCAGGAGGCATCGGGCGGCGACGGCTTGCCCACGACCGTGGACGGGTGGTGGAAGGCGATCATGCTCGGCCCCCACGACTACTCCGCAGAGGCGATCCATGATCCTGTCACGCGTGCGCTGATGAGCAAGATCACCTTCGGGCACGGTGGACCTGACTACGACCGCCGCTACCCCGACGGCATTCCCACTTCGCTGACGATCGACATGACCGATGGTCGAAAACTCGACAGTGGACTGGTGATGTATCCCGCAGGTCATGCGCGCAACACAACAGCCAACCTGCGCGACATTCTTGCGTCGAAGTTCGCGATGCTCGGCCGCCTCGGCATCCGCAAGGCGCGAAAGGCAGTGCGCGGACTGGAGCAATTGGAACACCTCTCAGCAAAGGACCTGCGCGGCCTCTACAACCTCGATGTGCTCGACCGTGGTCGCTTCGAGTGACTTGCGTGACGCTTCGTTCCGTGCGGCGAGCCGCGTGATTTCTTGAAGCGGCGGCGCCTGCACTCCTTCATCGCACCATCGCGAGCCGCAGCCCCCCCGCTTCATTCTCAATCTCGATGATCTCGAAGCGGATGTCGGGGAGCGTTCGGCGGTCAAGCCTGTAGCGCAGTCGCATGGGCGCGGAGCGATCGGCGACAACGAGTGCGCCGTTCCAACCAGATGCCATTCGGGTGATGAACGCGAGCAGATCCTTGCGGTTGCCCTCTGCCCATGCCGTGAAGGCGGCCTCGCCGCCCGCCTTGTCATAGGACGCACGCGCCTCGCGCGAGAGCATCTGCGCATAGAACGGCGCGTACTCATGGTTCTTCAGCGCGTAACTGAAGTGCGAGACGACATGCTCCGGCATCACTGCCCGCAGCACGACGGTGCCATCGGGTAACTCCTCACGCAACTTCAGTTCTTCGGTGGGGCGCGGCTTTGGCTTGGGTGGTGGCTGCAGCGCAGGAGGGCTGTAGGGCGGCGCGGTGTACTCAGGTCGCGGCACGATGAACGATCCGATCGGCTGCGCGTCCGCATCCGCTGCGCGCGAGGGAAGTTCATCCACGATGACGACACGCGTGCCATCGGGCAGAGTGGTCTCGCTTCCCACGGGCGACTCCAGTCCAAACTTGCTTGCACCTCGCTTGACATGCACGGTGCGTTCCTCCGCACACCCATGCAGCGCACAGGACCATCCTCCCCCGAGCAGCACGCTGAGAATCGTCAGCAGTACGGAGCATGCGGCAACTCCACCCCCCGCGCGACGACCACACATCACGCACCGCTCCGCGCCGCGCGCCCAGTTGATCGCCAGAGCGGGTTTGCATCGCCGATGCACCAGAGCAAGTGCTGGGGTCCGCTCGAACTTTCCCCAGGCCAATCCAGCCGCGTGTGCGCGCCGCGCGACTCACGCCGTTCGAGCGCAGCCCGAGTCATGAGATGGCCAACCGTCAGCAGATTCTGCGTCTCCCAACCGCTTGGCGCATCGAAGACAGATCCAAGCGCGTAACGCCCCCAGAACGCAAACATATCGACACAGTCGCGCATCTTGGCTCCATCCCGCACGATGCCGACATTGCGCCACATGGCGCTTCGGAGACTTGAACGCACATCGTCGAGATCCAACTCGCCCGCGACCGAAGTACGCACCTTGCTCTCCCACTGCATGGGAACGGCGTCTGGCAGGGGATCGCGGATTGCGGCCTGCACCGTGCGCCGCCCGAATACAAGCCCCTCAAGAAGGCTGTTGCTCGCAAGACGGTTCGCGCCATGCACTCCGTTCGATGCGACTTCGCCGCAGGCATAGAGCCCGCGCAGCGAAGTCCGACCATCGAGATCAGTCCAGACGCCGCCGATCGTGTAGTGCGCCGCAGGGTGCACGGGGATGAGCGCGCTGCCGCCATCGATCCCATACTCGCGCAGCATTCGAGAAAGCCCCGGGAAGCGGCGGGCGAATCCATCGCTACCGAGATGACGCGCATCGAGGAACGCATGCGAGTCCCCCGAAGCGGCGAGGTGCTCGACGATGCCGCGTGTCACGATGTCGCGTGGGGCGAGATCACCTTGCGCATGCCGTCCCTGCATGATCGCCTCACCATGGCGATCCACGAGACGCGCGCCCTCGCCGCGCACCGCTTCGCTGATGAGGTGCCGTGGTGCGCCCGCGACGTAGAGCGTGGTCGGGTGAAACTGCATGAACTCAAGGTCCTGGACCTGCGCCCCTGCGCGCCACGCCATCGCAATCGCGTCACCCGTCGCCACGCGCGGGTTCGATGTCTCACGGTAAACCTGTCCCGCACCGCCTGCAGCGAGAATCGTGGCGCGCGACCACAGCACCTGAAGACCGAAGCGCGGATGCCAAGTGATTGCGCCCGTCACGCGCTGCGCACCGTCCGTGCACAAATCAAGTGCGAAGCAGCGGTCAAAGATCCGAATGCCCGGTGTGCGCGCCGCCGCATCAATCAGCGTTCGCATCAACGCGCGCCCTGTCTGGTCGCCATCCGCGTGAAGGATTCGCGCGCGTCCATGTCCGCCCTCCAGAGCCAGCGAAATGCCCGACTCCCCCGCGTCAAAGCGCATGCCTGCAGCTTGCAGCCACTCGATCTCCGCAGGACCCTCGCGCACAAGTGTCTGTACTGCGTCCTCGTCGCACAGACCGGCGCCCGCGATAAGCGTGTCGCGTTCATGTGCGTCTGGCGAATCATCCGCAGCGAGCGCCGCGGCGATGCCACCCTGCGCCCACTGCGTGTTCGAAAGATCCATCAGCCCCTTGGCAAGGACGGTGACCGTGCCATGACGCGCCGCTTCGATCGCAGCACGAAGTCCCGCGACGCCCCCACCGATGATGAGCGTGTCCGTGAACAGTTGCGGCAGTAACTGACTACGGAAGGGAATCAGAAAGCGGCGTTCGTCGAAAACACTCATGTGTGCCGCGCTTTCATGGTTTCGCTGCCACCGACTGCACGAAGTCCGCGATCCATAGTTGGCTGGAACGCCCCTCGCCGCGCTGGCTGGTCCACATCAGCCGCCGCCCCGCCGCATCGAACACAGGCAGCACATCGGCACCTTGCGCGTGTGTGACGCGCGAGCGCTGCGGCGGCGATGAGGGATCGGTCGTCACCGCAAAGATCTCGTAGTTGCTGTGACCGACCTCGCTCGATGCATAGACGATCATCCATCCCGTCGGATGCCAGAACGGTGCCCAATTCACATGCTCGTTGTCGGTGAGTTGGCGCTCGTTGGCGGAGCCAGTGATCCGCCCATCGCCATCACGCACCAGATCCGCGACTTGCACTTGCAGCAGGCTGTCGCCACGACGATCGGATCGGTAGCAGATGCGCTGCTCATCGGGCGAGAAGAAAGGACCACCGTCATAGCCGGGGGCGTTCACAATGGTGACATCCAGACCCGTCGGCATATCGCGCACGCGCAGATCGCCCTGACCACTTTCGAGCGAACAATAAAGGAGACTTCGACCATCTCGCGTGGTGGATCCCTCGGCCGCATAGGCTCGGCCATTGCCCACGATCACCTTGGGCTTGATGCGACCCGCTGCGATGCTTGCCGAGTCGGCCGTCGAGATCTCCACGATCCGCATTTCGGGCGGGAACTGCCACTTGTAGCGACCAGTACCGCGCTGGTAGCCGGGCGCGTCGGTCACTGCTGGTGTTGTGATGGTCGAACCAAACAACACTGTGCCTGGTCGCGACTGCTCGAACCATCCGCATGTGTTCGCTGACGCCGGCGGACTGATCCGCTCGATACGCGTGAGCAGCGGTCGACCCGTTGCATCCGCGCCGAGTTCCGCCGTGAACATTGCATAGAAGTCATCGGGCGCCTGACCAGGCAGCGGCTGCTCGACCGCCTGAAAGATGATCTGTTGGCCACTCGGCGAAAAGTATGCCTCCCCAGCCTTGACGAAGCGATCCGGAAAGGTGAGTTGCGTGTGGTTCTGCAGCCACGCCGATTCGGATGCGCGCCACGCCACTGGATCCTCGGTGGGCGGCTTGGCGACAGGCGGTGAGGTCTGAGGAGTGGAGCAGGCGGCAAGAAGCAGCGCGTGCGCCGCTGCGATGTATGGGATGATGGGACGCATGGAAGAGACGGCCACCGATGGCGGCAACCGAAGCGCGATTGTAGGTCGCGGCTATGCGCCGGTGCATGTGGACAGACACCTGATCGTGATCGAGAAGCAGCACGGCATTCTCTCCGTTCCGGGCATTGGCGAGGACAAAGCGGACTGCATCGCTCGCCGTGTGGCGGAGGATTTCGTTGGCGCTCGCATTGTGCACCGCCTCGACCGAGACACGAGCGGTCTCATGGTGCTTGGGCTCGATCCGTCCACGCACCGAGCGCTCTCGATGCAGTTCGAAGCGCGTTCAGTCCGCAAGGAGTACGAAGCGCTTGTGGGCGGTCACTGCGCGGAGGAGCACGGCCTCATCGACCTTCCCATCGCGAAGGATCTGGCGAGTCCGCCGCGCCAGCGGATCGATCACGAGCATGGCCGACCGAGCATCACGGCATGGCGGGTCCTCGAGCGTCTCATGAATCCCGCTCGCACACGCGTTCGGCTCGAGCCACAGACAGGGCGATCGCATCAGTTGCGGCTGCACATGCTGACGATCGGCCATCCGATGCTCGGCGATGATCTCTACGCCCCAAACGATCTGCGACAACTCGCACCGAGGCTCTGCTTACACGCGACGCTGCTTGCGTTCACCCATCCGATCACTGGCGAACAGCGGGTGTTTCAGTCGCCCGCGCCGTTCTAACGCGAACCGCGCCCGCCGCTGCGTGCTGCGGCGAATCGCCCGAGCGCCATCAGTGGAAAATAGAGTCGGTAGAGGTGGTAGCGCAGATAGAACACGCGCGGGAATCCCGTGCCCGTAAAGAACGGCTCGCTCCAAGACCCTGCCGGATCGCCATCTGGATTTCGCGCAGGATCGACCGCTGCAGTAGCACCGAGTTGCGTGTCGCACAGCCACGCGACGGCGCGCTCGAGTCCTCGGTCGCGCGGACCGAAGACTTCCTGCAGCACCATCGCACCCCATGCGGTCTGCGAGGCTGTCGATGGGCCCTGCCCCTTCAGCCGAGGATCGATGTAGGAATCGGCGGTCTCGCCGAAGGATCCATCGGGCATTTGCACAGAGCGGATCCACTCGCCCGCCTGCACAATCCACGGCTCATCCCGCCTGACACCACAGCGGATCGGACCGATCACGGACTGCCAAGTTCCATAGATGTAGTTCACCCCCCAGCGCCCGAAGAAGCAGCCCTCCGTCTCCTGATGTGAGCGGATGTAACGCACGGCGCGATCGATCGCGGGATGACCCACTCGCAGTCCATGCCACGACAGACACTCGAGCACTCGACCCGTGATGTCGGGGCACGACGGATCCTGCATCGCATTGTGATCGGCGAAAGGAACGCACTCCAAGATCGGCCGGTGTTCGGTGCGGTCGAACGCGGCCCAACCACCGTCGTCGTTCTGCATGGCCAGCAGCCACTCCACGCCCCGTTCCCCCGCCGCACGCGCGGCTGCACCGCCTGTACGCGCGAGGGCCATGGCGACCATCGCGGTGTCGTCGCAGTCCGGATACCAAGCGTTGTCGTACTCGAACGCCCAACCGCCATTGGGCGCATCAGGCGCACAGTTCTCCGCCCAGTCGCCGCGGAAGCAGACCTCCTTGCGCACCAACCACGATGCGGCACGCGCCGCGGATCGGTCCGTGGCATCGAGCCCGCAGTCGTTCATTGCGTAGAGCGCGATCCCGGTATCCCACACTGGCGAGAAACAGGGCTGGATCCGGATGCCCTCTTCATCCTCGATGAAGAATGCGTCCAAATCCTGCTCGGCACGAACCACACGCGGATCACTGCGCGGAATGCCGAGTGCGTGCATCACGATCTGCAGATAGACCATCGGTGGAAAAATCGCACCGAGCCCTGCCGTTGGCGCAGGCGATTCCTGACTTGCACGCAGCATGATCCATGCGAATGACTCGCTGATCGCGCGGCGTCGCAGCGGCGTTCCTCCAAAGCGCTCGGTCACCTTGAGGAGCGAATCGACGCCGCCGAATACGCGCCGCCAGAAGCGCGAGCCATCGGGCCGCTGGTACAGACGAGCGCGTTCGCGGGGGTCCACGAACAGCTCATCGATGCCCTGACTCGCATCCAGCTTGCGCGTGGGGCGAAGGACACTGACGATCGCCAGTGGCAAGATCATCGTGCGGCTCCAAGCGCTCACCTTCGAAAGATGGAAGAAGAACCAACGCGGCAACCAGAGCACTTCAGGCGGAATCGTTGGCACTGCCGACCATGGCACCTGCCCAAGTGCGGCGAGATAGAAGTTCGAGAAGGAGTTGCAGTGCTCCGCGCCGCCGAGCGCCAGCACCTGTTCGCGCGCCCGTCGCATGTGCGGCGCGTCCGCCCCATCGCCAGCAAGTTTCAGGGCGAGGTATGCCTTGACCGTCGCCGACAGATCCGTTGCGCTGCCGGGGTACTGCCCCCAACCGCCATCGCTGCGCTGTTGCGCTCGGAGTACGCGTTCGATGCGCGCGAGCGTTTCACGCCCGGGCCGCCCATCCGCCATCGGCTGCGACTCCTGCCCGAGTACCCATTTCATCAGCAGGTACTCCGACTCGAGAATCGAATCGCCCTCGAGTTCCGCGCAGAAATGCCCGTCGTCCTTCTGCAGCGATTGCAGTGCAGCGAGCGCACCATCGCGCGCGCATCTCGCGCGCTGCGTCACGCCATCCGTCGCGGCGAGGGGATGATCGATGATCGTCATGGAGAGGTCCGAGTCCGCATGCATGCGGATGCGCGAGCCGTATGCTAACCGCCGAGGAGCACGATTTCATGTTGAACGAACCTTCCGATACTCCGTCCGTCCCTTCCCTTGCTCAGCGACTTGACGCGATCGAGACGCAACTGACCAGCGCGCGCCGTGAATCGCGGCTTTGGCGCGCAGGCGCAATCACGCTCGCTGGCATCGGCATCAGCGCCGTCGTGCTCGCCGCCACGCAATCAACGCGCACACCAGATGTTGTCCGTGCGCGCCGCTTTGAGGTGGTGGATCAAAGCGACAAGGTCGTGCTGCTTGCGGGCATCGGACAGCATGGGGGGCAACTCGATGTGTGGGGCAACTCCGGCAAGAACGCACTTCGTTTGGGTGCCAATCCGAGTGGCGGGGACATCGCGGTCTGGAATGGCGCCGAGCAAGGTGTTGCAGGGCTGTACGCGACGGCCGATGGTGGTCGGGTAGAGGCCACTGCTGCCGATGGCAGCAGCGCAGTGCTGCGTACCGAAGGCGGTAGCCCGGCGCTGCTCATCACGGACGCGCAAGGCAATCCTCGCATCGCAGCGACGACCACGCCCACATCGAGCGGCATCAGCATTCGGTCCGCGGAAGGGAAGGAAACGGCGGCACTCGGCGCGACACCGATCAACGGCGGAATGATCCGCATCTCGCAAGAGGACGGCAGCGTCGCTGTGCAGGCCGTTGCGCTACCGCACGGCGGATCCATCGGCGTTGCTGCGCGCGATGGATCGCGGGCTGCCCTGCTCGAGTCGCCCACTGAGTCGAGCGGCGGAACGCTTGCGCTCTTCGCGCCAGGTGGTGCGGAGGCGCTCTCGTTGACGGCGCGCGCGGAAGCAGGTGCGCGCATCACGTTCACCAACAGCCAACGGCTCCCAGCGGCGATGCTCGAAGTGACCGCAAACGACTCAGCGGTCCTTTCGTTCTTGCAAGGCGGCATTCGGGTGGCGGGTCTCGGCGGCTCATCCACGGGTGGACTGCTCAATCTTTCCAACGCGAGTGGAAAGGGCGTGATCATCGCGGGCGCCGCAAGCGATGCCGATGGCGGTGCCATCACCGTGCGAAGTGGCGCAGGTTCCACACTCGTCCGGGTCGGCGTGGACCGTATCGGTGCTGGCGAGGTGGCTGTCTATGACGGTCCGGGCACGCGCAAGCGTCTCCTCAGCGCGATTGCGTCGCCCCCCTGAAAAAAGTGGATTGGTGCGCGAGCGCGAATCGACTGAAGAGTCCGTTCACAGGCAGTCCGCTGCAGATCTTCGCAGTGCGGTGCCCGACTCCACATAGAAGTTGAGCAGTTCACCCGTTGCAAAGTCCGCGGCGGCCTGTCCCTGTGGAACGCGCACCCACATCGGCAGACCCGCATGCAGCAGAACGCAGTTTGACTTCGTATCCGTCGCAAGCACTCGCCCCTGCACGATGCGTGGCGTTCCCTGAACTGGTTCGATGTAGGTGCCGCCAGCCGCCGCTCGGTGCATACGGAGAGCGCAGGCGCGCACGATCCCCCGCAACCGCTTGCCCGCCTCGAGACCCTCGGTCACACCCTCCACAAGCAGATCGAGTTCGTAGTTTGTTCTCGGCACACTGACACGCGCCTTTGTGCCGGAGATGGATTCGAGAACCAAGACAGCCGTATCGCGCTCAATGGTGGCCATGACGGGACAAAGCATAGTGCGCAGCCGAGCGAACTGTGGGAGCCATCACGGCATATCGCGCCGCCGAACTTCAATGATCCACGCGGTGCCCAAGAATGGGCGTGAGCACCGACACTTGCCGATCGACCGTGGCTTGGTCGCGCGCCTCCAGATTGAGGCGAAGCAGCGGCTCCGTATTGCTGAGGCGCACATTGCACCACCACTCACCCGCGTCGAGCGACAGTCCGTCCAGATCGCTTGTCGGAGCTTGGGGGTACGCCGCCTTCAGCCGCTCGATCGCACCAAGTTTGTCGGCGTTCTCAAAGTTGATCTCACCAGACTGCGCGTAGCGCCGAAACGGCTTGATGATCTCCGAGAGTGCACGCTCTCGCATCGCCAGAAGGCTCGCCACCGCGAGAAGTGCGCGAATGCCGCTGTCCGCGTTGAACATGTCCGCAAAGTAGAAGTGCCCCGACAGTTCTCCACCGATCGGCGCCGCCGTCTCGGCCAACTTTGCCTTCATGAAGACATGGCCCACACGACTCTCCACTGGAACGCCCCCCGACTCCTCGATGGCCTCCCGCACACTGCGTGAACTACGCAGGTCGTACACAACCGCAGCACCCGCCTTCCCACGCAGCGCATCTTGCGCGAGTGCCGCGAGCAGCAGATCGCAGCCCACCGTCGTGCCATGCTCATCGACGATCACGCAGCGGTCCGCATCACCATCGAAACACACGCCAAAATCCAGCTTCCCGGCGCGCACTGCCTCCTGGACTTCCTGCAGGTTCGCCTCCACGAGCGGGTTCGGCTCATGCGTGAAGGTGCCGCTCGAATTGTCAAAGTTCAGCGGCACGATCTCGAATCCAGGCACACCGCCCAGGACACGCGGCACCATCGTCCCCGCCATGCCATTGCTCGCATCGACCCCGATGCGAAGTACGCGAGAACCCTCGAGGACGGAAGGATGCAGCAGGCGCAGCAGATGATCCCGGTAGGCAGTCCACAGATCCAACGACTCTTCGCGCCCCGCGTGTCGTTCGACGGAACCTTCGACCGCGGCGCGCGCGAGTTCGCGGATCGCCTCGAGTCCACTGCCCGTGCCCACGGGCTTCGCGTGCGCACGGCTGACCTTGAACCCGTTGTAGTGCGCCGGGTTGTGGCTCGCGGTGACTTCGATGCCGCCCGCGCACTGGAGATGATTGATCGCGAAGTAGGTCATCGGCGTGTCGACCATGCCGACATCGATGACATGCGCGCCAAAATCTCGAATGCCGCGCTTCAGCGCGTCGGCAAGAGACGGTGAACTCTTGCGCATGTCGCGCCCGACAACGATGTGGCGCATGCGCGGGTGATCGAGACCATCACGCTGCGCCCGATCCGTCAGCCACTCCGCCGCCGCGTGCCCCACCTTCCACGCGATCCCCTCATCGAGTGGCTGCGGGTAGGTCGCACGAACGTCATATGCCTTGAAGACTTTGTCGATCATGAGAGGGCGCGATCATAGAAACGCCTCTCGAAAGCCCGCCTGGAGCGCCACAACACACTGTGAACGAACGGCTTGCGGCGAGGCACACGCCCTGCTACCCTGCTCTGCTTCCCATTTCCAAACGCCACAGCGTTGTGGCGAAGAAGTGGGAGGCAGCGTTCACCTCGGTGGGTGGACTCTGCGAACGTCTTTCCCCCCCGCAAGCGCCCTTTCTACGAGCGCTCGGCGCCGCAAGGTCACCGGCCGAAGCTCGGGTGTCGCTGCCTCCGCAAACTGTGGAGGTGTCTGAAAGAGGAATCCTCCATGTCACTTGTCAACGAACTCATTGAAGCTGGCATCCACTTCGGCCAACGGCGGTCGAGTTGGAACCCCAAGATGGGGCCCTACATCCAGGGCGTCAAGAATCAGATCCACATCATCGATATTCGCGAGACGATCAAGGGTCTGCTGTTGGCGAAGAAGTTCATCACCCGCACCGTTGCCGAGGGCAAGGATGTGCTCTTCGTCGGCACGAAGCGCCAGGCTCGGGGCGCGGTTGAGTCGCACTGCACGGCGTGCCAGATGCCGTACATCACGGAGCGTTGGCTCGGTGGACTCTTGACCAACTTCCGCACGGTACGCGAGCGTTTGCGCCGACTCGAGGAACTGGAAGGACTGGTGCAGTCGGGCGGCATCAAGAACTACTCGAAGAAGATGGAGTCGCAACTGGCGCGTGAACTCAAGAAGATTCACCGCAACCTCAACGGTGTTCGCAGCATGTCGAAGTTGCCCGCGGCGCTGGTCGTGATCGATGTGAATCGCGAGTCAAATGCCGTGCGTGAGGCGAAGAATCTCGGTATCCCCACGATCTGCCTGATCGATACCGATGGTGATCCTGACTTCGCGGACATTCCGATCCCCGGCAACGATGACTCGATGCGCTCGATCGACCTGATTCTGCGCGAACTCGCTGCAGCGGTTCAAGAAGGCAAGGTCAGTCGCCAAACTTCGGCGCCCGCTGCAGTCGATGGCTCCGCAGGCGACTCGGAAGATGGTGCGTCACCCGCGGCACCGCGGCGCCGAAGCGTGCGAAGTCGCTTCCGTGTGGATGATGTTGGCGGCGGGCTCCCCGCCGACGAAGCCCCGATGCAGGCTGCGGGCGCCACGCCACCGGAGCCCAACGCGTAATCCGTTTGCCCGCCATCGGTCGGCAATCTGACGCCTCTTTGAAGTCCAGAAAGAAAAGGACAGCACATATGGAAACGGTGAACATCGATGCAAAGTTGGTGATGGCACTTCGCAACAACACGGGGCTTGGCTTCGGCGATTGCCGCGCTGCGCTCACGGAGACAGGTGGGGATCTGGCGAAGGCCGAGGCGCTGCTGCGCGAGCGACTGAAGGGAAAGATGGACGCTCGCTCCGACCGCGCCGCGGGCGAGGGCTGCATCGCCATCGCGATCGATGGCTCAAAGGCAACGATCGTGGAAGTGCGTGCAGAGACCGACTTCACAGCGAAGAATGAGGAGTTCCGTGCGATGGCGGGCGAGTTGGCGACGATGTCGCTCGCGCTTGGCGCCGGCGCGGTGACCATCACTGCTCCCATGACAGCGCGCCTCGACACGGTGCGCATCAAGACGGGCGAGAACATCTCCTTCGCGCGCGGCACGCGTCTCGATGGCGGATCGTTCGCCAAGTACATCCATCACGATCACAAGCTCGGGGTGCTGCTGCAGTTCGACGGACCGCTGACGGAGGAACTTGCCACGGGCATCTGCCAGCACATCGCGGCGGCAGTACCGACTCCGATGGCTGTCGACGAGCATGGGCTCCCTGCGGATCTTGTGGCGACCAAGCGTGAGGAGGCCCGCAAGGAAGCAGCCGAGTCCGGCAAGCCTGCGGACATCGTCGAGAAGATGGCGGGCGGCAAACTGCGCAAGTACTTCGAGGAGACAACGCTGCTCGGTCAGAAGTTCGTGAAGGACGACAAGAAGTCCGTGCGCGAGATTCTGCCGAAGGGCGTGACGATTACCTCGTTCATGCGCTTTCGCGTCGGTACCTGAACGCGTCCGTCACGGCTGCCGTCTTGCACCCGCGTTGGCTGGCGACTCAGCCGCGCTTCGCTCACTTTCCGCCGCGCGTCGGATGCCCTGGAGCATTCCGCCAAAGACAATGTTGTGCAGCGGAAGCACGCTGTACCAGTAGAGCAGCCCAAGGATGCCCTTGGGGCGAAAACGCGCCGTCATCGTGAGTGCGCTCTCACCTGAGGGCGCAGCTGCGATGTCGAAGTTCAGCGTGGCAGTGCCAGGCAGTTTCATCTCGGCGAGCAGTGCGAGTGAACGCCCCTGCTCCACCCCGATCACACGCCAGAAGTCGAGTGCTTCGCCAAACTCGACCTCGTCGGAGTCGCGGCGCCCGCGGCGAAGTCCAGGTCCGCCGACGACAGTATCCATCCATCCGCGAAGTCGCCAAAGAATGTCACCCGCGTACCACCCGTGCCCGCCCCCAATGCGGCACACTGCGCGCGACACGGCATCCGCGGATGCCGCAATGGTGATGGAACGCTGATCCGTGAACAGCGTTCCACCGGCCCAATCGGGATCGCCAGGGATCGCACCAGCGACCGACCAGCGAGTGTCGACTTCATTGTGCCGAACCCGCTCAAGAGCTCGTCGGATCGAGTCTCGCGCGCCAAGCGACTGATGCGGCATCAGCCGCTGCGTAAGGTCATTCGTCACGACCACTCGGTTGCGCAAACCTTCCGCCAGTGGACGCGCGATGCGATACGACACCGGCGTCACAAGGCCAATCCATCCAGAACTGAGGCGCGGGGTCAGCACGGGCAGCGGAATGATGACTCGCGCCCGGAGTCCAAGTTCTTGCGCCATGATGCGCATCAGTTCGCGGTACGGCAGCACATCTGCCCCGCCGATCTCGAGCGTCTTGCCCGAAGTGTCGGGCACCGAGAGGCAACGAACCATCCAGTGCAGCACATCCGTGATGGACACGGGCTGCGACTCCGTCTTCACCCACGCTGGCGTGACCATGATCGGGAGACGCTCCACCAGATACCGCAGGATCTCGAACGACGCCGATCCAGATCCGATGATCATCGCTGCACGAAACACCGTAAGCGGCACGCCCGACGATCCGAGCACATGCTCCACTTCGCGGCGCGATGAAAGATGTTCGCTGAGCCCTGGGCCGAGTTCGCCGAGCCCACCGAGATAGATGATCCGCTCCACGCCTGCCGCGGCGCTCGCAGCGGCGAATGCTCCAGCGAGCGTGCGATCGCGTTCGGCATAGTCATGTCCACTGCTTTCCATCGAGTGCACGAGGTAGTACGCAGCAAAGCAGCCCTTGAGATTCTCGGTGAGTGTCGCGACATCGGTCAGACTTCCTTGCACCACCTCCACAGACGCGTGTGTGCGCCATGGGCGTGCCTTCAACTTGCGCGGTTCGCGAACGATGCATCGCACCCGATATCCCGCTTCAAGCAAACGAGGCACAAGGCGACCGCCGACATAGCCCGTTGCGCCCGTGACCGCAATGAGCCGCTGCGGCGTGGGCCCCGTGTCTTGGTGCAGGGTGGAAGTCAAAGCCATGAGAACGATGCGACCTGAGCCTTTCCGTGTTGGGAAGGTTAGTCGTCAGGCGGAACGCGAGCACGGATTGAGTGCGGGATCGTCAAGCATCTTGCCGATACCACACGGGAGATGAAGAATCCGCCTTGGTCGTCGTTTGGACTTGCCGCATCCATGCTCCTCGCCGCGGCTCCAGCATGCCCCGCAGGGAACGACGGTCTCAGCGCATCGGTCCGCGAGGCTGTCGCTGCAACAGGGCTGAAGAAGGCGGTCATTGCAGTCAGTATCCGAGAGGCATCGACTGGCAAGGCGATTGTTTCTGTTCGTGGTGGTGAATCACTCGCGCCAGCAAGCAACATGAAAGTGTTGACGACGGCTGCTGCACTCGCGGTGCTTGGACCAGACTTCGCGTTCTCCACTCGCATGCTGCTGAACGGCGATCGACTGACCATCGTGGGCGATGGCGATCCTGCACTCGGCGATCCAGAGCTGCTCGCCGAGGCGACCTTCACGGATGCATCAGGAAAGGTTCACACGGGGATGGACATCGAGCGGCTGCTCGACACCTGGGTCGCTTCACTGCGCGCTGCGGGTGTGAAGCAGCTGCGTGAGATCGTCGTGGATGACCGCATCTTTGCGCGCGAGGGAGCGCACCCATCGTGGCCCAAGGACCAGCTCAATGAGCGTTACTGCGCGCCGCCATTCGGGCTGAACTTTCATGCGAACAGCATCGCGGTTTCTGCTGCCCCACGCGCAGGTGCTGCCCCCGAGATCACCACGATCACCCCGAAGGCGCCTTGGATCACGATCACGAACAAGGGCACATCCCGGACAGGCAAGAACGACAAGAACACGGCTTGGTTCGCACGGACGCCAGAGACGGGCGATCTCACGCTCTACGGGAATCTGAAGACGCGGCTGGAGAGCCCGATTCTGGTTCCCGTTGAGGATCCGTCCTTGTTCCTAGCGCAGTGTCTTGCACATCGACTGCGCGCTGGGGGAGTCACCGTGAGTGCAGCGCGGATCGCTACGGCAGCGGATGCCACACCATCTGGCAAGCCGATAGGCCCCGTGCTCCGCACACCGATCACGACCGTGCTTGACCACTGCAACTCCGAGAGCGACAACCTGTACGCGGAGTGCCTGTTGAAGCGTCTTGCATTCGCGAAGACTGGCGCGGCCGGCTCGTGGGCGCTCGGTGCGCGCGCCCTGCAGGGTGAACTTCGGGCACGGATCGGGCGCGCGTCAGATGCGTTTGTGGTCTCTGATGGATCGGGGCTTTCGCGGGACAACCGTGTGACGGCGGATGGCATGACATCGTGGCTCTCCTCGGTGGCACAGGACGAGCGCATCGGGAACTGTTTCATAGACACGCTGCCTGTCGCCGGTCGATCGGGCACCGTTCGCAAGCGCATGAAGGAGATCAATCCTGCCGTGGCGCTGGTGCACTGCAAGAGCGGTTACATCGACAAGGTCTGTTGCCTGAGCGGCTATGTCACCGCCAGCGATGGAACGCGCTTTGCTTTCAGCGTGCTTGCCAACGGACTCAGCGAAGCTGGCGCGGTCGGCAAGGCGAAAAAGTTGCAGGACCGCGTGTGCGCGCTCTTGGCGGAGGAGTTGGCAGCTCGGCGCAGTGCGCTCGGCGGCTGACGGGGTTCACAGCGATTCTGTGCGGAAAGACAGTTTCGCCTGCCCAACATCGGGATAGCACTGAAAGAGGCGGTCGAGCTTCGCCAACTGCAGGACCTGCATGATCAGTCCGCGAAGTCCGCACAACCGAACATCGCCGCCCTCCTTCTTCATCCGAGTGTGCAGCATCAGCAGGACACCGATGCCAGTGCTCGACAGCACCGTCAGAGACGAGCAGTCCACGATCAGATGGCGCACACCACCCGCCACGAGCGCGCCAACCTGCTCGGAAATCTGACTCGCCGTCGCTCGGTTGAGCCCGCCATCCGCGCGGATCACCATCACATTGCCCTCGATTTCACCGATCGCCAGTTCCATCGATCAGTTCTCCACGACTCGCAGTGCGATCAGATCCTGCACATCCACCATGCCGATCGGCTTGCCCTCTCGGTCCACGACCGGCACCTCATCAACACGGCGATCCTGCACGAGTCGTACCGCATCCCGGACGACCGCCTCCACGGTCAGGCACATCGGGCGCACCGTCATCACCTTTGCGATGGGACCGTCGAGCCACCCATCTTCACTCTGATGCACCAGTCGCCGAAGGTCGCCATCGGTGAAGATGCCAGAAAGACGACCGCCGCTATCGACCAGAAGGATCGCACCCGAACGGCGATCCTGTCCCGCTTCCGCGAGCGCCTCGCGGACCGTGGCAGCATCGCCAACGACCCGAAGATTGGCGCCCACCTTGAAACGAAGCACTTCGGTGATCGGTCGAAGCCCCGCACCGAGAAGACCGCCGGGGTGGTGCCGATGGAAATCGTCCGCTCGAAAATCGCGCCGCCTCGCCAACGCAAGCGCAATCGCATCACCCACCGCGGCCATGGCGGTCGTGCTTGTTGTGGGTGCAAGGTTCAGCGGACACGCCTCCACGATGTCACCGATGGCGATATGCGCATCGCACAGACGCGCAAGCGCCGTGGTCTGCCGCGCCGAGATGCCGACACGCACCACGCCATCGGCTTTCAGGTGCAGCGCCAAGTCCACGAGTTCAGCCGTTTCACCGCTGTAGGACATCAGGAGCGCCACATCCCCCCTGCGCAGCCGACCAAGGTCGCCGTGGAGCGCTTCCGCGGGGTGAATGAAGTGGGAGGGTTGACCAAGGCTTGCGAGCGTGGCCGAGACCTTCATCCCCACCAGCCCCGACTTGCCCATACCCGAGACGACCACATGCCCCTCGCACCGCTCGAGGAGGTCGAGCGCCGCACACCAGCGGCTGCCTGCCGCACCACGCAGATCCGATGCGATCACGCTGAGCGCCCGCGCCTCAGCTTCGATCACCTCAGCCATGAAAACCAGTTCCTCGGACACCGTCTGGGACTTCATGGCTGAAAGGCTACTGGATACGCTGCCGACTCATGGCACATCAGGATGACTATGAGGTGCGGCTTTCGAGTTTCCAAGGCCCGCTCGATCTACTCCTCTATCTCGTACGGCGTGCAGAGGTAGACATCACAGACATCCCGATCGCGCTCATCACAGAGCAGTACTTTCAGTTGCTCCGGCAGATTCAACGGATCGATGTCGAACTCGCAGGCGAGTTCCTCGTGATGGCTGCAACGCTTGTGGAGATCAAGAGCCGCACGCTCGCGCCCGCTGCTGCCACGAACGATTCCGCGGGCAGCGATCCGCGAAGCGAGACGATCGATCCACGGTCGGACCTTGTGCGACAGTTGCTGGCGTATCAGCGTTTTCGCACCGCGGCGGGAACACTTGAGCGCCTGCGTGATGAGAGCGCGCGGCGTTTTCCTGCAGGATCGCACGGCGGAGAGGATCCAACGGCTCCAGATGATTTCGCCGTCGAGATCGACGATGCGCATGTGCTTGATCTGATCGAGGCGTTCGAGCGCATCATGCAGTCGGTCGATGTCACGCGCCTCGGTGACCACCGCGTCGAGTACGACGACACACCCATCTCGCTGCACCAGGCCGATCTGATTGATCGGCTCGCTCGCAGTGAACGGAGGCGGCTTGGCATGCGCCGCATTTTCGAGGGGCGTTCACGCGGCGAGATGATCGGGCTCTTCCTCGCACTGCTCGAACTCGCACGGCAGCAGCAGGTGACGGTGCGTCAGGACGATGGCGACGACGAAATCGAGATCGAACTCCTGCAGATTTCGCCGGAACCGGAAAGCGTGCCGTCCGAACCGCCACAGCGCGCGAACGATGGCGCCTGAAAGATCGTGCCTGAGCGCCGGCGCCTGAACGCCAGTGCCTGAGCTATCGAGCCCAAACCGCCGACACACATTCGATATCGACCGCCCGTCTCAATCTTCGAGTGGGTTTCGCTGCGGCTCGAGATAGGTGTAGCCCGCAAGACCATTTTCATAGGTCTTCATGAGCAGCTTGCTCTCTTTGGGCGAGAGCATCTTCTTTCGCACGGCTCGCTCACATTCGCGGCGAATCATCCCGCCGAGCTCCGTCGCGTCGAACTGCACGTACTTCAGCACCTCGGCGATCGAATCACCTTCGACGATTTCATCGACCCACCACTGACCATTCGCGTCAAGCCGAATGTGAGCGACATGCGTGTCACCGAACAGGTTGTGCAGGTCGCCTAGCGTTTCTTGGTAGGCCCCAACCAAGAACGCGCCGAGCAGGTACGTCGCACCATCTTCGAAGTCATGCACCTCGAGGCAGCGCTTGATGTCATGGTCGTCGACGAAACGATCGACCTTGCCATCGGAATCACAGGTGATATCCGCCAGCGTTGCCTTGCGCGTGGGTTTCTCGTTGAGTCGATGAATCGGCATGATCGGGAAGAGCTGGTTGATCGCCCAAATGTCAGGCAGACTTTGGAAGATGGACAGATTGCAGAAGTAGGTATCGCTGAGGGTCGCATCGAGATCCGCCAACTCCTCAGGCATGCGATCGCCAAGATCACGAGCGACATCACGAACCTTCGCGCAGATCGCCCAGAACAGCTGATCGACGAGCGCACGGTGCTGTAGCGGCAGATAGCCCACGGAGAAAAGCCTCATCGCCTCTTCGCGCGCCTCAAGCGCATCGTGATACTGCTCGAGCAGACGACGCGCGTTGATGGATTCGAGCAGTTCCCACAAGTCCGTGACGGGTCGCGGCATCTCGCCATCGATCGGTGGAACCCCATCGAGCGACTTTGGAACTCTCACGCGGTCAGGGCGGTTCGCGCCGAGTACATCAAAAATGAGTACGGACTGTTGCGCGACCATGGCACGCCCAGATTCTGTCACGATCGTCGGATGTGGAACGCCCTCTTCATCACAGACGCTCATCGCCTTGTAGATGACTGCGTTGGCGTACTCGACGAGCGAGTAGTTCATCGAGAACTCGAAGGATGTCTGACTACCGTCGTAGTCGATGCCGAGCCCGCCGCCCACATCGAGGTACTTGAGGCCCGCTCCCATCTTGGTGAGATCCGCATAGATGCGCGCGAGCTCGTTCACACCATTGTTGACCTGACGAATGTCATGGATCTGGCTGCCCATGTGGCAGTGCAGAAGCTGCAAGCAGTCTGCCATGCCGATGGACTTGAGGTACTCAAGCGTCTCAAGCACTTCATTCAGCGATAAGCCGAACTTCGCCTTCACGCCCGATGAATGCCGCCAACGCCCGGCGCCAGGTGTGGAGAGATTCATGCGAACACCGATCTTCGGCCGCACATCGAAGCGCTGCGCGGCCTCGACGATTAGCCGCAGCTCGCCGATATTTTCGATCACGGGGATGATGTTGCGCCCGAGCTTGGCGGCAAGGGTCACGAACTCGATGTACTTCTCTTCCTTGAACCCATTGCAAATGATCAGCCGGTCGGGCGAGTCCGTCGTCAGCCCCATGACCGCGAGCAGTTCCGGTTTCGAACCGACCTCAAGTCCAAAGCCGAGTTCCATCCCGTTGCGGCGAACTTCCTCCACCACACGGCGCTGTTGGTTCACCTTGATCGGATACACGCCTAGATACGACCCCTTGTAGGCGTTCTCCTCGATTGCCTGCGTGAATGCCTCGCGCATGTCGCGCATGCGTCGTTCGAGGAGATCGGTGAAGTGCAGCAGCAAAGGCGTGTGCAGCCCCCGCTCACGCATGCCGCTGACGACTTCGCAGAGATCCACCTCGTGCCCAGCGACACGCGTGGGGCGAACCACCGCGTGCCCCTTCGCGTTCACATCGAAGAATCCCTTGCCCCATAAACGCACTTGGTAAAGATCTGCAGAGTCCTCGACTGTCCAGCCGCCGTTCAGAGATACCTGCCCTGCCTTGGCACGAACGGGCTCCGAAGACGGAACAGTGCTGCCACCGATCGGGAGCGTGAGAGAAGGCGGCGCGGAGATGGGGGCGTTCGGAACTTTGGTGGTGGGCATCGAAGGGAGAATCGTACTCCACACGCGCGCAGAGTCCAGAAGATTTTTACTTCCATGCGCTCGGCGGCGCATTCATCGGCATCAGCGCAGACATCATCGCCATCGCAGAGCCGTAGGCGGCGGAGCGGCGGAACACACGATCGTTCCATGTGCCGTCCGTTTCGCGCGTCTGCCAGAGGAGCCAGTTGAGTTGCGCGCGAAGTTCGCTGCGACGCGGCTCTGGCAACGCCTCCACCGCTTGTGCAGCGTGGTAATGCGCGAACCAGAAGTAGTACGGCGCAACGCCGTATGGAGGCAGGTGCGTTCCGCCCTTGGCACGGCGAACCTCGAGTTCCCGCCAACAGCGGATGAACGCCTCCACGGCTGCCTGCACGCGCGCCGTGTCGCTGCGTCCAGCCAGAAACAGCGCCATCTCGCCGCTGACCATGCGCCCGACGGCACCGGGGATCATGCGCGACTGCTTGCGCGCTTGTTGCTGAGCGGAGTACGCGAAGTTGCCATCATCGGTACGGCAGCGCTCAAGTGCCACGAGTGCGCGCTCAACGACTGAAGCATCGACCGCGTAACCGAGCGCACGAGCCTCAAAAAGGGTCTGCAAACATGCGGGCGTCATGAACGCACTTGCTGCGGAGGGCGTCTCGGCGCCTGGATCGCGCGCGTAGTTCCATCCACCCACTTCGGGGATCTCAAACTTCTGCAGTGCGCTGAGATACCACTCGGTGGCTGCGCGAACTTGCTCGCCAAGTCCTTCAGGCGTGGCGTTCGCACGCTGCAGCGCGAGCAGGAACCGCGCGCCGTAACACGCCCCCCACGCTCGCACGTCGTAGCCACCCTTGTAAGTGTCGACCTGCAGGAGCGGCTCGTCGATCGCACCGCAGACATACTCCGTCGCGCGGCGGATCGCCTGCTGCCGTTGTGCATCTCCTTCAAGCCCCGGCAGACGCAGGAGCGCCTCACCCACGATCGAAGTTCCGCCGACGCGGTACGCCGCCGGAATGTTGCCTCCCACGCGGTAGACGCCCTCGTACGGCCACTCGCCACCGCCATCACCCGACTGCATCGCCACAACCTCCGCCGCGGCGGTGCGGAGCGCCTCATCGATCTGTGCCTGCGTCGGCGCAGGGCGCACCAGAAGGAGGATCGCGACGAGCAGCGTTGCCATAGGTACACATTACCCGCGCGGCGCCGCACATCGACGCTTCCAACCTACGATCTCCCGATGCTCCAGATTCTCGGTGGCACCCTGCGATCGCGGCGACTTCAGGTGCCCGATGGTGAACGCACTCGCCCGATGGGTTCCCGCACGAAGGAAGCAGTCTTCAACATCCTTCGCGGCTGGTTCGACGGCGCGCGCGTGCTTGATCTCTTTGCAGGTGTCGGGACGATGGGGCTCGAAGCCGCCAGCCGCGGCGCGTCGCAGGTGGTGTGCGTGGAACAGGATCGAAGCGTTGGCGAGTTTTTACAGGCGAACATTCTGGCGCTTGGCTGCAACGACCGCGTTCGATGGGTGCAGAGCGATGCACTTGGACCCGTGGCGATTGCCGCTGCGCCAACGCCCGTCGATGTGGTCTTCTGCGATCCACCCTTCGCACTGATGCAATCGGATGCGTCGCGTGCACGCCTGCTGCAGCAACTGTCGGCGCTCAAGTCGGTGATGGCGCCGAAGTCGTTCCTGGTCCTACGAGCACCTGAAGTGACGACCCCCACGGACTTTGCAGTCGTGGGCTTCGATGGACCGGAAGTGCACAACTATGGGCGCGAGCAGCATGTGCTGCTCTACATGCCACTTCGCGACGCTTCACAGAGTTCGTGATGCCTGACTTGAATGCGCGGTTCCCCTCGTCGCTCATGCGCGTCAGTACTTGGACGCGCTTCGTGGATGGAAGCGTGCCCGTTGTGGTGATGCGACCAGAACGCCCAGCCGCGACACCGCTGCCCTTTCTGCTCTGGTTCCATGGTCGGACTGTCGACAAGGAAACCGACCCAGGCCGATACCTCCGTCTCGTGAGAGCAGGGATTGGCTGCATCGCGGTCGATTTACCTGGTCATGGTGAACGCCCCGAGATATCGATGCAGGATGGCAGCCGTACTGCCGAAGTGGTGGAACAAGCAGCTTCGGAGATCGACGGCATTCTCGCCGACGCATCCGCAGGTGGATTCGATCCAGCTCGCGCCGTGCTCGGCGGCTTGAGCGCGGGTGGCATGGCGGCGGCGCTGCGCGGCTGTTCACACCATCCGTTCCGCGGCTTTCTGCTTGAGGCAACCACAGGTGACTGGAGCACGCTGAGCGGCCGTGCCGGATTCCCTGCCGCGCGGGTGGAAAAATTGAACCCGCTCACACATCTCGGCAGTTGGCGTGATTGTCCCGTCCTTGCGCTGCACGCAACGCTCGACGCGTGGGTCCCGATCGAGGGGCAGCGGCGCTTCATCGCCGCGCTTCAGGCAAAGTCTGCGCGCCCTGCGTCGATCGAACTGCACGAGTACGCACGGACAGATGCTCCGCACGAGCACATGGGCTTTGGCAGAATGGCATCCGACGCGAAGTCGAGGGGCACACGCTTCATCGCTGCCTGCTGCGGCATCGAAGCAGCGGATCTCGTCTGACAACGCGGCTTCACACGAGTTCAGCGCGCGGGCGTTCCCCGCACGGATGCAGGCATCTGACCCCGCCAGATCGCATCTCCAGCGCCGCGTACGCAGAGGCGGCGTACGAAGTCTTCGTAATCGCGAGCGAGTTCATCCAGGTTGCGGTCGAAGTAGACGCTTGCCACCATCGGCCCAGGCAGCGCGCGGATCCCTCCGCGCGCGAGGCCACGCTGCAACGAATCACGCGCGTCGCTGTCGTCTGCGGACGCAAGGAGCGAGGCGGAGATGCTGCCTCGAACCGCATCCTGCAGAAGCTCCGTCAACTGCGCACGATGCCGACCCTCAAGTCCATCGACGAGAAAGTGCGTGAACGCCCAGACCTGCGCGTAGTACACGAGCAGTCGATCCTTGCCGTCGCCAAGGAACTGCTGCGGCGAGCGCTCGAGAAGGTCCTGCAGCGGGATCAGATTTTCGCGGCGAACGGCCTCGCGGAGTTCGCCGAAACGCTCAAAGTTCCGCCACGCAGCGAAGACAGGCGCGCGCTGCTCGTCCACGCGGAAGCCCTCCATATAGGTGGCAATGCCCTCTTCGAGCCACACAGGAAGCTCTTCGCGGAACACGGACTGCGAATACTGATGCCAACCCTCGTGTGCCACGATCGTGAGCGTGTCATTGGGGCCGATGTCGTAGAGCACAGCGGTGGACTTTGTGGTGTAACCGCCGCGACCAAGCCCGAGGTAGATATCCGCATCGCTGCCGAGCCGTTTGCGCGTGAACTTCGCCCACGCATCGCGTGAGCCGAAGATGAATGTCTCGAGTGGCTTGTTGGGTTCGGGCAGCCTGCAGATTGCATTGGTGTACTGCCGTAGCCCGCGTTCAAGAAAGACCGGGATGAACCGGCGGAGTTCCTGATTACCGATCGATGTGCGAATCGTGAAGTGCGGTGTGGCGATCTGCTGCGCACGGGAACCCCCCTCCTCCCATGCGGTCACCGTGATTTGAGAATCGGCGGTCGTGTCGTTTGGGTCGAGCAATGCACCACCACCATCGCCACGCATGCCACCAAGCGGCGGAGACCACGGTCCGCGCGTCATGGCCATCGATCCACCCATGCTCGAGCCCGAGCAACCACCAGCACCGATGATGCATCCCGCGAGCGCACATGCGCACAAGGCATGGCGCCCAAGGTTTGAACGCTGCGGTGTCATGCTGCGCGTGGTCTGCGGCACGATGCGAATCTCGTCAGGCTCTCGTCATCACTGCACCGAGCGCACGCTGCGCCGCGAGCAGATCAGTCGAAGGCTCCCAAAGCATACGCCGCGTCAGGCCCAATCGAAGCTCGTCGCCACTCAGTTCGGTTTGGGCGGCTGCGAGGCGCACCACTCCCGCCAACAGCTGCGTATGGCAGCGTGAAAGCGCTGCGCGTATCCCTTCGAGTCAAGCAGTGGCGAGGCGCGGAGCTCGCTGCGCAGCGACGAGCGCAGTGACGCCAAGCGAGCCATGTCGTTCACGAGCGATCCCGCGATGCGCACGAATCCATCCGCATCCTCAGCGATCCACTCGGGATGCCCAGCGGCTGTCAACAAGCTCGCAGAGACGCGCGAAGCATGCCGATCACCGAGCAAGGTGACGACCGGAACGCCCATCCACAGAGCCTCGCAGGTGGTGGTCGTGCCGTTGTACGGCACCGTGTCGAGCGCGACATGCACTCGTCCATAGAGCGCGAGGTGTTCAGCGCGCGTTGGAGACCACGCAATCATCTCGATGCGGTCGTCGGTGATCCCCTGTTCACACAGCCGGGCACGGAGTTCGCGCTGAGTAGCCGGGTCGGCGAGCGTCTGCGTCTTCAGGAGTATGCGCGAGTTGGGCACGCCCTGCAGGACCCTCGCCCAAAGCGCTGCGCACTCAGGGCTGATCTTCGCGCTGTTGTTGAAGGACCCGAAAATGATCGGGCCATCTCCCGGCATCGTTGGTGACGCTTCGAGTTCCGGCGGTCGATAGCAAAGAAAGCACGGATCAAGACGCAGCAGCCGCTCGGTGCAGTACGCCTCCGCGCCTGGTGGGTCGGTGATGGAGTCGACAATGCGCCAGTCGATCGCGGGAAGTCCAATGGTGTTGGGATAGCCGATCGCCGTCACCATGACGGGAGCGGGCTTCGAAGCGAGTGCGGTGAGCCGATTGCCGCCCGTATGCCCCGACAGTTCCACGAGGACATCGATGCGTTCCGAGCGGATCACTGCGTCAAGTGTGTCGTCGTTGATCGCAGCGACATCGACCACACGGTCGAAGCGTGCACGGAGTCGCATTCCAGCGGCATCATCCTTCGGACAGACCGTTGTCGGGAAGACGATCGCCTCCACATCAGTCGGGCGGCCTCCCACGAGCGATTCAGCAAAGAATGAGACGGAGTGATCGTGAAGGTCGCCCGACATGATGCCAAGTCGTATGGTGCGATCCGGCGACGGATCCGTTGATGCGGCGGCTCTTCGGGGATGGCAGGCATGTCCGAACGCACGGTGCGCCTGAAGTACCCACTCGCGCGGG
>JBJTUC010000029.1:0-38440 GCA_046080505.1 Planctomycetota bacterium
ATTTGGGCTCCTTGGCGCATGGCGTACCTGCGCGATCTTGAGGCGCGTCTCGGCGACGCGAAGATCCCGGGCGTGCCGCAACTCAGCAACTTTCTGCGAGCCGCCTGGGAGGATTCGGCGAACGACCATGCGCATTTCGTCGTGCACCGAAATGAGCACGGCCTGATCATGCTCAATCGCTACCCGTACTCCAATGGGCATGTGTTGGTGGCACTTGCAGAAGCTCGACCCACGCTTCAGGACTACACCGCGGCGCAGCGGGCGCATCTCTGGCAGCTCGTCGACTTCGCGGTGGAGTTGGTGGAACGCGCCCTCCATACGCAAGGCGTGAATGTGGGGATCAACCAAGGACGAGCCGCAGGCGCCGGACTGCCCGAGCACCTGCATGTGCATGTCGTTCCCCGCTGGAGCGGCGACACCAATTTCATGGCGACCATCGGCGAAGTGCGCGTTGTCCCCGATTCACTCGAGTGCAGCTGGCAGGCGCTCCGCGCTGCCGTGCGCGCGTGAGCAAAGCAGCGATCGGTCCTGCCGACGGCCCGAGCGAACTCGCGCCCAAGCCGAAGCAGGGCTGGGCCGGCTCATTGGCCTCGAACCCAACTCGTAGGTGGGTTCGAAGTCCGACGATCCCGATCTTCCACTCGGCGCCATCGCCGGAGGCTTGATCTTCGTCGCAGATCTGCGATCCCTTGGGTTCGTGCAAGGTTCGAGCGCATGTCGAACCGGCCTCCGTCGACAGGACCAATCGCTGACGCCGTAAACGATAGCCGCTCGGTTGCCAGCGAAAGAATCAGCCGCAGCAAATCATGACCAACGAAGCCCGATTTCCTCCTACGCTTGGCAGCGCGAACGTCGGCCAAGCGTTGCGTTCGTATGACTGTGTTCTCTCCCCCACTGCTCCTCCAACGCCTCGGCGCATTTATCGGCGACTTCCATCCGCGTGCGCTGCCGACCATGCTGCGTGCCAACTATGCACACGAGCTGTACTCGGGCATGCTGATGCCGCTCATGCTTGGAGCGCTCGAGGGCGGCACGATGGCGATCGTTGTGAAGAAGATGTTCACTGGAGTCGAGGGCGTCGATCCCTCCACGGTCGACTACGCGGTCGCTGCGGTGAGCGCGGCCCCGAATGTCGCCAACCTCAGTTCATTCGTCTGGGCTGCACTCGCACATGGCAAGCCAAAGGTCGCGTTCATCAGTGGACTGCAACTGCTCACCTGCGTTTGCGTTCTTCTTGCGGCCTTCGTGCCAGTCAACACGCTCGGGCTCCTGCTGTTGACCGCCCTCGTGATGATCTCGCGCATCGCATGGACAGGAGTCATCACCGTACGCGCCGTCGTCTGGCGCAACAACTATCCGCGTGCAAGCCGCGCCATCATTGCAGGTCGCATGGCAACCGTGCAGTCGCTTGTGCTCGCGCTCGCAGGGCTGCTGATCGGATCGGCGCTCGATCTGCGAGCCGACAGTTTCCGCTATCTGTTCCCTGCACTGGCGCTGACGGGCGTGATCGCCAACAGCATTTGGCGGAAGGTGCGACTGCGCGGACAGCGCGGGCTGCAGCTGGCAGAGATCGAGTCGGGTTCGGGCGTCGCGCGCATCGATCCGCGCCATCTGCTGCATCTGCTGCGAGATGATCGGCTTTATGCGCGATTCATGTGGTGGATGTCGGTCTTCGGACTCGGCAGCCTCATGGTCGGACCGCCGCAAGTGCTCGTGCTGAACGATCAGTTTCATACTTCCTACCTCGAAGGAATCCTCGTCACCACCGTGATCCCGTTGGTGGTGATGCCGCTGGCCATTCCAATCTGGTCTCGACTGCTGTCCAAACAGCATGTGGTTGCATTCCGTGCAGTGCACGGCTGGATATTTGTCCTCGGATCAGGCCTCATCTGGCTCGCTGCACTCCTCGATTCGATGACGCTGATGTACGCATCGAGCGTGATGTTGGGCATCGGGTTCGCGGGCGGTTCGCTCGCATGGAACCTCGGGCACCATGACTTTGCACCCGCACATCGAGACAGTGAATACATGGCAGTGCATGTCACGCTGAACGGCATCCGCGGAGCCATCGCGCCGTTTCTCGCGGTGCTCATCTATGACCCGCTCGCGCGCCTTGGTGCAGGACCATGGTTTTTCATGCTCTGCATGCTGATAAACCTCGCCGGGGTGTTGGGGTTCCGAGCCATGCGTGGCGATCTTCCCCCTCGAATCGCCGCGGAAACCTGATACATTGTTTGGCTCGCCCTTGGGATCGTCCCGAAGGCTCCGCCTTGCGAGGATGGCAAAGTGCCTCCTCGCGCATCGAAAGCCCGCACCCCCATGGTTGACTACAACCTCATTCAAGACATCGGACTCGACCTCGATATCGCCGACCAGATGGTCCGCGACGCCCTCGGCAACAAAGTAACGGTCAACGACCTCGCTGCTGCCGCAGACAAAGCAAAGACAACCGGAGGCGCCGAAGCCCTCCTCAAGGGCACCGTGGTGTCGATCAGCGGCGACTATGTGATCGTCGATGTCGGACTGAAGAGCGAGGGGCAGATTTCGAAGGAAGAGTTCGAGGACTCCGGCGGCGTGTCCGTGGGCGACGTCGTGGAAGTCGTGCTTGAGGAGCTTGAAGACGCCGAGGGCAATATCGTCCTCTCGAAGCGAAAGGCTGATCGCATCCGAGGGTGGGAGACCCTTGTGGCGACCAAGAAGGAGAACGACGTGGTCGAAGGCAAGTGCCTCCGCAAGATCAAGGGCGGACTGCTCGTGGACATCGGCGTTCCCGTCTTCCTGCCCGCGTCGCAGGTCGACATCAGACGCCCAGGCGATGTGGGCGACTTTGTCGGCCGCACCATGCGCGCATTGGTCCTGAAGATCGATCTTGAACGCCGCAACATCGTCATCAGCCGACGCCGCCTGATCGAGGTTGAGCGCGAGGAAGCGCGCAAGACGCTCTTGACCCGTATCAAGGAAGGCGACATCGTGAAGGGGCATGTCACGAATATCGCGGATTTCGGCGCATTTATCGATCTCGGCGGGATCGACGGTTTGCTGCATGTCACCGACATGTCCTGGGGCCGTGTGAACCACCCATCTGAGATCGTGAAGATCGGGCAGGAAGTCGAAGTCAAGGTGCTGAACATCGACCGCGAGCGCGAGAAGATCGCACTCGGGCTGAAGCAGCGCGAGCCGAGCCCATGGGAGGAGATCGAGAAGAAGTACCCCGTTGGCGCACGTGTACGTGGCTCGGTCGTCAGCCTCATGTCTTACGGGGCGTTCGTGCGGCTCGAGGACGGCATCGAAGGTCTGGTGCATGTCAGTGAAATGTCATGGACCCGCCGCATCAATCATCCGAGTGAACTGGTGCAGGTCAATCAAGAGACCGACGTGGTCGTGCTTGACTTCAACAAGGACAAACTCGAGATTTCCCTCGGCATGAAGCAGTGCGAAGTGAACCCATGGGATCTCGTCGCAGAGCACTATCCGCTTGGCACCGTGATCACAGGCAAGGTTCGCAACCTTGCCAACTACGGTGCATTCATCGAAATCGAGTCGGGTATCGATGGTTTGCTGCACATCTCCGATATGTCGTGGACCAAGAAGATCGCGCACCCGAACGAACTTTTCAAGAAGGGCGACGAGGTGAAGTGCGTGGTCATTGAAGTCGATCAAGAGAAGCAGCGCGTGGGTCTCGGCATCAAGCAATTGGCCGAGGATCCGTGGGTCGAAGCGATCCCTGGCGCCTATCGCCCGGGCATGATCGTGAAGGGCAAGATCACGAAGATCACGAACTTCGGCGTGTTTGTGGAGCTCGAGGATGGTCTCGAAGGTCTTCTGCACATCTCCGAACTGAGCGATCAGAAGATCGAGAACCCCCTCGATGTGGTGAAGCCTGGTCAGGAAGTTGATGTCAAAATCCTGCGCGTTGATACCGACGATCGCAAGATCGGCCTGAGCCTCAAGCGAGCGCAGTGGGGCGCGGGAGATACCGGCGGCGGCAAGCCCGATGGCGCAAGTGCGGCGGACGATGCATTCGTCGTTCCGAAGCGTCCGAAGCCAACCCGCGGCGGCATGGACGACCACGGCGCACTCGGAACCGACAAGATCAAGCTCGACTGAGCGGGATCATAAATCTCGGCTCGTCACACGAGCCGAAACACATGTCCGCGAAGGCCTCCGAACTGGAGCCTGCAAAAGCGACGACGGCCTGCGATAAATCGCAGGCCGTCGCGCTTTCCGGCACCCGCTACACATTCGTGCGCGGGCGAGTCTCCCCATCCGCCCCGCCGCCCCATTGAAGGGGGGTGCAGTGCCGAGAAATGGCGTTCGTATCAGAGGATTGCCAAGTAGGACAGAATTGTCAGCAGCAGGACTGGCTGCTTCGAAACCTCACTTCTTAAAACACGGGACAGTGACATTGGCTTTCTCAAACCCGAACGAGCAGATCGGGCCAAAACGCTTGGGTCCGATCTACACTGGCGAGTATGCACCGAGTTGGCGCAATGTCCACATCCGCCGTGTGTTTTTGCAAACTCGTTCTTTGCACAAAGCTCATGGGCGCCGATTCCCCAGATATCGATACTGCAATCGCAGCATGGAATTCGTGCCGATCGGCCGCCAACGCTGGAATCAGTGGAAAAACGATGCTGGCGGGGCTTCCGGATGACTTTCACTCAGCGTCGGTTCTGCTCCGCCTAGACGGACAGGTGATCGGCGTTGGCACTGCGCGATCGCCCGGAGCGGTTGCAACCGCCCTGAGCACCGCGGTTGAGGACGCCATGCGACGTTGGAGCAGCACGCCGAGCAGAGTTGACCAAGCCATTCCCTTTGAACGGGTGACGCTTGAACTTGAGGTCGGCGGCGAGTTTGAACCGCTGCTCGGCACGAACTTCGCGCAAGCTGCACGAGATGTTCAGCCTGCACTCGATGGAATGGCATTGCGCCGCGGCAGTGAGTGGGCGCTCGCTCATCCTGGAGTTCTTCAGGCGTTGAACGCCGCAAGTGCCCCAGATCAGACTCTTCTGTCGCTGGCACTTCAGGTCGGACTGCCTGCGCGCGACCTCGATCAACTGCCTGCTGATGAGCGAGTGGCGATCTACCGATTTGCGGCAACCCGTGTTGTGCAGCCCACCGCGGGGAGCGCGCCTGTGATCGTGCACCGTGGTATGCGGCTTGTGCCGATGGAGCGCGGGGCACAATTGATTCGCGACATCGATGCGTGTTCCGAGGGCATCGTGGCATGGTTTGAACGCTCGGTGATCGCTTCCGAACGTTTCGAGAGCGATCAGCCATCGCGTCAGCAAAGTGCCCTTCGTGCGCTTGGACTTCGCGGCGACTATCTGCCCGCGGAACGCGCCGATGCCACGCTGTTTGCGGGCCCCGCCGAACAGGCTCTCGCAGCAGCGGCACTTGCCAAGTTTTCGCGCTCGCATGGGGGCCCAGTAGCACAGCGTGCGGCCACTGTTTCAGCGGAAATCCTGTGCGCGCTCGGCCAACTGGATGAGGTGGAGATCGATCCACGAGAGGATGCAAAGGCCGTCGCGTGGATCGTGATGGCGTGCGCAGCGCTTCCCAAGGAGGTGCCCGCATGCCAGGAACTCTCGGCGCTTCGGAGCATGTACCGAAACGCGATGCTCACTCGCTGCACCAAGCCTATGAACCCCGATGCGGGTGTGGCGGATAACGGCGCCGTGACCGCCCCACTCGCCATCCATGGCGATCCACTCGAACAGTCGCTTCTTCTTGCTGCACTTGCCGCCTGTGATCGTGTGGGTGATCCGCTCGTAGAGCGTGAACGACTCGTGGCTGCGATCGACAAGTGCTGGAAGGACACGCCGCGAGGCGTTCTTGTCGGAGTCTTCGGTTGGTTGCTCGAGGCCGATCTTGCTCTTGGCGGTGTTCCTTCTCATCATCGGTCGCTTGTGCATGCGGCGCGTCAGGCGCTTCTTTCGGTGCAACTCGGGTCGACTGGACTTGCGGCTGCACAGTTGGATCCACCGCCGCCCGATGTCCATGGCGCATTCGCGCTCACGGGTCAGAGCAGTCGCGGTGCAAACGCGCAGAGTGCACGACCAGGTCATGGGCTTGCGCTCATGCTCGGCGATACCGAATTGACGAGCGATGAAGAAATCGAGCGTGCATGCGCATCACAAGCCATGCTTGTTCGATTTCTTCGGCAATTGGCGTTTGACGACACGGCCTGCTACCTCGTAGCCGATCGCAGCCGCGCGCTTGGCGCACTTCGGACCGCGCCGTGGGACAGCCGTATTGCGGTTGCTGCAAACGCCATGTCGCTGATTTGCCTTGAAGAGAGCAGAAAAGCGCTGCAATTGCGCTGCCCGTCCGTAGACTGAAGTTGGCTGGTCGGTCAGATCCCCCTTTTTTGGCGTTCACTATGGCACCATCTTCGCGCCCACACTTGTTGAATCGACCGCTCATCACCTTCTGCGCCGCACTGCTGTGTGCCTACTCGGTCGTCGCACAGACGAAGCCGACCACACCGCCAAACTCCCCAACGGCACCAGCGAAGAAGTCAGATGCGGCGAAGACCGCAGCCGCGACGAGTGGGATCACAGTTCATGCGGTCGCTCCAACTGTCACCACGCAAGCTCAAGGCGCACCGGGAGAAGCCAGTGAGTTGGCAAGCGAGCCACAGGATGTGCTCTTCGCGCTGATGAACACCCGCTTGCCAGTGACTTTCGACGAGACTCCTGCGCGTGATGCGCTCAAGTTCATCGCGGAGGCAACGAATGTCGCCATGGTTCCCCGTTGGCGGAGTGACAGAAACCCTGACGGCATGGATCCCGACGAACCCATCACCATGCAACTGCCGAGCCTTACCGCGCTCGACGCGCTCGAGTATGTACTGGCACAACTTCCCGCTGAGTCGTCATGCACTTGGCAACTTCGGCCGGGCTTTCTGGAGGTTGGGACGCGTGAGAATCTCTCGCGCCGCGGATCTCTTGTCACCAAGCTGTATCCGATCAAAGATCTGCTCTACACCGTCCCTTACTTTGACAACGCTCCAAACTTCAACCTCGATTTCGCTCTCAACCAAGGTGCAGGCGTCGGCGGCGGCGGCGGTGGCATGGGTGGTGGTGGCGGCGGCATGGGCGGCGGCGGCGGTGGCATGGGTGGTGGCGGCGGCGGCGGTGGCGGAGGTGGCGGCGGTGGAAGCCTCTTTGGAAACGGGGGAGACAGCGGTCCCCGCGAGACTGCTGAAGAGGCGGCGCGGCGACTGATTCAGCTCATCAAGTCTGTTGTCGAACCCGAAGCATGGGAGGCAGACTGGGCGTTCATTGACTATTACCAAGAGTCGCTGATCGTGCGCGCGCCCGATTATGTTCACCGAGCGCTCGGCGGCTACTCGTTCCTGCCTCCCCCGCGGCAAGCCCGCCGTGGTGGGCCTCGCTATGTGTCGATGACGGTGCCGTTTAGTTTCGCAACGCTCCGCGGCTTTTCGACGGGCTCGGCGACTGGCGCGACAGGCGGTGGCAATCGCGGCCCCTGACCGCAACCGCGAGTTTGGCGAGTCTCACTTCCCCCGTCCCAACCGAGCAACGAGTCTTGGAGCGCTGACAGCACTGCGTCTGCTTGGCGTAGGTTGCCCCTTCGCATGCTGACTCGGTCCAGAAAGCTACGCACTGATCTCTCGGTTTGCACCACAGATGGTGCGCTGTACTCCTTCATGGTCGGTGTTGGCGAGATGTTCTTCATTCCATTCGCGCTCGCACTCGGATTTAGTGAAGTTGAAGCGGGGCTTTGCTTCAGCATCCCCTTCCTGCTTGGAGCGACTCTGCAACTTGTGTCGCCGTGGGGTATCGAAGCGCTGCGCAGTCCCCGCAGGTGGGTCATCATGTGCGCGACGGTTCAATCATGCAGTTTTGTTCCCCTGATCATCGCTGCATGGATGGGC
The DNA here is from genome assembly GCA_046080505.1 of Planctomycetota bacterium. Taxonomy (GTDB): domain Bacteria; phylum Planctomycetota; class Phycisphaerae; order Phycisphaerales; family SM1A02; genus F1-60-MAGs104. The sequence goes on from JBJTUC010000029.1 coordinate 7,904, forward strand.
TCGATCCCGATGCCCATGCTGCTCGCGACGCTCGCGGTCTATTGGGGGACCGCACTCGGCGCAGGTCCGGCATGGACTGCGTGGGTGGGGGCACTCATCCCAAGCGATGTTCGGCCGCGCTATTTCGGCATCCGAACGCGTATCTGCCAGTTGGCGACGCTTGGAGGCCTTGCCGCAGCAGGCGTCTTGCTGTGGCTCGGGCGCTTCAGCGATGCATCGCAGTCGAACCTGCAACCTGACGCCGCACAAACGGGTCCTTGGGAACTGCTTGCATTCGCCGGCATGTTCCTCCTGGCCGCGCTCGGGCGCGGAATCTCCACTCGCTTCTTGTGGCTGCAGAGTGAACCGCCCCCTGGAAACTGGAGTCAGAAGACGATTAGTCCGCTCCGACTGCCGTTGCGACCGCTCGCCGGTCCCGAACGGAACCTTCTTCTGTTCATGCTCCTGTTCCAGATTGCACTGCAAATCTCGAGCCCCTTCGTCGGGTCCTATCTCATCGGACATCTGCACTTTTCCAACACGATGTACTTCGTCGCGGTTGCCGTGATGTTTCTGTGCAAGAGCATCGCGTCAGCCGTTTTTGGCGCGATGGCCGCGTCGTATGGTGCGCGCCGAGTGCTTGTGATTGGCAGCGTTCTTCTTGCGATCCATGGGGGGTTGATGGCGATGCCTGCAGGAGTGTGGACCATCATGCTTCTGATGGCTGGCGCCGGAATCGCTTGGGCCGCCTATGAACTGGCCACATTCCTCCTTCTTCTTGATGTCTCGCGCCCCACAGACCGAACAAGCCTCATGACGTCGTATCTCTTTCTGAATGCGGGTGCTCTGCTTGGGGGATCACTGCTTGGAGGCTGGATTCTGCGCACCATGGGTTCCCATGAGTATGCCTACACCGTGCTCTTTCTCACATCATCACTCGCACGGACAGGGATCCTCCCGCTGCTACGCCGCGTTCCCGAGGGCAGACTCGGCAGCCGATCACAGGCGGCACAACTCACGACCGCGCCGCATGAAGATGGGGCGCTGACTTGGCCGGGAGAAACCGGCGCATGAGCCGCGCATGGATCGCGTTTGCACTTCCTGTCACGGCACTCTGTGCGTGGATTGTGTGGACGCCACCCGACACGCTTGCCGCATGGCTGACACATCCTGTCGTCGCCGAAAGACAAGGCGTCGAGGTTCGCGCCGTCACCCTGCAGGGCGCACATTGGTGGCGGATTGCGGCAGTGGCATGTGCTGCCACGTGGTGGATCCTGGGTTCTCTGATCGCGCACTGGACATCACGTCGGGCGATCGCTCGTACGGCACCGATCGCTGCGGCATCACTCACTCTGCGCCCGCTGCTCATCACTGGTGCGCTCATCACCCTCGGCGTGAGCGAAAGGATTTGGCGAATCACCGAGAGTTTCTGGTACGACGAAATCTCCGCACTGATTGACTATGCCCAACATGGACCGGGCCCCATCATCGGGACCTACTTTGTTCCTTCAAATCATGTCATGCACACGCTGCTCTCCTGGTGTGCACTGACTCTGGCAGGCGGCATCAACGAAGTGATCCTTCGCACGCCCGCCTTCATCGCCGGAGTGCTCGCCATCCCTGCAGCGGCTTGGCTTCTGCACGAAACATGCCGTTGGATGCAACGGCCGAGCCGCGTGCTCCCAGCAGCGGCGGCTGCCGCGACCGCGATTGCGCCGATCGTTGTGCTCGAGTCCTGCGAGGCACGCGGCTACTCACTCATGATTCTCTGCGCAGCAATTTCGACGGCGCTGCTGCTCCGCGGTATGCGCCGCACATGCCTCGCGTGCCTGCTGTCATGCGCTCTTGTCACCGCACTGGGCATCTGGTCGCATTTGGTCTTTGCAGGACTGCCGATCGGACAGGGCATCACGCTCCTGATCTGCGTGTTCACCGCTCGGCGCAGCGGCTCTGCGCAGCGGATTCCCGCCATGGCGCTCGCGTCTCTCTGCCTCGGGGCAGTCACCGCGTGCGTCCTTCTCACACCGCTTGTTCCGGACATGCTCCGAATACGCCGCGAGTTCGCGGCACTCGACGGAAATGAACCATCGCTCCTCTCCCTCGAAGGACTTCACTTGCTGCTTGGACTTGGTGGCGCCTGGAGTTGGGCAGCTCTTCCAGCGCTCGTGCTCGTCTGTGCGGGCCTTGTCGGCGCCGTCCGCGATACGCCACGCCGCGTACCACTCGCACTCATGCTGCTTGGCCTCCCTGTGGTGGCACTCGGCACCGAACTCGGCGGCAGTTGGATGTACGCGCGCTTCGGTCTCTTCGCACTGCCGGGGTGCATCACAGCGATGGTGCTTGGAGCCACCGACATCGTCGCCTGGGTCACCCAGCGAACGCCATCCGCGGATCCTGCCTCTCGCCGCCCACTCATCGCAGCACTCCTGATTCTTGCTGTCGCAGTTCCGTGGACCATTCACATCTTCCGACTGCCGCCCAAGCAGCCTCTGCGCGATGCGGTGGAGTGGATCCTTGCCAAGGAGCCGACGACCGATCGCATCGGAACGGTGGGGCTTGCCGACAATGTGCTGGCGTACTACGCAGTACTGCAGGACATCGACATTGTGCCGACCGGGTCAGGCGGACGGCATCTCGACGCTCTCGACTCCGACATCCGTTGGCTCATCGTGCTGTATCCACGCACAATCGATGTGAACGCAAAGGGTGCACTCGATCGCAACTGGTCGGAGCACCGCCGGCTGCGTGGCTGGGTGGACTGGAACAATGGCGATGTGATCGTCTACCGACGCAAGTGACCGCCTCAGCGGCACGCCGTGTTTCGGATGAGCACGTCGTTCGGCAGGCGGCGAACGACTTCCCAAGTCGGCAGCATGTCGAGCAGCGCCGCGAGCGTTGGCTCGCCCTCATAGAGTTCGTGATCGCTGTACTCGCAGTAGACGAAGCGAGTCCGCGCAAGCGCCGCAGTTCCGCCCCGCACGAGATCACCCTCCGCTCCCTGCATGTCCGCCCAGATGAAGTCGATCCTCCCCTGCGCATGCTTGGCGGCCCATGCATCGAGCGTCCGAACCTCGACTGAAATCGTTCGCACAAACTGGCACCATGGGTGAGCTTTGCGGTGCTCCTTCGGCGCGCGAAGCGAACCAGACTGATCCCATCCCTTCGGATACTCCGCGGCGATGATCGGATCGATCTTTGGGGGCAATCCGCTGCTGACATGAAACTCCGCACGACCGTTCACCGCACCGATGGCCATTGCGTGGAGCATCGCTCGCGGATGTTGCACGGACTTGCGGTGCATCTCCAGAGCACGCGGATCGGGTTCGAACGCATGAATCTGCGCCACCGGGAACGCATCCAACAGCATGCGTGTTTCCGTGCCATGATGCGCACCGATTTCAAGCACGGACCGCGCATCCGCACCAATGAGCGTGCGAAGCGACTCCCCTGTCACGGGAACGTTGGAAACTGGCGGAATCCGCTCACTCATACAACGCAGCCTAGGCGAGCCGAGTCAGACATGCGGACGCGCACCCCGCAGCGAGCGCTCATGTGTACCGAAGGGCGACAACTGGATCCTTGCGACTTGCAACCAGTGCGGGATAGGTGCCAAACACGAGTCCAACGGCGGCGGCGACCCCGAAGCTCACGACGATCGACCAGAGTGTGATCACAGGTTCGAGAGAGACGCGCCCGAAGGCCCCTCGGAACAGCGGCAGTACACGCAGCAACTCGACGAGCTGTCCAAGCCCAAAGGCGACTCCAACGCCAAGCAGGATGCCGAGGACCCCGCCGACCGCCGAGAGGGACCCAGTCTCGACGAGGAACTGCAGCACAATGTGCCGACGCGTCGCACCGAGTGCGCGACGAATACCGATTTCACGGGTGCGTTCCGTGACACTCGCGAGCATGATGTTCATGATGCCGATACCTCCAACGAGCAAACTGATCGCCGCAATCGACACAAGCATGATGTTCCACACCACCATCGCACGCCGCGCATTCTCGAGTAGTTCCCACGGCACGACGATCTGCACATCGGTCATGCCAGGGTGCGCAATCTCGACCACTCGCTCGACACGCGCAGCCACCTCGCCCACCGACTCAGTACTCGGAGCTGTGATGTACACCTCGCTCAATTGCACTTCCTCCGCACTGAACGATCCCGAAGAGCGTCGCTGCACGATGTCCCCGAACTGCCTTTCTGCAGTCGTCATGGGCACATGAATGTCTCGGTTGAGATCACGACCTACGAGCGCACTGCCCGCTCCACCCGACAAACCTTGCGGCTGCAAGACCCCCACCACACGGAACACTTGCTGATCGATGCGAAAATCTTGTCCGAGCGCATCACGGGCGGGGAACATTTGACGCGCAATCTCATCGCCGAGCACTGCCACGGGTGCATGCGTCGCCACATCCTGATCACTCAGATATCGCCCACCTGGCTGCACCTGTAAGTTGGCGACCTGCGCCAGTTCAGACACCGTGCCAAAGCACTGAGCAGTCGTACGAAATGCACCTCGGCTGATCTCGCTGCCGACCGCCTTCAATGGAACGATGACGAGACCATCGAGCCCCGCCTCCAAACGCCGCGCATCTTCATACATCAGCCCGTAACGCGAAAGAAATGTGCGGGCTTGAGTCGTGGAAGCCACATCAGGCGGCTTGGAACTTCGGACGATGATGTTGCGTGCTCCGAGCGCGGCAATGTCACGAAGCGCGGCTCGCTTGTTCCCTTCCCCAATGGCGACCACCACGATGACGGCAGCCACACCAAGAATGATGCCCAGACAGGTCAGGATTGAACGAAGGGCATGCCGACGCAGGTTCGACAGACCAAGGCGCATCGTTTCCATGAGAAACTGCATGCCACAAAGGTACGGCACGCGGGCGGGAACCGCGGACAGGAGTTGCATGCGCAGCGGACGCCAACAGGCAAGACCATGCGAGAGCAAGACGATTCAGCCTGTCGGCGATGAACGCGATTGTCGGTCATCCTCTGCCGCAGTGGGCAGCAACGGCTTTCGCTCCCGTACGCGGTACATCAAGGGCACCGTGACAAAGAAGGTCGCGCCACGCCCCGGCTCTGAAATCAAGCCCACCGTACATCCGAGGATTTGCGCCAGTTCACGGCAGATCGCCAGACCAAGTCCCGTGCCCCCGTGTGAGCGTGTGTGGCTCGCATCAATCTGCCTGAACTTCTCAAACACCGTCTCTTGCAGATCGAAAGGGATTCCCGGCCCCTGATCCACGATTGAGATACGAACCGCAGGACGCGACTCGAGCGTCGTGCGCACCGCCTCGATTCGAATCGTGCTACCGGGTGGCGAAAACTTGATCGCGTTCGAGAGGAAGTTGTACAGGATCTGCTGCAGTTTCCCAGGATCCGTCTCCACTGATGGGGTATCCGACTCCACCTGCGACTCCATTTCGATGAGCTTTGACATCGCCTGCGGCTTCATGATCGCTTGGAGCCCTTCAAGAAGATCTGCGACGCTTGATGTCACCACGCTCGCCGACATACGCCCCGCTTGAATCTTCGCCATGTCAAGCAGCTCGTTGATCATCTCGAGCAGCATTCGGGCACTCGTCAGTATGTTCGCCGCATAACGCTGACGCTTCGGATCGGCATCCGCGTCCTTCCGTGCCATCTCTTCAAGCAGTTCCGCGAACCCGATGATCGAATTGAGAGGTGTCCGAAGTTCATGCGACACGCTCGCCACGAAGTCGCTCTTCAGCCTGTTGGATTCGAAGAGTCCGACGTTCGCCTCCGAGAGCTGCACGACCTTCAGATCGAGAGACTCATTCATCGCGCGCAGTGAGTTCTGCACGCGATCGAGCTCATCAAGCATCTGGTCGAAGGCCCGCGACAGCTCCTCCAACTCATCACCCGTGCGCAGATTGCTGCGCACTGTCAGATCGCCGCGGCGCACTCGCTCCATGCTGTCGCGCAAGCGACGAACAGGCGAGAAGATCAGTTGAGTCAGAATCCACCAGAACACCACCACTGCGAGCACCACTGCCACAACGCCGCTGACGATCAGATACCAACGGTTCGATGCAATCTGGTCGACGGCGAACTGGCTCGTGCGTTCAATCACGAGCACCGCCCGAAGCGGATCTCCGAGCGCCACATCGGAGGCACGCGCCGTGAAGTCCACGAACTGCCGATCTTGAATCGCTCGCCACTGCGTCTCGCGCAGTGCGAGTGCGTATCGATAGACCATGCCCTGCGACGACTGCACGGCCTCGAAGACATCCGTCTGTGTCGGGTTCGCCAAGAATGTGCGCTCGGCAGCCTCGACAAAGGGATCGCTCGCGCCGCCGATCTCAATCTGATCAACCTGAACGACCCGAATCGGAATCGGAATGCCGGCCGTGCGCGTCAAAGCAAAGCCATTCTGCACCCAAGTCTCAGCCAACTGACGGGATGTCTCCCGTTGGCTTTCATCCACGACCCACTCGAGGCGAAGCCACGGCACAACCAACGCGCCAGCGAGGATCAGCATGGCAGCCGCCGCGAAGACGAACTGGCATTTCTGCGCGAGGGATGGTCCTCGTGACATCGCTGCACAGACTAGCGCAGCAGAGGCGCAACTATGCTCGGAGCATGCGGCGCGAAGGCACCGATCCGAACCAAGTCCGAATGGAAGATGTCCTCTGCGACTTCTGCCACACGCCGTGGACGCTCGACCGTCCAATGGTCGAGGGGCACCATGGCTCCTGTATCTGCGGCAACTGCCTGCGTGCCGCCTGGGCACTCACGGTCACTGCCCAGTCGAGCGATCGCCCCGATGGATCTCCAACGAAGTGCACGATGTGCCTTGAAGAGCGAACAGACCGCATCTTTCAGAGCCCTGCGTTCTCCGATGCGTTCATCTGCCTCCGTTGTGTGCGGCTCGCCTCTCGAGCGGTCGCGCAAGATGAGAAAGATGCCTCAACCGCGGAGTGATTCGATGGATCCCTCCCGCGGAAAACGCCTCGATGTTGGTCACTTCGGCCTGCGAGATGCAGACATGCCACCGCACGAAGCCGGGGCGTGGGATCCGCGTGCGCTGTTCGCATGTCCGTCGAATCCGCTCGAGATCGAGATCGGCTCAGGCAAGGGAACCTTTCTCTGCCAGCAGGCAGCCGTCCAGCCGCAGAGCAACTTTCTTGGCGTTGAGTGGACCGCCGACTTCTGGCGTTCCACGGCTGATCGCTTGCGGCGAAACAAGCTCGAGCATGTCCGCATTCTGCTGACGGATGCGAGCGATCTCTTCCGCCACCGTCTCGCAGATTGCATCGCGCAGGTCGTGCACATCTACTTCAGTGATCCATGGCCAAAGGGGCGTCACCACAAGCGGCGCGTCGTGCAGACCGACACGCTCTCGCATTTCCACCGCGTGCTTGCGCCTGGCGGTGAACTTCGTCTTGTCACCGATCATGCGGCACTCTGGCAGTGGTACGAACGCCACGCCGAGATGCATGCCAGCCTCTTTGAACGCCGTCCATTCACTCCACCGACATCGGCACGACCCGGCGAAACAGTCGGCACGAACTATGAACGGAAGTTCACGCGCGAAGGTCGCTCCTTCAACGCGATGACGCTGGTTCGGCGGGAAGCGGCGCCGATGCAACGCCTGCAGTCTTCGCCACCCACGTGGAAATCTTTTTCACGACATCCGGATCCACCCCCGCTTTGAGTCGCGCATACTCATCGAGCGTGCAGCGCGTGCATCGCTGAAACAGATGATTCACTCCGGGGACCACTTCAATCACAGGCCGCATTGGCGCGCGTGCAGACGCTGTCTCGAACGGGACGAGGTTTTGACGGGGACTGACCTGCAGATCCCTTTCTCCAAACAGCACGAGCGTCGGCACGCCAAGGCGCATGATGGATGCTTGTGGATCCAGCGTCAGAAAGACGCGCATCCAGTGTGAACGCATCTGCTGCACGCCCTGATCGGTCGCGGCAGCGATCATCGCATCCGTTGCGGCGAAGCTCTTGTTACAGGCCAACTGAGCGCTGACACACGCCGCCACGGACTCACGCAGCTCCGCTTCCGGCTTTCCCTCAATCGCCGCCTCCATCATCAATCCATGCATCTCGGTCGCGAAGGCAACGCATGCAGCGTCCGCCTGCATCGAAATCAGAATGTCACTCGACTGCTGACTCAGAATCTCCCGCCCCGACACCGCGGGCGGAGCGAGCAGAACGGCGAACGCACACTCCGGCGGCTCACTCCCCGCAAGCAGTGTGCCGATCAGTCCGCCCTCACTATGCCCGACCACACCGATGCGCGCAGGATCGACCTGCCCCTGCGCTCGGAGCCACGCGATCTGTGCGCGCGTGTCCGCCGCGAAGTCATGCGTCGTCGCGGCAGCGAAGTTCCCCGTTGAAGCACCAACGCCTCGATCATCGCACCGCAGGGACGCGATGCCATCCGCGGCGAGCGCGCGTGCGATCGGCTCAAAGATGCGATGACCAAAGACCGTCTCATCTCGGTCCTGCGGTCCGCTCCCCGTGATGAACACCACTGCGGGGGGCTTCGCGCCCCCTTGCGCACCCTTCCCCTGCGCATCGCTTGGCAAGAGAAGTGTTCCGGCGAGCTTTCCAGCGGGTCCGTCGATCACCACCTCCGTCCCCTCGCGCACGATCGCTACGGGCGCATCGGACTTTGGATCTGGCGGCGTCTGCGACGACTGCTCCGCGACGGCATGTGAAACGGCAAGTGCAATCAGAAAGCCTGCGATCATGCGCAGAGCGTATCGCAGCGCAGCATCAGCCTGCCGCTGTGCGATCCGCAGATCGCCATGCCACACGCGGTGCCTCACGCCACAGTCCCTCGAGATCATAAAACGCACGCTGGCGCGCCTCGAACAGGTGCACCACAACATCGACAAAGTCCACGACGATCCAGCTGCTGCCGGTATCGCTGTCCATCCGCCACGCCGGCGATCCCATCTGCGATCCGAGCTTGTCCACCGACTCACCAACCGACTTCATCTGCCTCGCGCTCGTACCTGAAGCGAGAACCATGAAGTCACAGACCTGTGAACGCCCGACCAGATCGATCACCATCACCTCTGTGCACTTCAGATCGGCAAGCAACTGCGCCGCCTTCACGGCAAACACACGCGCAGTCTCCGAGTTGTTCTTTGTCGAGGGGCGAACCATCGGACGAGGGCTCCAAACCTGAAGCTCAGGTCGGACGCTCAGCACCCACAGTCGGCTGATACCCAGCGCGCGAACGGCCGAGCCGCATGGGCTGCGCTGCTCTCACGCGCGCGAACCGCCCGAGCGTGGGCCTGACGACCGCCCACCTGAACGGCTGCCACGGGGACCGCCCGCACGACCACCGGTTGCGGACTTGCCGCGGGCACCACCACCACCACCACGAACCGCAGCAGCTGCAGCCTCCATACGAATCGCAAAGAGCTTCTGTGGCAAGCGCATCGACTCGCGCCGACGAATCTCGGAAGGCTTCTCGTAGTACTGGCGCTTCTTCACATCTTTCGTGATGCCTTCGCGCTCGCACAGCTTCTTGAAGCGGCGCAGCATCTGCTCGGCGGTCTCGTTGCCTCGGGTCTTGACTCGGATGGGCATGCTCTGTGGATCCTTGGGGGGGTGTCGAGCCACTTATTGAACCAGATTTCTGCGGGAATTGCAAGCAGGTCCTTGGATGGTGCATTCATGAGACACTGCACAGCGCAACCTATGCCCGTCCTCGTCGATGCCAACAACATCCTGCATGTCACGGGCGTTCTGCCCCCCGATATTGCGGGCGTGGACGAGGAGGGACTCGCCCAACTGATCGCGGACAGTCGTTATCGGGGCGATGCGGTCTGCCTTGTGTGTGATGGACCACGCCGCAACCGTCCCACTGGGCCGATCGCGGGCGTCGCGCTGCGCTACTCGGGCGCGGGCAAGACCGCCGATGAAGTGATCGCCAATCTCGTCGCGCAGTGCACTGCGCCGCGTCGACTCACCGTTGTTTCGGGTGACCGCGCCATACTGCGGGATGCTCGGAAGCGCCGCTGCCCCGTGCTGACCGCAACCGAGTTCCTTGAAACGCTCACACGCGATCATGCGGCGCGCGCCAAATCAGGCACGGCACTCCGCACTCGTCCCCAAATGCCGATACTTGATTCGCAGAGCATCGATGCATGGCGGTCTTTCTTCGGGCTCGACGATCCGCAGGCTCTCGAAAGGCTCGCGCGCGCGGCACGCGAGGGGCCTGCTCACAAGCGCCCGCATGATCGCCGCACTCCACGCGCTCTTTGATTGCCTTCCACACCTACCCTCTGCATCATGAACGCCCCAAACGGAAGCTTCCCTTTCATCCGCCCGCCGAAGCGGGAGCCAACGCTTCTGTCATTCACGCCATCGCAGATGGACTTTGACCATCCGCCGACCGACCCCATCTCGGCGGCGCGCGCGTGGATAGACGAAGCGCTGCACCTACCGACTCCAAATCCCAACACGGTCTATGTCGCGTCGGTCGACGCACACGCGCAACCTTCGCTGCGCGCCGTTCTGCTGCGCGGATTCGATGCGAATGGTGCGGTCTTCTTCACCAACCACCACAGCCGCAAGGGCCGCGAACTCTCGGCACAGCGACATGCCGCGCTGCTCATGCACTGGGATCACCTCGACCGTCAGCTCCGAATCGAAGGTGCGGTCGAGAGCACGGATGATTCACTCAATGATCAGTACTTCCAGGAACGCTCGCGCGCGAAACAACTCGGCGCATGGGCGAGCGCGCAGAGTCAGCCGCTCGCTGACCGCGCCGCCTTCGACGCACGCTACAAGTCATTCGAACAACGATTCGCAGGCGGTGATGTGCCGCGTCCGCCGCATTGGGGCGGCTTTCGGATTCGCCCCGCAGCAATCGAGTTCTGGCAAGGTCATCCCGCGCGACTGCACGACCGCATCGTCTATCGACGCAGCAGCGACAGTTGGACGGTCAGTCGTCTTTATCCCTGAAGCGTCCCCGCCCACCCCGCTCGCGCCGCGGTGGCACATAGCCACCGCGTACAACCACGCGCCCAGGACCGACGATGTCGCTCAGTCGGCGAAGCACATCCCGATCGGCGACCACACGCACACCCTGCGGCAACAGCGCGACAGATCCTCCATCGACACCGAGTTGAACGCGCACCTCGACGGGTCTCCCCTTCAGGTTTGCCACGCTGCCCGACGCCTGCCGAAGAGCGCCCGCGAGCATCCGCACCGTCCCAAGAAGTGCCCGGCGAGAATCTTCATCACTCGTGGCGGCTCGCTCCGCATCAAGCCGAATCTCGATGGAGTTCGCAAGGTGTGCGGCGGCCGCATCCATCGGGATGAGTCGATCCACGATCACACCAGGCTCCGCGCGCGACTTGTCGGGCGAACCCACGATCACCACCACAGAACCATCCTGCAGTAACTCACCAAACTCCGCATAGGTCTCTGCAAACAGCACAGCATTGAATGTCCCGCCCTTGTCGGCGAGCGTCGCAATCGCCATCCGCTGATTCGCGCTCGATCCGCGCTGCGTGATGATCTGACGAATGCGCGTCACAAGCCCGGCGATCAACACCGAGCCGCTCTGCTGCCCGAGTGTCCCACTATCCGCCGTGCAAAAAGAGCGAATCTCGCCCGCCCACTCATCAAGTGGATGCCCAGAAACATGGAAGCCGAGCGCTTCCCGTTCATGCTGCAGCGCCGTCAGCCGACTCCACGGCTCCACCCTTCGAAGCGGTACAGCAACATCGACGGCAGCGCCTGCGCCATTCGGCGCAGAGGATTCTCCCGCACCGAGCCCACCAAACATCGACATCTGACCGGCGGCGCGGTCCTGCGCGGCGGCAGATCCCGCCCGAAGCGCCTCCTCAAGTGAAGCGAGCATGGATGCTCGCTGCGCCGTTCCATGCAGCGAATCCAGCACACCCGCCTTGATGAAACTCTCGATGGTCGACTTCGTGACAGCACGCAAACTGACACGGCTACAGAGATCAAAGAGATCCCTGAATGCGCCTCCGCGTGTTCGCTCTTCGATCACCGCTGCGATTGCCGCATCACCGACGCCTTTCATGGCGCGCAGACCGAATCGAACATGTCCATGCAGATTGTCCTGCGGCTCATCGGGATCGAAAACGATCGAAAAGTCCGTCACGGACAGATTGATGTCAGGCGGCTTCACCTCGACACCCGTGTGTCGATGCCCGTTCGTCGAGTCGGGCCATGGAATGCGCTTGCATTCCTCGAGATACACCGCCCAGTCCTCCACCTTCTGCGCCTGGCTCTCGAAGGTCAGCACCGCTGCCATGTATTGCGCAGGAAAGTAAGTCTTCAGATACGCCGTCTGGTACGCAATGATCGCGTACCCCGTCGAGTGGCTCTTGTTGAAGCCATAGCCAGCGAACTTCAGAATCAAGTCGAACAACTCCTGCGCCTTCACCGCAGACAGACCTTGCGCCCCTGAGCCGCGAACAAAATCCGCGCGCGCGCTCTGGATCGTCTCCTGCTTCTTCTTTGAGATCGCCTTGATGATCGAGTACGCGGCGCGCAACGGAATGCCGCCGAGTTGATGCAGCACCTGCATCACCTGCTCCTGATACACCATGACTCCGTAGGTCTCTGCGGTCAGTCGATCGACCACCTCATGCACGCGCGGGATCGCGGCCCGCCCCAACTTGCGTCGGCAATAGTCGGGGATCAGTTCCATCGGTCCGGGACGGAAGAGCGCGTTCGCCGCAATGAGATCCTCCAGTCGGTCGGGCTGCATTTCGATCAGCGTCTTGCGCATGCCGCCCGACTCGAACTGAAAGATGCCACCTGTCTCGGCGCGCCGAAAGAGTCCGAGCACACGCTGGTCCGTGAAATCGATGCGATCGAGATCGAGCGGATCTGCCCCGCGCGATGCGGAGCCCTTCGACCACTCTTCACCACGACCGACGGCGCGCCAGATCGCCTCTTCGCAGAGCGTGGTTCGGATGAGCCGCTTGGCGCACTCCATCGTTGACAGCGTCCGAAGACCGAGGAAGTCCATCTTGAGCAGTCCAGCCCGCTCGCAGGTTGGACCATCCCACTGCGTGATCACTTCCTCGCTGCCGCTCGTCGCACGGCAAAGCGGCACAATGCTCTCGAGCGGCTGCGTGCAGATCACGACGCCCGCCGCATGAACGCTGCTGTTGCGCGCATGGTCTTCCAACCCTTGCGCATGCTCAAGCACCTTCGCAATGAGAGGACTGTCGTCGCGCGCAGCACGCAGCGCCGGCTCCACTTCAAGTGCGCGTTCAAGCGTGATGTGCAACTCGGGCGGAATGAGATCCGAGAGTCGCTGCGCCTCGGCCACTGGGACGCCCATCGTTCTCGCTACATCCTTGATCGCCGCACGCGCCTTCAGCCGTCCGAAGGTGATGATCTGCGCCACATGTCCATACTTTCCACGCACGTACTCAAGAACACGAGCGCGCCCGTTCTGACAGATATCAATGTCGATATCTGGGTACTCGCTCCGATCAGGATCCGTGAATCGCTCAAACAGCAGCCCATATCGCTCGGGACAGGCATTCGACAGCCCAAGCACATAGCCCACCATTGTTCCAACGCCTGAACCACGCGCGGTTGCGGGAATACCCTGCCGCAGAGCCCAACTCACGAAGTCCCACACGATCAGGAAGTACGCACTGATCGACTTGTCCGCCAAAATCTTCAACTCGCGGTCCAGCCGCGAACGGATCGCAGGCGTCACACCTCCTGGCCCGTATCTCCATGTCAAACCCGCCTCGCACAACTTCGCGAGTGCGCGATCGCACTCGGCGCGCGCCCGCTTCTGTTCCGCCGCATCATCCGAGCCAACGGGACTCAACTCGAATCGCGCACATACATCCTGAAACCATGCCGTCAGATCGCCGCCCGAGTACTTGGGCAGCGATGTGGGAACGCGCACCCGCACGAGCGGGGCATGACTGTCCCCGAGCGGCAACTCGACCGAACAGCGACCAGCGATACGCACCGTATTCGCGAGCGCCTCCTGTTCATCCGCATCCGTGAACAGCGCGTGCATCTCCGCCGGGCTCTTGACCCACAGGTCGACTGGATACCGCAGACGATCAGGATCCTCCTTGTTCTTCGCCATCGAGATGCAACAGAGCGTGTCGTGCACCTCGTGATCCTGCGCGCGCAGGAAGTGAGCATCGTTGTCGGCCACAAGCGGCAATCGCAACTCCGCCGCCAGTTTCTTCAGCAGCGGGTTGATCCGCTCCTGCTCCACCACATGCCGCTGCAACTCGATGTAAAAGCGAGGCTCGCCCTGCGCGTCTGGACCGAACACGCGCGCGTGCCAGCGCGCTTCCTCAAGCGCCAGCGCCCAGTGACTCGCCTGTCCCGTCTGCACGAAGTTCGTCAAATGCCACGCGATACTCGACCCGAGGTGGCCATTGATCGCGATCAGCCCATCGTTCCACTGCGTGAGCGTTGACTTGTCCATGCGTGGGCGGTGATAAAAGCCATGCAGGAACGAGTCACTTGAAAGCCGCATCAAATTGCGCCATCCGGTCAGGTTCATCGCGAGCAGCACCAAATGGAACCCACCATCCTGGATTCTTGTTGGAACGCGGCTGCGCCGATCACCCTCGCGTCCGTCGTGATCGGGCGCCACATACGCCTCGATGCCAAGAATCGGTTTCACGCCGGCCTTGCGCGCAGCGTCGTAAAACTCAGCCGCGCCAAAGAGGTTGCCGTGGTCCGTGACCGCCACAGCGTCCATCCCAAGCGCCTTGACTTGCTTGACGAGCGCTTCGATGCGATTGCCGCCATCGAGCAGCGAATACTCCGAGTGCAGGTGAAGGTGAACGAACTCGCCCGCCATGGCTCAGCGATGGTACGGAAGCGCATCTACCGCACGGAAGCCCATGGATCTATCGTGAACGGCGTGCAGCAACTCCCTACGCAATCGGACGGCGCAGGCGGCGCAGGCGGCGCAGGTGGCGCAGGCGGCGCAGGTGGCGCAGGTGGCATAGGTGGCCCCCGCGCGAATGCTTCGATTGCGCGCGTGCTTCTCATACTGGTAGCACTTCCAGTCATGATTGTGCTCGCTATCGCTGGCTTCCTCGTGATCGCCGTGTTTCTTGCCCTCGCGGTGGTGCTGTTGATCATGGCTCTCGTCCGTAGCGCGCTGCGCGGCGGCGCGCCACGACCACCCGCGACGCGCTCACACGAGCCGAGTGCGCGACCGCCGATCCCCGCTCACGACACAGAAGGGCGTGAAAATGTCCGCGTCATTCGGCGCGACTGAACAGAGGGTGCGATGTTCGTGCTGGGGTCAACCCGTCCATCCGCTCATGCAGACTGATGACGCGTCTCAAAGTTGAGCATCTCGATGTAGTCATCTCGCAAGTCCCGAGTGATCGCGCCTGGAGAGCCTGATCCAATCGCATTTCGCTCGACCGCTGTCACTGGCAGAACCCCCCAACTTGAGTTCGTCAAAAACACCTCGTCCGCGGCAAACACATCATCCACGGTCAACTCCGCTCGGCGCACCGTCACACCACGGTCCTGCGCACATTCGATGATCGCCTGTCGGGTGATGCCGGGCAGCACGGGCGCGCGATCATGCCCCTCATCCGTGCGGCAGGCGGGGGTTCGAAGTTCGCCGTCCTTCACGAGGAACACATTGCTCACGCAGCCGCAACTCAACCGACCCGCCGTCGTGAACACCAGTCCCTCCGAGCATCCGACGCTTGCGGCGACCTGCAACTCCGCCAAGCGCGGCCAGTACCACAGCGTCTTGTGACCCGCGAACGCATCCTGTGCAGGCACACGCCAATCACACACGCGTACCCGCACGCCATTCGTGAAGAACTCTTGCGGATACTCCGTGGGTGGCTGCGCGACGATCGCCACCGTCGGATCACCTCGCTGCGCTGGGCGCGACGCACCCGGCACACGCAGCATCTTCAGGTCACCAGCCGTCACGCTCACGCGAATCCGCGCTGATGACAACTCGTTGTAAACCAACACCGATCCCACTGCTTGCGCGAGCGGTCCGATGTGCAGCGCCTCGACCGCACCAAGCGAAACCGCGGATGACTGCAAGCGCTCCAAGTGCTCCTGCAGCCTGAACACAGCGCCATGTCGAGCAGTCATCGAAGTGAAGACCCCAACCGCGTGCAGAAAGCCGCTGTCGAAGAGCGAAACCTGCGCCTCTGCGGCGGGCATCAGCCGCCCGTTCAGCCACACCTGCAGCGCCGTCATGGGGCAGGCAATGTACTCGCGGCCATATCACACTCCGCTTGCCAACGCGTACGCGCCTGCGCACCAAGATCGAACACGCTGACGACCGCAGCGATGCCGACCCCACGCGGCGCGGTCACGGCGATGCCAACAGGCTCGCCACCGCAAACGCCCGCGAACGCAGTGTGTGTCGCGGATGTCCCCTGCCCGCTCTGATCTCCGCTTTCCACAACGACCACCACTCGCGCCGACTCTTCCGCGCCACGCACCGCTCCGCGCACTCGAGCGACAACACTCTCGCGTATCAGCGGATCGGTCGCATCGATCATTGGCCCGCAGGAGTCCGTTCGCAGCACCCTCTCCATCATGTCCTGGACCTGAACCCGCACACGTACCGAATCGCCCTTCGAGGCGGTCTGCTGCTGCTGCATGATCCACAGCCCCGCACCCAGGATCGCCATCGGCATCACGAGCACACGCAACCAGCGACGACCACTCGACCAACGCCCATCGGCAACTGCACTTCGCATCAGCAGCGAAGGCTAACTCGGTACGATCGAAAAGTGCCCATTGCGACGCTGACAAATGTCCGTTTCGGCCACGGCACGCGCCTGCTGCTTGAAGATGCCACGCTTTCGATCGAGCCGGGCGAGAAGATCGGTCTCGTCGGTCGAAATGGGTGCGGCAAGAGCACGCTGATGCGAATGCTCGCGGGGCAGCTCGCCGCCGACCGTGGAAGTGTTTCGCTACAGCGCGGCGCACGCGCGGGTTTCCTCACGCAGGATCCATCGATTTCGCCGACCGATACGCTCCGCGAAGCAGCGGCGCGCGCGTTCGAGCGGCTGCATGAGATTCGCGGAGAATTGGATGGCGTGTATGAACGCCTCTCCACTGCTACTGACCCACAGGAGATGGAACGCCTCCTCGCACGGCAGGCAGCGCTCGACGATGCGCTCGAGCGCGCGGGCGGATACGCAGTCGATCACCGAATCGATGCGGTGCTGCACGGACTTGGCTTCACCGACGCGCAGTTCAGCACACCCGTCTCGAAACTCAGCGGCGGGCAGCGTGCGCGCGCCGGCCTGGCACGACTGCTGCTCGAAGAGCCCGATCTATTGCTGCTCGATGAGCCGACAAACCACCTCGATATCGAGGGGCGGCGCTGGCTCGAGGACTTTCTCGCCGATGAGTTTCGCGGCGCGGTCGTCATTGTCAGCCACGACCGTTGGTTGCTCGATCGCGTTGTCTCGCGCATCATTGAAATCCACGACGCATCCATCCGCGAGTACCCGGGCAACTACGCGGACTTCACCGTGCTGCGGCGCGAGCGCGCACTGACACAGCAGCGCATCCACGACAAACAGCGTGACCGCATCGCGCGCGAAGAGGCGTTCATCGCTCGCTACCGCGCTGGACAGCGCGCGCGCCAGGCACGCGGTCGTGCCACGCGACTCGAGCGCTACCAACGAGACGAGCTGGTCGAACGCCCTATCGACTTCGATGTCATGCGTCTGCAGTTGCCGCGGGCAGAGCGCGTCGGCGACATCGTTGTTTCCGCGCATGGTGTCGACAAGGCTTTCGGGCCGCGCGTCCTGCTGCGCGAACTTGAGCTCACGCTCAAGCCTGGCGATCGGCTCGGCATCGTTGGCGCGAACGGCACGGGGAAAACAACGCTGCTTCGTATTCTCCTTGGCGACGAGGCAGCGGACCATGGCACGCTCAAGCGTTCACCGCGCCTCTCCACCGGCTGGTTCCGCCAAAATCAGGATCACATCGATCCAACGCTTGAAGTCTGGCGATTCCTGCAACTGACCGTCCCGCCGCGCGCCAATGGCACACGACTCACCGAGCAGGAGGCGCGCGATCTCGCAGGCGCATTCCTCTTTTCGGGCAGTGCGCAGGAGTCGCGCATCGGATCGCTCTCGGGTGGCGAACGCGCGCGCGTTGTCCTTGCAGGACTGGTGGCAGGTGCGCACAACCTACTGATCCTCGACGAACCCTCCAACCATCTCGACATCCCGAGCGCTGAACGACTCGAGCAGGCACTTTCGCTCCCCGCCGAGGAGGGCGGGTACGACGGCACACTGATACTTGTCAGCCACGACCGCGCGCTGCTTTCCGCCACATGCGGACAGATCCTCAGCCTCGAAGGCGATGGTCGTTGGACCGTCTTCAATGGCAACTACGCGGCCTTTGATGAACAGCGACGAGCGAGCACAGCGAAGTCCGAGGCACCGAAGCCGGCTGCGCCGAAGCCGGCCGCCCCCAAGACAGCCACTTCGAAGCCTGCGGCCACAAAGCCAGTCGCACAGAAGTCGACACGCACATCATCGGCTGCACCCAAGAACCGAACCGACCCTCGCAATCCGCTGTCGCACCTCGCCACGGATCAGTTGGAGGCACGCATCAGCGCGCTCACTGCCACGCTGAACGACATCGATGCCAAACTTGCTGATCCACAGATCTATGGCGATCGCATGCGCACCAACGAAGTACTCGATAGCCGCACGACCGCGGAGCAGGAAAAGCGTCAGCTTGAATCGGAGTGGCTGCGGCGCGCCGAAGAGGCGGATGCCTGACCGTACACAGTGGCTGGGATCAGACTGCGACCACTTTGCGATCACTTTGCGATCAGCTTGCGATCAGCTTGCGATCAGCTTGCGATGGCAGCCGCAAACCTCGCGGCAAATCTCACCGAGTTGTCGGCCCGCCCGTGAAGACGACGTTTCCGCCGCTGTCGACGAGGCGCCACACTGTTCCGAGATTCGCCGCGCCAGCGGGCACAAGCAGCCGCGTTCCACCCACGGCATTGACGACCGTGAAATCGCCGATCGCGGTCACGCCTGCAGTTTCTGAATCGACGGCCTCAAGCCGCAACACACGGTCCTTTTGCAAGTCGATCCAAGCCACAAGCACGGCATCGAACTTCGGGGACATCATGACCGCCACTGAGCCGCTCTCCCGCGCACTTGCGCCCACGAGTCCGCGCACCACGCCTCGCTGATCTAGGAACTCAGGCAGCCCAGCGCCAATCATGCTTGTCAACTGCGCGCTCACCACGTTCTGCAGTGCAAGCTCGCTGATTCGGACGGCTTGGCGGGTGGTCGAGACATGGAGCACAACCGCCACAACGATTCCGCCAATAGCTGCGAGGCAACCCGCGCGCCACAACTTCGCCGCACGCTTCCAACGGAGATCCTCCGCACGCCGTACTGCAAGGGTCGGATCGTCCTGCGAATCTTCGCTTGTCGCCATCCTCGACGACGCTGCACCCCGACGCACACCAATCGAGGCAATCGGAGCCATGTCTGCATCGCTTTGACGGATGTCCCGCCGTACGGACGCAAGCACCTCGTGAATCAGCGCGCGGTTCGGCTGCACATCGGGCAGCAATACCACCTGCGCGGCCAACGCTGCCTGCAGTTCGATCACCTCTTGCTGAACTTTGTCAGGAGACTCGCGGAAAAGCCTTTCAAGCCGCATCGCGTCATGTGTCTCAAGCACCCCCGTCACTTCCAATTGGGCCAGTTCAAAGAGATCGGCGTGGTCCGCCGAGTCCCCGCCCACCGACTTAGTGCCGTCGTTCGAGTGATTTGTCATGAACTCCACTGACCTTTCGACCCGAGACTTGGTGTAACTCGGAGTACCGGGGGAACAATGCCCAAAAGCTCCCTGCGGACAGCACACGCCGACCACAGGTTTCCGCCCGACTCTACGCCGCCTCCACCGCAGCAGTCGCAGCAGCATCGACAAATCTCATGCACGGGACACTCGAAGACAACAGCGCTCATCCAGCAGCCTCGATTCCAAACTTTTCCCGCAAACGCTGAAGTCCACGGCTGAGCGCACTCTTGACAGTGCCGACTGGCATGCTCCGCTGCTCAGCAACCTCCTGAAGCGAAAAACCCTTGATGTAGACCAGGTCGATCACCTCTCGCTGCAGTTCTGGCAACTCCCCCATGCGGCGTCGCACCTTCGTGAAATGCTCCATGAGTTCCGGGTCTGATGCGGACGCATAAGCGGTCTGCGGCGCAGGAATCCCAATGCTCTCATCGAGGGCGCCCATCGGCGGGCGGATCATCCGCCGCCGCAGACGATCAATCAACATTCGCCGAGAAATCAGCATCACCCAAGTGATCAACTTCGAACGGCTCGGGTCATATCGATCGGCGGTGCGCCAGATTTGGACAAAAACATCTTGGACTGCGTCCTCCGCCTCGCTCGTTGATCCGAGGACCTGACACGCGTTTCGGAAGACCAGTGCGCCAAAGCGCTCATAGAGCAGGCGAAGAGACGCCTCATGACCGGCTGCAACGCCATTCATCAGTGTCTTGTCTTCGTTTGGCTGATCCATGAGTCCTCCACGCGCTCGATCCACACACCGACCCGCCACAGGGCGCGAGCCAACTGCCTCTACGCATCTGCCCTGCCCCACTCCCGCCTCTAACCGCGAAGAATGCAGCAAAAACAACCACTGCGCAACCTAGAGATCACCTCCAAGCAGCCTGGGGCAGCAAAAATCTATGTTTCCGTTGACATTTTTGGAACCCGCCACTCGCCCCCGCCCCGATCCGTGGCACAATCCCCATACAGCGGGCGGGTGTTGTCCTGCCTAGGTAAAGGAGTGAACGGTGCTCTCGAAGTTTTCCGATCCAATTCGGAGCCGAGGTGTGCGACTCGCTCAGATCCGACCAACCTGTGCGCTGTCCTCTTCACGCGATTCTCGACGCGCCTTCACCATTGTTGAACTTCTTGTCACTCTGACGATCATCGCGCTTCTCACGAGCATCATGATGCCGGGCCTTCGCGCAGCGCGCGAGAGCGCGAACCGCATGGTCTGCACATCCAACCTTCGGCAGATTGGTCTCGCGTTGTACGGATACTCAGCGCTGTACGGAGACCACCTCCCATCGACGATCTTTGATGATGACGGCAGCTCTGCGCCTCAGGAGATGATGGCACTCAACACAGGTCAGGTGCCTGTCCCTGATTCCACTCCGAAGGCGGATGGACTTGGATGGCTCATCTCACCAGAAGTGCAGTTGATCGAAGCCCCTCACATGCTGTACTGCCCGTGCCATCGAGGCTTGCATCCCGCGTCGCGCTACGAGGGAAAGTGGGACCCCTCGGCGATGGAACGCTTCTACTGCAACTACCACTTCATCGGCGACACGGACCGCGAATTGCAGTCAGAGCGCCGTCTCTTCATGCTCGCGTCCGAAGCGGCGATCATTGTGGACGGTATGCGAGATCAGGGGGACATCAATCATCGGTACGGGACCAACACCCTTCGAGCCGATCTCTCCGTTCGATTCTGGCACGACCGCCAGTTCAGGCTTCGCAACTCCATCAACATGTTGGAAAGTGAACCCCCCGCACCAGAGCAGACCTATCGCGAGCTGTGGAAACTTTTCGCGAAGGCTGATTGACGCGGCGCGAGCAACGGATCAAGGGCGACCGCCCGTGTCCCCAAACAGCATCGCGGCGCACTGCATGCTGTGCTTCCCGGCTCCAGGATCACGCACGCTGTAGTCGAGGAGTCGAACACGCGCGCCAATCAACATCAGATCGATGTGCCACAGAGGAAGGTGCCGCGGATAGGTCCCACCCCAACCACGCCCCTGCTGCGCGAATGCCTCGCGGTACCGCGGCCACACGGATGCGACAGAACCGCTCCCGCGCGCCACATTCATGTCGCCAATCACCAGATCGGGCTCTTGAGTCATCCTGCCGCGCAGTGAAGCGGTCATTCGCGCAAGCACATCCCGCCGCGAAAGTGCAGGGTCCGACGGGAGATCCACGAGCAGAGTGGTAAACGGCGCATTCCCTCGCCAGGAACCAAACTCCACCCAACTTGCCGCGATCTTTCCGTCATCCATCAGTGCCATTGCGCGCAGGACGGGAACACGGCTGACGACACCAAATCGCCCGACAAAGACCACGCTGCGATCATCAGCAACGAGAGCGCTCTGCGCCTCGATGGAAAGCACTGAACCAGTTTCTGAAATGAACAGCACGTCGGCGCCCGACTCGCCCCATGCGTCCCGCGCGCAGCGCGCATAGGCGCTCGCACGCTCGAACGACTCGGTGCCCGGCCAGTTGGCGTTCACATGAGCGATCCGGATCGGCGCCGCCGCATCCGTACCCGCGGGCGCAGCGATCGGGCGCGACAGCGGTCTCCAATCCTGCAGCAAAAGCACCGAACCCTGCAAACACGCGACGATCCACAGCGCGCTCCGCCAGCGCCGCATCGCCGCGCTTCGCGCGGTGATCGACAGGAACACAAGTGCCAGCATTGTCACGGCGAGCGCCGCGACGGTTGGGATCCAGTGAAGCTGCTGCAGCGGCGGCACGGTGTCGGTCAGCACACGACCAGTGCCCCACAACAAGGCCACGAACACCGCCGCCAGAGTGACCACCCACGAAAACACCCACGCGACTGCGCGGAGAGCGAGTGAGAACGCGCGGATCACGACGAGCTGCCGCGCGTTGAACGCACTGACAAAGAGGCAGAGAGAACCGCACGCGCCGCTTCGTGCACATGGACCGAGATCGATCGATCGCAGGCGAGCGTTCCAACATTCTGATCGAGCGCTTCCCCGCCCATGCGCAGCGGCGTGCCAACAAGATCACCAACCCACGCGCCCGCCTCGCTCGCAACCACCGCGCCCGGCGCATGATCCCAGATCTTTTCCGCACCACGCGAACCGGGCACACGCATGAAGCAGTCCGCCGCACCTTCCGCGACAAGCGCGTACTTGCACTGGCTATCGAGCGATACCGATTCCCAGCGCAGCGGCGTCCGATTCATGATGACGCGCATGCGTTCCGCCCGAGAGCCACCTTCAATCGAATCGCACACGCGCCACGGCGCTCCTTCCGCACGCCGCACGCTGCGAACGACGGGCAGCAGAAGCGTCGGCAAAATGCGGTCCTCCGCGCATGGCGCGAACTTCCAAGCGCCCTGCCCTTTCGCCGCAACATAAACAGTTCCCATTTGATCGTCCGCACCGATCTCAAGCGGATCGCGTCCGATCACAAGCGTCGGGCAACTGAGAACGCCAACGGTCGCCTCCCCGCGCTCCACAAGCGCAAGGCAAAGCGCATAGTGGCGCCCACTGCGAAAGCCCTTGGTTCCATCAATGGGATCGACAGTCCACCAAACCTCGTCGAGCGCACTGGGCCGATCCTGAAGCAACTCGGCCGGATCCGCGGGGGCCTCGGTCCCGAGCGATTCGCGAACCGCCGCGACGGCACGCGCCAACAGCGCAGCACCCTCCGCGCCTGGCACGCTTCCCTCCCCCTCCTCGCCAACGAGCGCCCACTGCGGAGCACGGCGGCGAAGGACGGAAGCAACGGCCATCTGAACCGCCAAATCGCCTGCCGTGACTGGCGATCCGTCGGGCTTGTCGACTGGCACTCGCGCAGATGGATGGCGCAAAATCACCTGGAGCGCTCGTAGCCCAGCCAAGATCGCAGCGGATGCAATCTGCACGCGCTCGTCGCTCGCAAGTGTCTTGGGCATGACGCGAGAATAGGCTTGTTTCCCAGTTGCACGGCGCGGAGCATGTGTGGCATAGGTTTTGCTACCAGACACCGTTCGCCCACAAAGGCGCACAGAAGGAAGGAACCAACAACATGACAACCAACTCAAAGATCATCGGCATCGACCTCGGCACGACGAACTCCGTTGTGTCGATCATGGAAGGCGGACAGCCGAAGGTGCTCATCAATCAGCAAGGCAATCGCACCACGCCATCCGTGATCGGCTTCACCGAAAAGGGCGAGCAACTCGTCGGTCAACCAGCACGGCATCAGCAAGTCACGAATCCGAGCAACACGGTTTTCTCCATCAAGCGCTTCATGGGCCGTCGAGGCGCGGAAGTGCAGTCGGAACAGAAGCGCGTCCCCTACACCGTCACGGGCAGCGCGGACGAACTCGTGAAGGTCGACATCCGCGGCAAGGCGTTCACGCCACCCGAAATCTCAGCGATGATTCTTCGCGATCTGAAGAAGGTTGCCGAGGAGTACCTCGGCGAGAAGGTTGAGCGCGCAGTCATCACCGTGCCCGCTTACTTCAACGATGCCCAGCGGCAAGCCACAAAGGACGCAGGCGAGATTGCCGGGCTGAAGGTGGAACGCATCATCAATGAACCGACCGCGGCCGCGCTTGCCTACGGACTCGAAAAGAAGAAGAACGCCCGTATCGCCGTGTTCGATCTCGGCGGCGGAACATTCGACATCTCGATCCTCGATGTTGGCGACGGCGTCTTCGAGGTGCTTGCCAGCAATGGCGACGGTCACCTCGGCGGCGACGACTTCGACCAGCGTCTGATCGACTTCATCGGTGAGGAGTTCCGCAAGAAGGAAGGCATCGATGTCCGCAAGGATCCGATGGCGTTGCAGCGGCTGAAGGAGGCGGCAGAGAAGGCGAAGATCGAACTCTCCACGCAGCTCGAAACCACCGTCAATCTGCCATTCATCACGGCGGACCAAAACGGACCGAAGCACCTGCAGGTCTCCGTGACCCGCGCGAAGTTCGAGGAACTGTGCGCGGATCTCTTCACCCGCTTGCGCGGGCCATGCGAGGCGTGTCTCAAGGACGCCAAGCTTTCCGCCAAGGACATTCAGGAGGTCGTCATGGTCGGCGGGTCCATCCGCATTCCGAAGGTGCAGGAAATCGCGAAGGACATCTTCAAGACGACGGAACTGGACCGCAGCATCAATCCTGACGAGGTGGTCGCCATCGGCGCCGCCATCCAAGGCGGTGTCCTGCAGGGCGAAGTGAAGGATGTGCTGCTGCTCGATGTCACGCCACTCTCACTCGGCGTCGAAACGCTCGGCGGTGTGATGACCAAGTTGATCGAGCGCAACACGACCATCCCGACGAGCAAGAAGGAGACCTTCTCGACCGCCGCGGACAATCAGTCATCGGTGACCATTCATGTTCTGCAGGGCGACCGCGAGTTTGCGGCGGATAACCGCAGTCTCGGTCGCTTCGACCTGACGGGTCTTCCGTCGGCGCCGCGCGGCGTTCCGCAGATCGAGGTGGAGTTCTCCATCGATGCCAACGGCATCATGAATGTCGTCGCGACGGACAAGGCCACTGGCAAGAAGCAGGAGATCCGCATCACGGGCTCGAGCGGTCTGAGCAAGGAAGAGGTCGATCGAATGCGGCGCGAAGCTGAGGAGAACGCGGCAGGCGATCGCCAACGCCGCGAACTCGTCGACATTCGAAACGGCGCGGAGCAACTGATCTACGCCACGCGCAAGGGTCTCGAAGAGCATGGATCGCGCATCTCCGCGGAAGGGCGAGCGAGCATCGAAAGTGCCGTGTCGAATCTTGAGTCGAAGGTGAAGACCGATGACCGCCCAGCCATCGAGGCGGCGATGAAGGCGCTGAACGAAGCCGCTGCGGAACTTGGAAAGGCCGCCTACGAGGCGTCAAAGTCCGCCAGTGGTGCCGAGTCGGCGGGTGGCTCGACAGCCACCGATTCGAGCAAAGGCAGTGGTGGGAAGGGTGATGTGATCGATGCGGAGTACGAGGTCAAGGACGGCAACTGACTCGCGCACGAAAACGGCAGCACATATGGGCCTCGGCATCTGCCGAGGCCCTTTTCATTTGTCGAGCTCTCTCCGCGAAATGCGCCGCTGATGAACATGGCAGACCTAGCATCGGAGCAGGAGTTCTGATGCAAACAGCGACCATGCCGATGAAGACCGACTCGCCCCCCACAATCCATACGCTCGCTCAACTGCTCGAGTCCGGGTGGCAGAGCCGAAGCATCAAAGAGGAGATTCGCTCGAACTTCCAGCAGCAGCTCGCAGCAGCGAGCGCTGCAGGTGAGCCTGCAGGCTCATCGCTCTTCCCAGGCATCGTCGGCTACGACGACACAGTTCTGCCTGAACTCGCGACAGCGATCATCGCAGGGCACGATCTGCTCTTCCTCGGCGAGAAAGGGCAGGGCAAGAGCCGCTTGATGCGCACACTCCCCCGCTTTCTTGATGCCTGGATTCCATTTCTCGATCTTCCTGGCTGCCCAGTCCACGAAGATCCGACACGTCCGATCACAGCCGCGGGAAAGGCGCTCGTGGCGTCGACACCGCCCGAGAGGATTCCCATCGCGTGGTGGCATCGGTCAAAGCGATATGCCGAACGCCTTGCACCAGGCACGAAGTTCGCGGACCTCATCGGTGAAATCGATCCCGCAAAACTCGCGCTCGGCACCAGCATGGGAGCCGAGGAAGCACTGCACTTTGGACTCGTGCTTCGCATGCACCGTGGCATCTTCGCGATGAACGAGTTGCCTGACCTCGACGAACTCGTACAGGTCGGACTCTTCAACATTCTCGAGGAG
The DNA here is from genome assembly GCA_046080505.1 of Planctomycetota bacterium. GTDB lineage: Bacteria > Planctomycetota > Phycisphaerae > Phycisphaerales > SM1A02 > F1-60-MAGs104. The sequence goes on from JBJTUC010000029.1 coordinate 34,448, forward strand.
CGTGATGTGCAGATACGCGGCTATCCGGTCAGCTTCGATCTTGATGTGCTGCTGGCGTTCAGCGCGAATCCATCCACGTACAACCGATCGGGCAAGGTGATTCCACAGTTGAAGGACCGCATCGGCAGCACGATCGTCACGCACTATCCGAAGGATCGCGATGCGGGAATCGCCATCACACGGCAGGAAGCGGGTCTCGATCTCGGCGGCGATGCGCCCATCATCGTGCCGCCTTTCATGGACCGCGTGATCGAAGAGATCTCGATCGCTGCCCGTCGCAGCAAGTTCGTCGATCAAGCATCTGGGGTGAGCGCACGGTTCAGCGTCTCAAACTGGCGAACGATGGTGGCGAGCGCACGGCGGCGCGGCATTCAACTCCGTGAACGCCCGGCCGTTCCGCGGATCAGCGATCTCGCGCACCTCCACGCGTCGGCCATCGGCAAACTCGAGCTCGATCTCATGGGCAGCCACCAGATGAGTGAGCGACAGGTCGTCGATGCAATTCTTGCCGAGGCGGTCGCCGCTGTCTTCAACGAGTATGTCGAAGAGCACGGACTGCCTGCGATCGCGGAAGCCTTCTCCAAAGGCGTGCGCGTGGAAGTGGGCGATCTTGTCCCAAGCGGCGAGTATCTCGCCCGACTTCGCAGCATCCCCGAAGCATGGCAGAAGGCCTTCGAAGTCAACAATGATTCGCAGCCTGCGGTTCGCGCCTCCTGCGCGGAGTTCGTGCTCGCCGGGCTGTGGGCAACGGACCGCTTGAGCCGCACGACGCGCCACGGGCGCACGGCGTACGAATGGAAGTGAATCCGGCCGACGGGGATCGCCCCGAACCCGCGCGGTCGCAACCGCTCGGCGGCATCGTGCAGTCCTATCTGGGCTACGACCCACTGCGCTTCGGCAGCGCGCAGCCACCGGATGCGAGCGGCGCCGCGCGCGGAGCGCTTGAGCACATGCTGCACAGCGGATCCATGCGGCGGTTCAGCGAGGAGGATCTCGCCAATGCGGTCGAGATCGATCCGTCGCAGATCGCGGGGCTCGGACCGAGCATCGATGCGCTGATCGCCATGCTCGAGGAACGCCGCCGCATGATCCTTGAGCGGTACGACCCGTCGCGCGCGGTGGACGATGCGCGCCGTGCGTTCAGAGATGCTGCACAGTCAGTCGGGGATCGACGCGATGAATCGTCCGTTGGGCGCGCGCTGCACCGCGCCATCGCGGGCGAGCAGCTGCGCGACTTGGAGCGTCTCTGGTACCGATTGCCAGAGAACTCGCCGAGCCAGCGCGCGCTGACACAAGCGCTTGAACGACTCCGCGAGAAGTACGAGATGGACCAACTCCAGTCTGGCTGGGAATGGCGCGGACGCGAGCGGCTCGATGTGCCGCGCGCGCTCGAAGTGAAGCAGGAACTCGATGAGATCGAGCGGCTTCTTGCTCAGCTGCGCGAAGCGCGCAAGAACGCTCGGCTCGCGATCATCGACCTCGAAGCACTCGCGCAGTTCGCACAGCAGGAGCAGATCGATTCGCTGCGCGATGCGCAGCAGCGTGTGCGTGACCTGCTCGAACGGCTCGCGCAGGAGGCGGGACTGCAGCGCGACGAGGAGGGCGGCTACTCCATGTCGCCCAAGACGATGCGCCTCTATCAGTCAGGACTTCTTGCGACGATCTTCGGCGATCTGCAAGCCGCTCGAAGCGGGCGACACGAGGGCGTTCTGTCCTCCGATGGCGCGGTCGAACTGCCGTCGACCCGCGCCTGGGAGTTCGGCGACAGTCCAGCAGCGCTCGATCTACCGCAGAGCATGGTGAACGCCATGCTGCGCGAAGCAGCCACTCGGAAAGCAGGCGACCCTGTCCGCATGCGCAGTGAGGACATGGTCGTCCACAACACGCGCCAACAACCCAAGTGCGCTACGGCAGTGATCATGGACATGTCAGGGTCGATGCGCTCAAGCGGTCAATATGTGCAGGTGAAGCGCATGGCGCTCGCACTCGACGGGCTCATTCGAAGCGAGTACCCGGGCGACTATCTCCAGTTCGTCGAGATGTTCACCCTCGCGCGACTCTGTGCTCCAGGCGAGGTGATGACGCTGCTGCCGAAGCCGGTCATGATCCATGATCCCGTCGTGCGACTTCGCGCTGACATGTCGGACCCGGACATCTCGGAACTCGACCTGCCACCCCACTTCACCAACATCCAACGCTCCCTCGCGCTCGCGCGTCAGTGGCTTGCGGGGCGCCCCACGCCAAATCGTCAGATCACGCTCATCACGGATGGACTGCCGACCGCACACTTTGAGGGCAGCGATCTCTACATGCTCTATCCGCCCGATCCGCGCACCGAACGCGAGACGCTGCGTGAGGGGCTCCGCTGCCGCGACCAAGGCATCACCATCAACATACTGCTCCTGCCGAGTTGGAATCAGGACGAGAACGACATTCGCTTCGCCCATCGCCTCGCCGAGTCCACCGCAGGACGCGTCTTCTTTGTCGCGGGCGGAGATCTCGATCGTTTCGTGGTCTGGGATTATGTGCGCCGTCGGCGGTCCATCTTGGGCGGTTGCGCCCGCACAAACGACTGATTTCCCTCATCTCAAAGTGGACTCCGAACGCCCCTCGGCTACCTTGCGGTCATGGCCTCCAAGAACTGCATGATTCCGCGGCGACCGCGAACACAGACCGCCGTGGGTTGCGTGGTGGCAGTGACAGTCGGAGTCTGCCCCGCTTCTGCGCAGAGCCTTTTGCTTGTGCCCGACTCGCTGCCAAACTCCTCGAGTGGCAAAGTGTGGGCGTTCAGCGCAGTCGACGGCTCCGTCGTCAACCCAAACTTCATCGCACCGGACGCATTCCTGTCGCAGCCGATCAAGATCGTTGTCAGTCCAGCGGGCACCCTGCTCATCACCGACGAGACCGCCAATGCGATCTTCGAATACTCGGTGGGCGGCAGCTACCTCCGCACAGTCGTCGGGCCCTCCCAAGGCATCGACCGACCGTATGGCTTGGAGGTCGTCGGTGAGTGGATCTACTTTTCCATGTCCGTCACGCAGGGCAGTGTGACAACGGGTGTGCTCAAGCGCGTGCGCCTCGACGGCACGGGTCTGGAAGACTGGTGCGTGCTGCCACAGATCGTTTCACCACGCGACATCGTGCACCTTGGCAACGGCGACTTCCTTGTGGGCGATTCAGGGGTACACCCCGGCGGCGAAGACATCGAACGCATTGGCCCCAACTGCTCGATCTCCTCGGCGCCTTGGCATGACAGTGATGGCATCAGCGGCATCGATTTTCCGCAGCAGATCACGCTGCCTGGCGACGGCACAGTGCTTGCCGCTGGATTCTCCGATCCGTACGGACTCTTCACCTACGACCTTCAGCTTGGACTTGAGATCGCACGCGTATCGAATCTGCTCTTGTCTCCGCGCGGCGTTCATCGAATGGCCGATGGTCGTTACTTTTATACGGGCGGAACGCGTGTCACGATCTGGGATCCTGTTGCCGAGACGAACATCGTCATCGTGAATCAGGTATCGCCCACTGCAAGCGTGGCAAGTTTCCGCTTTGTGACGCCGATCACGATCGAACCTGCATGCCCAACGGATCTCGACGGTGATGGCAATACTGGCGGAAGTGATCTCACGGTACTTCTCAGCGCGTGGGGATCAAGCGGCGGCGATGTGAACAGCGATGGAACGACGAACGGGTCGGACCTCGCCGTGCTCCTCGGCGCTTGGGGCGTTCCCTGCGGATGATGAGTTCACGCTCCCCCTCACCTGTTGCTCAACCTGTGCACCGCGTGAGTCACGCGGTCGTTCAACTCTGACTGTCAGCGACGACGCCGCATGCCGACGAGGCCGGCCACGCCGAGCAGCGCAATCGCGCCCGGTGCGGGGATGACGGTGAACGAGCCGGTGCTGGTGGCCGTCGTCGCGTTGAACTGCGACACGGAGCCTGTCCACTGGTTCGCGTTGAAAGTGGATTTGAACTCGACCGAATAGGAGC
>JBJTUC010000030.1:0-13461 GCA_046080505.1 Planctomycetota bacterium
GCCATCAGCCCATATTGCTCGATGGCAAACTCTGCCAACCGAAAGCAGAGATGTTGACCGCTCATGTGCTTTTCGGGGCGATCAAGTTCCTCAAGCGCCTCAACTTCCATGCGCCTCGTTCGCTCAGCGTCGGACTTTGCGGCATGGCCAAAGCTCGCCTGAATGAAGCGCAAGGCATCTACTGTGTACGGACCCGCCGCTGCCTTGATAGCCGCCATGTCGGGCTCCAGACTCTGGGGAATGGCCATACCTCATTCTATCGGGGTTCTGCCAGAAACCTTGCAAATTTCGTTCACAATGGTGATTGCGAGCCCCCAGCGCCCCACGACGACCGATATTCCTCTATACTTTAGGCCACACGGAGGTCATTCTCATGAACGCACTGGACGCGTCTACTCGGCACTTTCCCTCTTCATCCCTGTTCGCACGTACGGCGTCAATCATGGCGTCCGTGTTGGCACTCGGCACACTCACCGCGTGCGTACCGCAGGAGAAGTACAACGATCTCGAACTCGCGTATCGCTCGCAGCAACAGCAGTTGCTGCGCACACAGGGCGATCTCGACACATGTCGTGCAAACGAGTCGCGACTTCGGTCGCAGCTCGCGCAGGCAGCAGGTGACCTCGCATCACTCGATGCCCTTCGCAAGGGGCAGAACGTTGATGTCGACAAATTGCTCGCTGATTACGAGGATCTTCTGAAGAAGGTCGGCAACATGAGTGGTGGTCCGCTGCCTGACGAGCTGAACAAGGCGCTGTTGGCGTTGGCTGCTATGTATCCAGATCTGCTGCAGTTTGATGAGCGGCGCGGCATGATTCGATTTGCGGCTGACTTCACCTTTGATCCTGGATCAGTTGGACTCAAGCCGAGCGCTATTGCGGCGCTCAAGGCACTCGCGCCCATTCTCAACTCAAGCGAGGCCTCTCCATTCGAAGTGGTGGTTGTTGGTCACACGGACAATGTTCCCATCCGAAAATCTGCGGCGCAGCATCCGACCAACATGCACCTCTCCGCACACCGTGCAATCGCCGTACGCGATGCGCTCAACAGGGACGGCGTGGCGGCCGCTCGATTCCTGATTGCGGGTTACGGGGAGTACCGACCAATCGTTGCCAACGGTCCAAATGGCGCCGCCCAAAACAGACGAGTCGATGTGTATCTCATGCCCTACTTCGTCCCGACCACCATGGCAGTTGAGCCGGCTCCGGCCGCACCCGCAACATCCATTCCCGCGGCTGCACCAAAGACCGTGGACGACGAACCGACCAAGTGAGCCCCGAATTGGGTCACTGATTCGGTCACTGACCGGGTCCCGGATTGGGCTCCCAGCCGGGGCCCCTAGCGCCGCCAGAACGGGCCGGTGGGGTTTTCGATAGCGAAATTTGCAAAAGGGAAATGGCATTACGCCCTCTTGGGGCTAGATTGCACGAGCGGACGGCGCAACGAGCGCCGCGCTGTGTGTTGTTGCTATGCCCCCTAGTACTCCTGCGGTACGGAGAAAGACCACCATGACACCCCGAATGACTCGGACGTTTGTTACCTGTGCAGCCGCTGCTTCCTGTGTGTTGGGCTCGGACGCCCTTGCGCAGGTCTCCTTCAGCGAAATCCGTGTGGACCAGCCTGGACTTGATCTCAGTGAATATGTTGAACTTCGGGGGCCGGCTGGCACTTCGCTCGCGGGGCTCTTTGTGGTGGTGATCGGCGACGATGACTTTGCGACGCCTCCGTCGCAGAACGGTCGCATTGAATCGGTCGTTGCGCTGCAAGGATCGATCGGTGCATCTGGAGTGTTCTTGGTGGCAGAGTCAACCTATCAGTTTGGCACGCCTGATCAGGTGGCAGTCCTCAACTTTGAAAATCCAGACAATGTGACTTTCCTGTTGGTGTCAGCCTTCACGGGCGTCGATGGGCAGTTTCTTGACACGAACTTTGATGGCACCCTCGATGTCACGCCGTGGAGTGCGTTGGCCGATTCCGTAGCACTGGTCTCCACAGCGACGCCCGATGGAACGACCAGCGATTTCGTCTATTCCCAAAAACGTGTTGGCCCCGCTGGAGCAACCTCACCCGCCCACATTTGGCGCTGTTCGGACACAAACGCTTGGAATGTCGGTGTGAGCGATCCTGCTGATGCGGCGGACACTTCCGGCGAGGCGAACCCAACATGCGGAAGCGGAGGTGGTGGCGGCGGGACGCTGGCGTTCAATGAAATCCGCACCAAGATGCCTGGGAATGATGTGGACGAGTACGTCGAGTTCATCGGTACGCCTGGCAGTTCGCTCGCAGGTCTGACATACATCGTGCTGGGAGACCGTGCCGCAACGTCGACTGTGCCGGCGGATTACAAGGGCATTGTCGAGATGGCGCTGCCGCTCGATGGCGCAGCAGTGCCAAGCGATGGGTATTTGCTCATTGCCGAACCTACGACCACATTCACCGAAGCCGACTTCATCACGCCGCCCGATGGTCTCAACTTCGAGGACAGTTCAACGCGACGCACTCACCTTGTGGTGCGCGGTTGGAATGGGACCGTTGGCGCAGATCTGGACGCAAACGATGACTGCACTGTCGATGGAACGCCTTGGACGGAAGTCGTGTGCAGTGTGGTCATGTTGGGCTTCTACACCACCGATTGCAGTTACGGGACCGATCTCATTCCTGCTGATGTGACCTTGACAGGGACCTTCAGCGCGGCGCACGCATACCGTTGTGTTCCGACTGGTGAATGGAAGGTTGGCGCGTTCGACAATCGGGCTGGGGGCGACACGCCTGGCGCACCGAACCGATCCTGTGCCGCAGGAGCAGTGCTGGAGTGCGGTGAGTCGGGTACGGGGCTTTGCTCTGTCCCCCACGCCAATCCCTACTGCGAGGATGTCAACTGTTGCACCGCAGTTTGCTTGGTAGATCCCACCTGCTGCACAACGGGATGGGACGCCGACTGCGTTTCGCAGGCAGCCACAAGCTGTGCCGCGTCGACCAGTTCCTGCGAGTTTGTTGACGCCCGGTTCAACGAGATTCGAATCGATATGCCAGGCACAGACACTCTTGAATTCATCGAGATTGCCGGAACACCTGGACTGTCTCTGAATGACTTGACTGTCATCATCATTGGTGATGGAACCACTGCTCAAGCGAGCGGCGTTGTCGAGCGGGTGCGCCCATTGACAGGGGTTGTCATCCCTTCAGATGGAACGCTGCTGATTGGAAACCCGGCCACGAACCCCGATGTCGGAAATGGCGCTGGCACCGGTGGCGCCAATCTGAACAACGACTGGATCGAAAATAGCGACAACATCACCATCATGCTTGTCCGCGGCTTTAGTGGCACCATCAACAGTGACCTCGATACAGACGATGACGGGACCTTCAATTCAACCCCGTGGATTGAAGTTATCGACTCTATCGCGTTGATCGAGTCCCCAATCGTCCCGCCCAGTAGCACCGAGTATGCCTACGGAAGCAACCGTATCGGGCCGGATGGCGTCAATGTCCCGGGCCATATCTGGCGCTGCCAAGACACGGGCTGTTGGAATATTGGTCTCTTCGATATTGCTGCCAATCAGTCTGCTGGCAACGAGACTCCAGGCGCCAACGGGCAGGACTGCGAAGAGTCATCCTGCACAGGGGATCTCAACTCCAACGGCACGGTGGATGCATCGGATCTGACGATCCTTCTTGCCAACTGGGGCAACTCGGGCGCAGGCGACATCAATAACGATGGCACGGTCGGTGGATCTGATCTCACCATCCTGTTGGCCTCTTGGGGCGCTTGCCCTCCCTGATCGTCGGAACACCCGCTGAGTGTTCTCCGCACAGAACCTGCTACCGTTGACGCGGTGCAGGCTGTGTATCAGGAGATTTCGCGCTTCGGTTGGCTTATCCGCGACTCGACAAGCGAGTTTGGTCGCTTCATTCTCTTCACGGTCGATGTGATGGCTCGCTTTGTTGCCGCTCCGACACGCTGCATGCGTTGGTCGCTGCTCGGCCCGCAGTTCTACGCAGTGGGTGTTGCGAGCATCCCCGTCGTTGCGATCACCGGTGCGTTCATCGGCATGATCCTGGCACTTGAAGGCTTCGCACAGTTTGCCGCTCTTGGGCAGGAGTCGCGCCTCGGCAGCGTGATCAATATCTCGGTCACCAAGCAGATTGGCCCCGTGCTTGCCGCTGTCATGGTGGCAGGGCGAGTGGGCGGAGCGCTTGCAGCTGAACTTGGAACCATGTCGGTGACAGAGCAGTTGGATGCCATGCGTGCAATGGACGCGGATCCGCTTCGGATTTTGGTCGCTCCTCGCGTCATTGCTTGCATCATCATGACACCGCTGCTGACCATCTACTCCGATCTGCTCGGTGCTTGGGGCGCATGGTTCGTGACCGTCGGCGTCTACGGCGTTCCAAGCACGGATTACTGGTACTTCACGGCACAAGTGCTTGAGTGGTGGGATCCCGTATCCGGTCTGCTGAAATCGGTCGCCTTCGGTGGGGCGATCGGGTTCATCTCCTGTTACAAGGGGTTCACCTGCTCCGCAGGCGCGCAAGGAGTCGGGCGTGCAGCGACGGCGAGCTTTGTATCGAGTTTCATCGCCATCATCATCATCAACCTCGTGCTCGCAAAGTTCTTTGGCACGCTCTATGTGCTTGTCACGGGTTCGAGGACGATGTTCATTTCATGATTCCGCGCCCGGCACGATCTGTTGCCGCTTGTGCGCGACTCTCACTGTCGATGGCGCTGCTGTGGCCAGCTTGCGCTTCCCCTGCGCAAGTCGCCGATGGACCGACGGAACTGCCGCTCGCGCAAACAGAACCGGCGTCTCCACCCGATGGGAGGCCACCGCTTGGACCGCTTCGACGCACCACCTCGCGATTGTGGGGTGTGCAAGTGACAATATCGCTGCCGCCGATTGTGGTCCCGCCAAACGTGTCGGAGTCGCTGCTGATCCCCGTCACTCTGCTCGATACATGGTCGATCGCTGATGTGCGTTCGTTTGCTGCTCGAATGAGCATCAATCAGAAGCCGATCACGCCCACCCTCACGCCGCTCACCATTCTGCAGCGACCGGGGCGTGAGTCGCAGATCGAAGTGCCGATTCCCGACGTCGACCGCACGCCGATCGGATTACCGACCGCACCGGATCGCGGCATGCAGGTGATGCTTGATGTGCAGTGGACGGTGGAGTGCTTTTCTGTGGCGCTCGATGAACCCACTGCGATGCGAATCGGATGGCCACAGTCGTGGCCTGATGAACTGGCGCGGTGGCGAGGAGCGTCCGCTGGAATCGATCCCGCTGATCCCACGCTCGGTCCGCTGAAGGACGCGGTTCGCGCCGCATGTGGAGGGGATGCACCCCCGCTTGCCGCCGCGAAGGCATGCGTTCGAGCGGGCAGCCAATCGCTGCGAAATCCGAACTTTCGTCAAGGGAGCCCCATGGGTGTGTTCACCCGTGGCGTGGAGATTCGCGGCGCTACCGCCGCACTGAGGGACCAGCAGGGCACGCCGGCTGATCTCACATGCATTTGTGTTGCGCTCCTGCGTTCAGTCGGTCTTCCCGCGCGAGCAGTGATTGGTCTTGCCAACGAGAGTGATGGTCCAATGCAGAGTGCGTCGGACAAGGAACTGACTGTCTGGGGCGAAGTGTGGTTGCCAGAGTGTGGGTGGATTCCCTTTGATCCTGACCGAGTGCGTGGTGGCGTCGGCGCCAATGCACCGCTCGCACAGCGATGGAGTGGATTCGGTACCGAAGCAGACTGGGAGCAGTGGATTCCAATCACCCACGAAGTCAATGTCTTTCGGCCCACTCCCTCAGGGTCGGCAAATCTTGCAACGGTGGCTGCTCTGTGCAGGTTGAAGACGCAGGTGTCGAGCGGTGTGGCCGGTCCGACTGACATTCTGCTGCAGACACGCGTGGCGAATCGCGGACGACCGCAGCGCTAAGGCCGACAGTCTCGCAGCGGATGCGTCATCGCCAACGGAGTGACGCCGACTGCAGTTCTGATGCAATGATGTGAACGACTTCGCCACGACGCTGCAGTACGCCATGCACGACAAGCGCATGAGCCATGCGACCGATCACTCGGTGTCGTTCCCACACGGCTGGACGCACGATCACATTCACGGATCCACTCTCATCTTCGAGCGTGAGAAACACGATCCCCTTTGCGGTCGATGGACGCTGTCGCATGGTGACGAGTCCGGCCACGGCCATGCGCGTTCCATCCGACAGCATGCTGCTTTCGAGCAGTGCGCTGCAGGGAGTGACGCCGCGTCGCTCGAGTGCGGAGCGAATGAACGCCAGCGGATGTGACTTGAGCGATAGCCCGCTTTGCCTGTAATCGGCTGCAACTTCGGCCGCTTGCGTGAAGGCAGGCAGATGGTCGCTCGGGCGATCAGCGAACAACTCTCCTGCCGACAGCGCATCCGCCTCACTGTTCTGCGAATCCGTTCGGATCCGCGGCGCATCAAGCGCCACAAGACTGAACAACGATGGCGGCATGCGACCGAGTTCCTGCACCTGCCAGAGTGCAGCCTGTCGCGGGAGTCCCATCCCCTGCAGCGCATCCGCACGCGCGAGCAGCTGCAGTGCCTGCGCCGAAACACCGCTCGCGCGCTGCAGCGCCTCCACACTTGTGCGTGCGGCTGACGCGCCTCGTACTGCAAGGATCGCCTGAGCATCCACAGCTGCGAGTCCTCGAACCATCCGAAGTCCTAGCCGCAGTGCAGGTCCGCCGACGCCCCACGACTGCGGCGGCAGTCCGACCGTCGAGCGCATCACACCCCCTTCAAGCGTGCAATCCCACTCGCTTGCCACAATGTCGATCGGGCGAACTTCGACACCATGCCGCCGCGCATCTTGCACGATTTGCGAGGGCGCATAGAAGCCCATCGGCTGACTGTTCAGCAGTGCAGCCGTGAACGCTGCGATGTGATGACGCCGCAGCCACGCCGATGCATAGACAAGATGCGCGAAACTCGCCGAATGACTTTCTGGAAATCCATAGCCTGCGAACCCCTGAATCTGCGTGAATACTTGTGCCGCAAAAGTGCGCGAGTAGCCGCGTGCAAGCATGCCGCCTTCAAGCCGTTGGCGGAAGTGTTGCAGCAGAGGCCCGCTGCGCTTCCATGCGGCAATCGAGCGCCGCAACTCATCCGCCTCGCCTGGCGTAAACCCTGCGGCGACGATCGCGAGTGCCATTGCCTGCTCTTGAAAGAGCGGGACACCGAGCGTGCGTTCCAAGATCATGCGGACTGAATCATTTGGGTACTCCACCTGCTCAAGGCCGGCGCGACGACGCAGATAGGGATGAACCATGTCCCCTTGGATGGGACCGGGTCGCACAAGCGCGACTTCGATGACGAGGTCGTAGTACGTGCGCGGCCGGAGCCGCGGCAGCATCGCCATCTGTGCACGGCTTTCCACCTGAAACACGCCGACCGTGTCGGCGCTGCACAGCATGTCGTGTGTGGGCGAATCGTCGGGCGGAATCTCATGCAGCGCCAGTTCACGAACGGTAGCGCCGGCGCACGCGCCGATCACCGGACGCCCCACCAGTTCAAGTGCCTTTCGAATACACGTGAGCATCCCCAATCCGAGCACATCCACCTTCATCATGCCAAGTGCATCGATGTCATCCTTGTCCCACTCGATCATCGAGCGCGCGTCCATCGACGCATTGCGGATCGGCACCGACTCGCACAGGAGATCATCCGTGATCACGAATCCGCCGGGATGCTGCATCAAATGTCTTGGAAACCCTTCGAGTTCCGCACTCAGCTTCAGCAGCAGCCGCATCGATGGTGCCTGCGGATCGAAGCCGATGGCACGCACATCGTCATCATCGCTACGCTGCGAGAGCCCACTGCACAGACGCGTGATGGCATCCGCAGAGAACCCAAGTGCCTTGGCTGTCTCGCGCAGCGCAAGTCGACGGCGATAGCAGACAACAGCTGCGCACAGTGCGGCACGTTCCCTGCCATAGCGCGCATAGATCCCCTGGATCACCTCCTCGCGCCGTTCATGTTCGAAGTCGATGTCGATATCCGGCGGTTCACGCCGCTCACGACTGATGAACCGCTCGAACAGCAGACGAATCCGCGCAGGATCGACCGCCGTCACGCCAAGGCAATAGCACACGACGCTGTTCGCAGCGGCACCGCGTCCCTGACACAGAATGCCGCGTTGCCGCGCATCCTGCACGATGTCATGCACGGTGAGGAAGTACGGGGCATAGTGCAGTTCATCGATGAGTTCGAGTTCGCGCAACAGCTGCGCGTGCACTTCGGCGGGAACGCCAATCGGATACCGCTCATGGGCACCCTGCTCCGCCAACCGCCGCAGTAGGATCGACGACGACTCACCACCGCTGCACTCGCGTGGATAGGCGTAGCGGAGTTCCGCAAGGCTGAATCCGCGGCAGCGTTCCGCAACGGCACGCGCATGTGCGAGTGCGTGTGGCATATCGCGCCAGCGTTCATGCAGGACCGTCGGCGAACGCAGGTGTCGCTCCGCATTCGGCAGCGATTCGAGCCCGACCGCCGCAACCGTTGCGCCGAGGCGGATGGCGGTGAGTACATCATGAAGCGGCCGCCGCTGCGGCAGGTGGAAACGAACGCCTTGCGTTGCCGCCGCAGGAATGCCGCACGCCTGCGCCAATGCCAGGCACAAGCGAAGGCGAGTGTGCTCCTCCGCTTCGCCAGCACGCACGACGGCAAGTGAGACACGCCCCTGCGCGCGAGCCGCGATCCCGCGCACCGTCTCCAGTGTGGACTGCGACAGCAGGGTGAGATCGCGCGGCGGGAGAATGAGCAGTTCCAGTCCCGCCGCATGTTCGAGAAAAGTATGGAGCGAAAGATGCCAGTCTGTGCGGCTCGTAACGCCCTCGGCATCACCACGCTCATGTCGCCGACCGACCGTGATGGCGCGGCAGAGCCCGGCGTAGGACGCACGGTCCGTGGCAAATGCAGCGATCTCGATCGTGTGCGCTTCGACGGTACGGCTCTCGCAGCGACGCACGGGTGGCGCACCCGTCCAAAGATCAAGACGCGCACCGATGCAGAGTCCAATGCCGTGCGCGCGTGCAGCCACATGCGCACGCACTGCGCCCGCAAGCGTGCATCGATCTGCAATCGCGATCGCTTCGTAGCCAAGCTCAGCGGCACAGCCGACCAACTCCTCAGGGTGACTTGCCCCTTCGAGAAAGGAGAAGTTGCTCATGACATCGAGCTCGGCATGCGTCGTGGACATGCGTTCAACTCCACACACCAAGCACAGTCCAACCATCGCGTGTCCTGCGAAGCCAGAGCCACTGCCCGTCGTCGCACTGCGCACGCCAGAAGTCGCCGCCTTCGTCGGGTGCCAGCGCAGCAGTTGCAGTCCACGGTGGTGCGATGCGTTCGGGACCATGCCAAGCATGCACCGCATGGCTGTCGCCACGCCATCGAACCGAACCACCGCTACCCAGTGTTACTGCTGCTGCTTCCGCTCGCCGCAGCAATAACGATGGTCGCCATGCCTGAACGACACGCGCACGGAGTGCCTGCGTTGTGGCACGGGCGTCGAACCCATGTCGAAGGACGGGCAGCCACCGCGACGCGCGCCGCGGACGATGATCCTCCACCAGCCCACAGCGCAGGACGGCATCGGCACCAAGACGCGCACACAGCGTGTCGACCCATTCGCCGATCGCCTCCTGCCGCATCATGCGCCCCATACGAAGCACGGCAAGCCGCAATCGCTCGACGCCAAGACCTGCCTTCATCCCCTCAAGCGATGGCGCAAGCATGCCAGACATATGACGCGCGTTCGCACTCGGTGCGCCAAACACAAGACGTCGCGTCCAGCGCGGGGCATCCGCACAGTCTGCGGCGAGTTCGATCTCCCTCGCACCGCGTTCAAGCGCATGCAGTTGAACGCACACCGCACCGATCAGTTCCTGCATGCTGATCTGCAGCACATCGAGAGCCGCGACAGGACCGTCAAATGTCCGCTCTGCGACAGGGAGCGGCCGCGGACGAACTGGTTCGATGTGCTGCACGGCACGCCCGAATGCCTGATCGAGCCGTCGCAGTGTGTGTGCGCCGAAACGTGAGGCGAGACTCGCGCGTGTACAGCGCAGCAGATCGCCCACGCGGCGGATATTGACTTCATGCATCCGTTCGATGACCTTGCGTTCGATCCGCAGGCTGCGCACAGGACATGCTTCAAGCGTGCGCGGGGCATTCGGCGTTCGTCGTGCGGTGGCGAGCGCGACCGCAGCCGCTGCATTTGCGGCGCATGCGATCCGCGCTGTGAATCCCCGTGCACGCATCGCATGACGCACGCGCTGTTCGAGTGCAGGCTCGGATGGGTGAATCCGTTCGCAGCCCGTGATGTCGATCAGGACCACGGGCATTCCTGCGCTCGGCTCCATCATCGTGATGGGCGAGAAGCGCTGACACCAGACCGCACAGGCACGAAGCATCGATGCATCACGCTCTGGCACATGCGGCAGTTCCACGCGGGCACCGCTGCAGATGGCGCGCGCCTGCACAAGCGACATGCCGCGCAGCACGCCGATCGCCGCGGCGCCACTGCAGCAGTCATGCACAATGCGCGCACCATGCGATTCAGCGATCACGAGCACTGCCGTCTCACTTCCGATGGCGACGCCCTGACGGCGCGCAGTGCGCCGCGCACATTCCGCAGACCAGCGCGGGAACGCCACCGCGAGCATTCGCCGCTGCAGCGGCTGCATCGCGTTCGGAGCGATCATGGTCGCAGCTCCATACCGAAGCCGACATCCGAAGTGTCGACATGCGGCGATGCGCCGCTCCATGACCATGTCGCTTCGATTCGATGTATGCACTGTCCAACCGCATGTGCCATCGCCCCGCGCGCGCGCAGCAGTGCCGCGTTCCACACAGGCGCCTCGCCTCGCTCGTCCGCACTGTGACCAAGCGCGCGTGCGGGCAGCACACCAGCGACCTGTGGCGGCGAAGGCGAAACACCCCAGCGTGTTGCCGCTGCGCTTGGCGTGAGGCGTTCATGCCATGGACGCACAGCCAAGGCAAGCACTGCAGGTCGACCATCACCGCGCGCAGCCGCCAACTGCAGGCGCCGACTGGCAACCATCGAAAAGCCACTCGCATCAAACACGACCGCGCAAATGCCATCGCATGCGAGCGACTGCTGAACTGCCCAGATGCGTTCATCCTGAGAACAGGACGCGCCTGGATCGACAAAGAGCGAACGCTCGAGCAACAGACGCGATCCATCCCTGCGAATGCATGCACGCGGAGCGGGCCACGCATGTCGTCCAACCCAAGCGACACGGCCATCCTGGACCGAATCGAGCATTCGCCAGCAGAGCGCGATCATCACGCCATGTGGCACTGTCCACGCGGCATGTCGCGCCTCGCGCCACATCCACTCGTGCACCACGCCGAGTTCGGCGGACATGTCAGCGCCCGTGCCGCTCGCGCAACGATCCTGCGATGGGCCTCCTGCAGCAGTGCGCAATGCGGGAAGCAGTGCCGAAGACGACTGCACAAGAAGTGCAGCACGCTGCCGAATCTCGTCGGGAATTCCAGCCATGGGGGCCCATGCGTTTGGTCTTTGTTAGGGTATCAGCGGGAACGGTTTGGTCAAGCCAAAGCCGCATGCGCCCTCCCCACCCACAGGCCCTTCGGACTGCGCGCGCCGCCGCGTTCTTTCAGCCTTGCTTGAGCAGATCTTCCTGAATGCTCGCCACATCGGGGCAGCCGGCGAGCGCCATCGCGCGGTCGAGTTCCTCGCGCAAGATCTCGAAGCATCTTGCAACACCCGCGGAGCCGCCGCACGCAAGCCCCCAGAGCACGGGGCGACCCACCTGCACAGCCGTCGCGCCGAGCGCCACCGCACGCAGCACATCGACCCCGCGCCGAATGCCGCCATCCACAAGGACTGGGACGCGACCATCCACCGCACGGACGACGCCTGGCAGCGCACGCGCCGTGGCGGGTGTGCCATCCAGTTGCCGTCCGCCATGATTGCTCACCACAACGCCGCGCGCACCAGCATCGACCGCTCGCCGAGCATCATCGGCGCGGCAGATGCCCTTCGCATACACAGGCAACTTCGTCAGTCCGCACGCCCACTCCAGATCCTTCCATGTCACCGACGGCGAGATCGTCCATCCAAGCACCTCTGCGATGCCCACACCCGTCGAGGACTTTCCTCCACCTGCACCGCGCAGATTGACGACATCCATCCCGGGCGGCATATGAAATCCGCTTGTGATCTCGCGGCGGCGGAGTCCCCAGACGGGAGTATCAACCGTGAGTTGGAAGCCGACAACTCCCGCCGCTTCGGCACGCGCCATCAGATCGCGTCCAAGTACACGGTCCTGCCCGAGATACACCTGCATGAGCAGCGGGCACTGCGCCGCCGCTGCAATCTCTTCAATCGCAGTCGATGCAAGCGAACTGATCACCATGGGAACGCCGGCGGCTGCGCATCCGCGTGCGGTCGCACATTCCCCATCGGCGTGCGCAAGCTTGTGCAGCGCGGTCGGTGCAGCCAAGATCGGCATGCTGCTCGGGCGGCCGAACAGGTTGCAGGCGGTCGAACGCTTCGAGACATCGACGAGTGCACGGTGCCAAATGTCGATCTCCGACCAGGCACTTCTGTTCTGCCCGAGCGTGCGCTCATCGCCCGCACCCCCAACGAAATATGCATGCGCCATCTCACTCAGCCGCGTGCGGGCCATCGACTCCATGTCATCGAGAGACACAAACCCGCGCAGATCATCGGTGCCGTTGTGTGCGCACGGCGACTTCATCTGCGAGGCTGTCTCCGCCGTGCTCATGCAACGAGGATAACGCTCCGTTTCATGCTCGGCTTTGCCGCATGGCGAGCGATTCACGCAAGACCAGAAGAACACCCGCCGGAATCCACAGCAGCATCCACGGAAGCGCAGCATGCCACGGTTCCGCCGCGGGCTGCACGCGAAGCGCCACGGTGTGAGGCTGCCATGCACTGCCGTCACTCTGCAATGTCACGGTCCACTCGCCTGCGAATGGCAACGAGGTAACGCATGTGTGCATCGCACTGCCTGCATCCACCGGCGTGAAGGTTCCCTCCTGCCACGCGCCGCCTTCGCCATCAAGCCGAAGCACCATGCGCTGCGAAGACGACGCAGCATCCGCCGAGTACAGCAGGGTCCACTCCGTTGCCCCGACGGTTGGCGGCGCAGGACTCACCCACAATACGAATCGACCACCGCCCCACTCCCCACGGTCCACGATCGCACCGCCATCCGCCCACACCACAGCAGACGGCGCCGCCGCGCACACGAACATCAGCACCATGAAACGCGGCAGATTCACAGCGCAGTCCCCCGCATCTGCATCGGCTGCATCACGATCCATGTTCCACATGCCCATAGCGCGGTCGCCAGAATCCACCACGGGAGACTGGCGCGGATGGGGTGACGTTCATTCCGATCGATCCG
>JBJTUC010000031.1:0-9336 GCA_046080505.1 Planctomycetota bacterium
TGCGGGCAATTGTCGTTGGAGTAACCCACTAGCGGTAAGTTCGGAAAAAGGGAAAGTGCGAAAATGATCTTGTAGTCACCAGCCTGTGTCAGTTCACGTGCGGCAAGTTGTCGAGTCTGTCCTCTGGATCAGTGCGAGGAATTCAGCACGAGCTGAGGACGGCAGAGATTGCAGTGTGACCAGCAGGTCGCTGACTGCGGGCGTCGTTGCATTCGTTTGATCGGCGCCAACTGCACCCGATTCTGCACCTGGCCTTTGCGGACTAACGGTTTTCTCGGGGTTTCCTGAGGGTCTTCGATTCCTGTAGCGCCCATTGATTGGTGTGTGCGTTCTGAAGGGGTATCAGTCG
This sequence comes from Planctomycetota bacterium, assembly GCA_046080505.1. Lineage (GTDB taxonomy): Bacteria > Planctomycetota > Phycisphaerae > Phycisphaerales > SM1A02 > F1-60-MAGs104. The sequence goes on from JBJTUC010000031.1 coordinate 350, forward strand.
CAGACCCAGCGCATGCAGCGTTCAAGGCCCCAGATACGGCGCGCTCCAAACTTGTGGAAGAGAAGCCAGCAGCCAACCAGAAAGATGGTGGCAAGCACGCATGCCATCCATAGCGGCATCGCTTCCTGCCAGTAACCCTGTGGATCGCCTGTCGTCGAGAACCCATACACCCACAGCGGCCAGATGTGCACGATGTGGTGCAGTACGTAGATCGTCAGCGAGTACCTGCTGAACGACTCCGCCGTCGCAACCAGTCCTCTCCATCGTCTCGGCACAGGCTGAAGATCGAGCAAGCGATGCCCGACCGCGAACAACACGATGGCCATGCCAATCGTGCCAAGCACATACTCAGTACTCGGGGGATAGAGATCCCATCCCCCGAGAAAGCGAGACGCAGCGCTACTAGAAATCAGCGGTCGCGAGATGATGAACACAACAGACGCCACGGCGAGAGAGAGTCCCAAGAGCATCAGCCGATTGGTCATGCCAGCCCGATCATGGTTCGTCCCCGTGCGCGCAAAGAGTTGTGATGCGCACAGATAGCCAGCGATCGATAATGCGATCCACGGAAACATCGGAAAGTAGCCCGTGGCAATGAAGCCAGTCAGTACATCGGAGAGTGTCCAGTCGTAATCAAAGTGCCCCTGTTCCCAGAACGCGGCATAGTCAGCCATCTGTTGAAGGACTGGCGAGATCAGTACCACGATGCAAGCGATGAATACACACACCGGCTGCGGCACGCGGCGCAAGATATTGAGCACAAGCAGCGCAGACCCGATGAAGGTCAGCACATCCCAGTTGAAGATGTCCTCTGGCAGCCAAATCAACACATTGAAGGCGAAGCCAGCGCCGAAAACGAACAGTCCACGACGCACCGAGATCTTTGAGACACTCTGCTCATCCGATCCTCTGGCCAGTTTCCCGTCAGACCAGAGGAAGTAGCTCGCCCCAGACAGAAACACGAAGAGCGGCGCGCCAAAGCCTGCAATGTCCGGGGTGTACCCAGCAAGATTTTCGCTGAAATGCACAAACACCATCACGAAGATCGCGATGGTTCGCAGCACATCGATCGAAGAAAAACGCGCTGTCACGAGGTGGTGGCGGTTAGGTACTCAAATGCCCACGAGAGCAGCTGTGCGGCGAGTAGCACGATAATCACAATTTCGAGTTGATGCCCGGTACGCGCAAGGAAGTAGTCGCTCGCTCGCTGACCGCACATTTCATACGTATCTCGAATGACATCAAGCTGTGCGCCGAGTGCCTCAAATCGTGAAGTCATACACAGGCGCTCGCGCATGCGTTCTGCGACTTGGCTGGCGAGAGTCGGCGGGTGCTCAAGCGGTGAAAGCAGATAGGGCGAGATGCGAGCAAGGCGTGACCGAAGTATGACCGCTTGTGCCAACCGTTCCTGCAGTTCGTTGCGCCGCGCCAACGATCGCTCGCTGAACTCGAAAGCGAGTGGCGCGTCAGACTCGAGCGCTGGCCAGCACTGGGAGACACTCCGCTCGATCGCCTGCAATTCGCGTTCATGTTTGCCTGCCTCCAGAATGACCTTGCGGAGCGATTCGAGGCGTTCAGTCGGCGCAAGAATTGCACAGCGCCCAGTCGACCAGTAAATGTGCGTACCTTGGAACGCTGTCCAAAGGGCCGGGCGGCCCTCCGACAAGGGATCTGCATCGATCCACTGTCGAACAGCCGAGGGCAGGTCGCCCTCAGATGTGGGAATGCACACGATTGACATGCTTGCTCCATCCCCTCCGATGGGTACGCACTCCTCGACGGTTGCATTGGGGGCAAGCAGGTCGGACGATCGATCAGACTGTGCTGCGCTGCCGAGAATCTGGTGTGGTGTGGTTGTCATGGAATTGTGTGGACAGTTACAGCGATGAATCTTGCGCGATGTTGGAGGCGATCCAGCCTGCGACATACTCGGCAGAGTCGAGCACGCCGTTCAGGGTCGAGTCGTAAAGATAGTCGCCGACCACGAACAGGTTTGGATGGTCGATGGGTTCCGGGCAGTGGCGCCGGTCCAATGGCATGTGGTGTGTGCCGCCCGGCATGGCACTCACGGCTCCGACCCACCGATGCACCCGAGTCTCGATAGGGACAACGCAGCCGACGTCCAGTCCCGCAGGCAGGGCCTCGAGAACTCGGCGAACAATCTCCTCATCAGGGGCAAGCGCCATCTCCCGCGCGGAATCACCTGCAAGCAGCCATCCGAGAACCCCGTGCTTGACGCAAGGATCCCTCAGCGCCTCGTCGTAAAGACAGCACCCTCCAAAGCAGTCGAGCATCCAGAATGAACCGTGAATTCGATCCCGCCAGAAGGGCCTTTCGTAAAGAAGCGTCACACGCAGGTAATGCGCCGGGTGATTGTGATGTGACTGATGGCGGGCGATTGCAGTCGCAAGCCGTGGTCCCGCGAAATCAATCTGCGCCATCGCGTTGTGCGGAACCGCTGCAACAACTGCATCGAACTCTCGTTCCGTCGACACACCGCGCTGCTCCATGCGCACACTGAGCCTGCCATTCGGAGATCGGGCCACCTGCGTGGCCCGGCATTGCAGATGCACGTCGGCGTCCAGGCGCGCAGCCAGTGAGGTCATCAGCCGCTCGTTCCCCCCATCGATGGCGTACAGCTGCATGTACTTGGGGTCGTTCATCAGATAGTTCTGAAGCCCGTACTCCACGTTGGTCTGTGCGGGTTCCGCGGCGAGATCGCTGTGGATGAGATGCTTTACATACGAGCGTGCTTGGGGGTCTGCAATACTGGTCAGCGTGGCGTCGAACCGCGCGGGGTCAGGAGCGACGGCAATATCCACGCTGCCAGATGAATAGAACTCGCGAGGGGTCATTTTGTCGCGAGCCTGACGATCGAACGCGAGCAGCGCGTTCGCGGCGGCAGACCCGAGACGATCGCGAACATCATCGACATTGGCAATCGGATGACCGTCTACCAAGACGACTGGACCGTTCAGCGGCCGAAGCGGCAATCCAAGTTCGAGGACCAGGTCCTTGAGTGGATCGCGCCCGAGTCGCTCATAGTCGTAGAACTCCGCAGCGCCTACCTCGTAACGCACCGCGGCCGACGCGAACTGCGCCGTCTGCACCTTCCCGCCGAGGCGATCGGAAGCCTCAAAGATCGTCACACGCGTCGGCCTGTTGACAATCCGCTGGAGTTCGTAGGCTGTGAACAGTCCGCCAGGGCCGCCTCCGATGATGGCAACATCCGCCATAACAAGACGAGTTGCCCGCGCAAGCCAAAGCGGGACAAAGCCTGCGCTGCCTTAGGCCCCGAACGACAACTTTACTGCAAGGGCGGAATGCCCAGAATCACGGGCAATCGCCCCAACTAGCGAGAAGAATCGTGAGATCGCCTGAACCGATGACACCGTCTCCATCAAGATCGGCTGCTCCCCCAGCCGAGTCCCATGACGCAAGCAGAATGCTCAGATCGAGAGAGCCGACGACCCCATCTTGCATTCCACGGCATGTCTGGGGTGTTCGGCGTTCAGGCGAAGCTTCGGCTCACCAGCCAGATTCTGACGCCATCGATCGACGCGCATGAGCGGGCTGACTTGGCCGTCATCGTCGGTCTCGTGGGACTCCAGCGACTTCGCCCGCTCGGAGCGCTGTCCGTGTTTCGCATGGGAACTCCAAAGTCCGATCCGCAAACGGCGCCGCGTCCGCTCTTCCCGAGCGCGAATGAGGCGGAGTTTTTGATCCGTGAATTCTCTTCGTTTCCTCGTTCGACGGTTCACGCCTCCTCTCGTTCTGGTGCATACATTTTCGAACTCGCTGACGGGGTACTGGGGCACCCTGGTCTTGCTGATCTCTTCGTTGGATCGTTCACCCCGGCAGTTGCCACGACACGATGGCGGCCGGACGATCAGCATTCTGAATTTGTAACGGCGGGTTCCATCCCGTCGCAGGCGCTCACGAGTGATCTCTTCATCCACAAGTCTCTCGAGGGTCTTGAGACTTTGGAGACAAGCATGCACTCAACATTGTCGCAGCCGTTCTCATCGGACCTCGCTCTTCGGGCGAGTTCGCGGCTTCCGATCGATGTGCCACCGCTCATTCTCGATGATCTCGGCGATGGACTCGATCTGCCCGAGATGCCGAGTTACGAGGCGCTTGTGATGCAGGCTTTCCAACAACTTGGGCAACAGGCCCGCGACTATCGCCTTGTGCGAGTTTCTCTCGCGTTTCCTCCAGCTCCCGCAGTTCTGTTGGTGCGGTGGCAGTTGCCCGCTTGAGCCACTGACTTCAGTTGTCGTTGGGGCGCATCACGCGAAAGCCGATCATCCCGTGCGCGAATCCAGTTGGTGCCTCGCCGCGAGCAGAGATTCGGCATGAATCTGCGTCGTAGCCGCAGCCGCCTCCACGGATCGGACGGTATCCACCTGTTGCGGCTCCCATCGGATCGATCGCAGGGCTATACGAGTAGTAGTCCGCTGCATAACGATCGCGCACCCACTCCCACACATTCCCAGTGATGTCAAACAGTCCGAAGCCGTTCGGGAGCTTCCCGCCGCCGACCTGCGTTCCATAGAACGGATCGCCCGGCACCGTGTTGAACCACGCAATGCTCGGCAGAATCGAGGGATCGTTCGAGCCTGCAGGCTGCGATGCAGTCCCGTGGTAGGTGGTCGTCGTACCAGCGCGCGCCGCATATTCCCACTGCGCTTCGGTGGGCAACATCATTCCAGTGGCGGCGAGGAATCCTTGGATGTTGTTCCAGGAGACCCAGTCAACTGGTCGATCCATTGAGCCAGGAAAACTTGGCGGCTGGAAGTAACTCGGGTTGTAGTTCATCTGCGCGACCCACTGCGCTTGGGTGACTTCGAATCGACCCATGTAAAAACTGCTGCTGAGTGTCACTGGATGCAGCGGGTACTCGTCGGCGTAGCACCCTGTGGATGTCGGACATCCCATCATGAAGCCGCCACTCGGTATCAGCAGCATTTCCATCTGCGTGAAGGTGTCTCGAACGCGCCACGCGAAACCTGACTGGGTGATTGCCAGCCGAATCGCAGGGTCGTAAATGACGGTCGGATCCGGCGCCGCCTCGATCAGCGTTGCCCAACTGGGAACTGTGACGCAACTCCCCCAACTTCCAAGCAGAAGGGTGAGATCGGTGCCGTTGACAGCTCCATCACTGTTGAGATCAGCGTTGTTCTCGCCCTGCCCATCGCTGCCCCAAGCGGCAAGCACGAGACTGAGATCGATGCCACCGACGACATTATCGCCATCAACATCGCCAAGGCAATCTGCCCGAGCGGCGAACGCAGTGATCCCAACCACAGCGGCCATGACAACAATGAATCGGCTGTGATTCCTGGGCATTCCATTCCAATCTAGCCCAGACTCTGCACACTGCAAGTGTCGGTATCGAACTTTGCACGATTGTCGAGTCAACAGTCCTGCCCCTGCAGTCGACTGTTCCTCTGAGGTATCGTTCCGCGGTAGCGAGATGAGCAGTGATGGCATGTGCATGTGGATTCGACTGCGAACCCTTACGGTCCTGCTTGGCATTGCTCTGAGCGCGTGCTCCAACATCGAAAGAGCCGATCCGACAGTCGCGCCGAAGCGGGCTGAACGCCCGCCGATCCCGCTTGATGTGGATCCGATCATGCGCGGAACAGTGGCGAGCGAAACGGTGGTTGTGGGTTACCAGCCAGTCATTGTGCGCGGCTACGGCTTTGTGGTTGGGCTCAATGGCACGGGCAGTCGCACGGCCCCTGCCGAGGTGCGGCAGTACATCCTGCGCGAAATGCTGCGCTACGGCGTTGGTGATCAGAGCGAGGGACTCGGTGGCGTTCAGCCTGAACAGTTGCTGAACTCAGAAGACACGGCGATCGTGATCGTCGAGGGAGTTGTTCCAGCGGGCGCACCGAAGGGCACCGCATTCGACGTGCGGGTGTACGCGTCGCCTGGAACGAGTACCACGAGTTTGGAGGGGGGCACGCTTTGGACGACGGGGCTGCGGCCCGGTGTCCTGCTCGTCGGAAGCCGCGAAGTGCGTTCGGTCGCGGAGGCAAAGGGACCGATCATCGTCAACCCGTTTGCCGATGATTCCGATCGCGCGCAATCGCTTGTCAATCAACTCAGCGGCCGAGTACTCAACGGAGGCAAGACACTGAAGTCGTTGCCCGTGAAGTTGGTGATGGCCACCCCAAGTCACTCGCGTTCACGGCTCATCGCGAGCGCGATCAATTCGAACTTCCCTCGAGAGCCGCGCCAGAGAGGTGACACTGCGCAAGGCAGAACGGGCGAACTGATCACGGTGGATGTTCCACCCTCGTGGCATTCGCGCAGCGACGAGTTTGTCGAAATGCTTCGGCATACATCCATCAATGTTGGCCCGATCGATGCGACTGCTTCGGAGATTGCGCGCGCGGTCGTGAACAATCCCGGTGGCGCGCAGGCCGCAAGTATGCGGTGGCAGGCGCTTGGGCCGAAGAGCCTCACTTCGATTCGCCCGCTCTATGACTACGCAGAAGAGCAGCCGCGCTTCGCCGCTTTGCAAGCGGGCGCGCGCCTCGACGATCCGCTCGTGGTACCCCCCTTGCTGGCCATGGCCAAGTCTGGAAGTGCAGAGCTTCGTGTGCCAGCCATTCGACTTCTCGAGCGCATGAGCATCAATCCTGCCATCGATCTTGGTCTGCGCCCGCTGCTCGAAGACAGCGACATTGATATTCGGCTCGCCGCGTACGAGGCGCTCCGCAAGCGCGGTGATCCGATCGTTTCAAGCAGCATGGTTGATGAGAAGTTCCGTCTCGATGTGGTGCCGAGCCAGCATCCGATGGTGTACGTGTCTCAGGCTGGCAAGCCGTCGATTGCCGTGTTCGGCAGCGATCAGACGCTGAAGGCTCCGATGAGCCTGCGGGCATGGGATGGCAACTTGCTGATCAAGGTGGATGAGGGTGACGACTTCGCCACTGTCTTTTTTCGCCCTGCCTCTGGCGTGGAAGCACGAGTGGACAAGTCATCGCTGAAACTGCATGAGTTGATCCGTTTCCTCGGCCATACCAAGACAACGGACCGCCCCGCTCCTGGTGCAGGAATGACATATAGCCAGACCATTGGCGCGATCTATGCCCTGTCCTCAGAGGGAGCGATCCCAGCGGCATTCAAGGTTGAGCAGGACCGAATCATCGCTGCGATCGCGAAGGCTGGACAAGAGGCGGAGCGGACCGATCGGCCAGAGTTCATCGAAGATGAGGATGTCACGACCGACCAGCCGGCCTCTGCCGCGGCGATGGTGCCGGGGCTGACTCCGACGCAGGGCGTTCCAACCGGTGGCGGAAAACCGGCCAAGAGTGATCCAAAATCGGGTACTGTGCCGAGGTGATTAGTGGTGAAGCCCCATGGTGGGGCTGCTCTTCACGGACGATGAGCCACCAGGGTTGCGACAGGAGGTCGGAGTGAGATTATCCAAACTCGTTCTTAGCGGTTTCAAGAGCTTCGCGGATCACACCGAGTTTCGGTTCGATGAACCGATCATCGGGGTTGTCGGTCCCAATGGTTGCGGCAAGAGCAACGTGGTCGATGCCATCAAGTGGGTGCTCGGGGAACGCAGCGCGAAGAGCTTGCGTGGTGGTGCGATGATTGATGTCATCTTCGCCGGCAGCGCGGTGCGCAAGCCGATGGGATCAGCGACGGTTTCGCTGGTGTTCGAGAATCCCGTTCTGGCGACACCCGTGCAGCGGAGCACAAGCGAGGCGGAAAGCGGGCTCGATGAGGGAGAACTGACTGCCGCTGAAATCGGCACGTCGCTCGTGCGGCGCCATGAGGTTTCGCACCGTGCGTTGCCGGTCGATGCGGATGAGGTGGAAGTGACTCGCCGCCTCTACAGCGATGGACGGTCGGAGTACCTGATCAACGGCCGTAAGGTGAGGCTGCGCGACATCAAGGAACTTTTCATGGACACGGGCATCGGCACCGATGCTTACTCCATCATTGAGCAGGGCAAAGTGGCTGCGCTGCTCGAGGCCAATCCCGCCGAGCGCCGAGCGATACTCGAAGAGGCCGCGGGTGTGGCGAAGTTCCGCGCCCGAAAGGAAGAAGCGGCACGCAAGTTGGAAGCAGCCGAGCGGAACCTCGTGGTGATTCGCGAGCAGTTGGCTGGTGCGGAACGGCGGCTTCGGATTGTGCGAGGCCAAGCGGAGAAGGCGAAACGCTTCGTGGAACTCGATGCGCGGCGTAAGGCGCTTCGCTCCGCCGTCATTCTCGACCAGTATCACGAGCAGCGCACGCGTCTCACGGAGTGCGGTCTTGCTGTGGACGCGGCCGCGGCGGCGCGTGATGGGCTGACAGCCGCAATTGAGCAGGCTGAGCACGAAAAGCGGGAGCGGGAGAACGCGCGGGATGTGGTGATGCAACATCAGCAGCGCCTCGAGCGCGATCGCCTCGAAGCGGTCTCAGCCGTCAAGCAGGCACAGCAGCGGATCGAGTTCACCGAAGCGGCCATCCGCGACACGCGTGCATCGCTCCAGCAAGATGCGGCGGCTCTGGGTGCGCTCGATGCGCGCGTCGCACAGCATGCGCTTGCGCTCGAACAACTGAAGGATGGCGTCACACGCGCAAACGATCAGGTCCGTATGTGCGAGGAGCGGATGGGTTCGCTCGAGGAGGCGCGTGCAACATGCGCCGCGGATGCGGCCTCTGCAAGGAGCGCGGATCTGCAGTGGCGTGAACAGCACCTCACGCTTGAGCGGGAGAGCGCGCGGTTGGAGGCGCGGCGTCATGCTGCGCACGAGCGCGTGCAGGGTGTGGCGGCGGAGGCTGAGCGTTTGCGATCTCGCAGCGGTGAACTGGAACGCGAGGCAGCGGTTCAGGTCCAGGCGCGTGATGCCGCGCGCGCGCGACAGGCGGAGGCCCAAGCTCGCGCCGATCATCTGCAGGCGCAGGTCACTGCTGAGTTGCGTTCTGTCGAGGGTTACGGCGAGGAGGGCGTGGAGATTGCGGAACGGTTGACCGCC